>CANQZQ010000029.1 GCA_947628375.1 uncultured Bacilli bacterium
CCTGCTAAGGGTGTAGGATGGGTAACTGTCGCGAGAGTTCAAATCTCTCCTGCTCCGCCATATGAATTTTAAGCTCTAAAAAAAGAGCTTTTTTACTTGCAATAAATTATTACAAATGCTATACTAAGAACCACTCAAGAGGAGAGAAAAGAATGAAAATAAATAAAAAGAAAATAGTTAAAAATATTGGTTTTGCTTTATTAACTACAGCAATAACTATGGGAAGCGGCATTGTTATTTCTGATGCTCTAACTAATCATCAAGATCGTATATGTGCAATTACTTATTTAGAGAATGCTTTTGGTTTAGATGGGACAAAACATCAAATTAAAAGAATTGAAGAAGATTATAAAGGTGTTTTGGGCTATGTTGATGCTAACACTTATTATGTTGATGAGTATTATCCTAAATATCTTTCTTTTGAAGATTTTCATAATGGATTATGTCATCTTTATAATGTTGTTACTAATTGTTATGAAGATATTAACGTTAATACAAATGATTATGATATTAATGTTATAGGGGTTAAAAAAACCAATGAAGATATTGAAGTAATTGAACCAACTAAAACAATAGATGAAAATGGAAATGTGTCTTATAATTTACCAGTTGGTTATGACAAACTTAATTTATATATTTCTAAAAAACCAGAAGCTGTTTATATAACTAAAGGTATAGATAAAGACAATAAAGAATTTACTAAAAGCTTAACTTTAAAATAATATGGAAGTTCAAAAAACTTCTTTTTTTTATTATTAATTTAATATATAATTAATTTATGAGCGTATTAGAAGGAAAAATTAAAAGTACTATTTATTATAATGATGCAAATAGTTATTTAGTTGCACTTTTTCGTGTATCTAAAGTTTTAGATGAAAAAGATAAGGATTATTTAAAGAAAACAATCACTATTACAGGTAATATCTTAGATTTAAAATTAGAAACACCTCTTAAAATCGCTGGTAACTTTATTTTTCATGAAAAATTTGGTACGCAATTTAAATTTGATGATTATGAATTTATTATTCCTAATGAAAATGATGATATTATTGAATTTTTAAGTAGTTCTTTTATCAAAGGATGTGGCAAAAAAACTGCTGAAAAAATTGTTGCCATTTATGGCGATAAAAGTTTAGAAATTATTAAAGAAAATAAATTTGCTTTAGATAAAGTAGAAGGAATTAGCGAAAGTACTAAAGATAAAATTTATAATTCTATAATTAATTATAATAAAAGTTCCGATGTTATTCTAAAATTAAAAAATTTAGGTTTTTCTATCGAAGAAGCGGGAAAAATTTATATAAAATTTAAAGATCGTATTGATGATATTTTAAATAATAATATATATTTATTAAATGAAATTATTGATTTTAAAAGATTAGATAATATATTTTTAAATAATTTTCATGATTTTTATGATAAAAGAAGAGTAAAAGCTTGCATTATCGAAGTAATGAAAGCTATATCTCTAAACCTAGGAGATATATATTATCATATAAGTGATGTTTATAGTTATCTAGACCGTTTATATAAAATACAAATTGATTTTGAATTATTTAAAGAATATATAAAAGAACTTGAAGATGAACTTTTAGTAGTTTTAAAAGATGAATTTGTTTATTTACAAGAAAACTATGAAAGTGAAGTTGATATTGCTGAACATTTAAAGAAAATTGAAGCAAAAGAGATTATTGAATATGATTATCTACCTAAAATAAAAGAATTAGAAAAGAAGTTAAATATTACTTATAATGATGAACAAATAGCGGCGATTACCTCATCATTAAATAATAACGTAACTATTATATCTGGTGGACCCGGTACAGGGAAAACTACAATTATTAATGCTATAGTTAAGTTATATATTGATAAATATAAATTATCTAATTTAGGCATAGTTGAAAATATAGCTTTATTAGCACCAACTGGTAGAGCTAGTAAAAAAATGAGTCTAGCTACCAATCTTCCCGCATCAACTATTCATCGTTTTTTAAAATGGAACAAAGAAACTAATAGTTTTGGGGTAAATGAGAATAATAAAAATTATCAAAAACTTATTATAGTAGATGAAGTAAGTATGATTGATTCATCTTTGTTTGCCTCTCTTTTAAAAGGAGTTTATAGTTATGTTAAACTTATTTTAGTGGGGGACGCAAATCAACTTCCATCAGTTGGTCCAGGTCTTGTTTTAAGTGATTTAATTACCTCAGACTTATTTAATTATGTTCCTTTAAATTACATTTATCGGCAAAGTGAAAATTCATATATTCCTTATTTAGCAAGAGAAATTAAAAATAAAGAATTAACAGAAGAATTTTTGAATAAAAAAGATGATTATAATTTTTTAACTGTTGATAGTAAAAATATTTTAAGTACTACTAAAAAAATTGTTGAGGCCGGTATAGAAAAAGGCTATGATGAAAATAATTTACAAGTTTTAGCTCCGATGTATAAAGGCGAAAATGGTATTGATAATTTAAATAAAATGCTAAGTGAAATATTTAACCCAAGTATTGGCCAAAGAGAAATAGCTTATGGGGAAGTAGTCTATAAAGAGGGTGATAAAGTTTTACAATTAATAAATGATGCCGATAATAATGTTTTTAATGGAGATATTGGCTTTATCAAAAGTATTGCAACTGTTAATAATCCTTATAAAAGAGAGATTATTACAATTGATTTTGATGGTAATATTGTCAATATAGCTAAAAAAGATTTAAAAAATATTCGTCATGCTTATGCTATCTCTATTCATAAAAGTCAAGGTAGTGAATTTGATCATATTATTATGCCCATAACTTATCATTATGGTAGTATGCTTTATAATAAAATTTTATATACCGCGGTTAGTCGAGCTAAAAAAAGTTTAATTATCATTGGAGATGCTAAAGTATTTTATAAAGGGGTTATGAATGATTATGGCGAAGTTAGAAAGACAACTTTAAAAGAACAATTACAGAAAGAATTTTTACATAATAATAAATAATTAAGCCATAATAATGATGAGGTGAACTAAATGAAAAAAATGGAAATGATGGCTTGTATGGCTATGGCTAGTATGATTGGAGTGGGGACTTATGTCTTAATGAACAAAAATACTAAAGATAAAGCTGATAAGCTATTAAATAACATTTTAGATAAAGCTAATGATATGACTAAATAATAAGTACCGTAAAGTACTTATTTATTTTTTAAAAATATATTTTTTTTAAAAAAAATATAGTATAATTATAATAGGAAGTGAAAATATGAAGAAAGATGATTCAAAAGAAATTAATAAAAAAGAGATAAATGAAGTAGTTAGTCTATCAAAAAAAATTCTTAAATTACTTTATATCGTTTTTATCGCTATGCTTATTTTAGTTGGGATAATTGCTTGTAAAGAATTACTTGTTTATAAATTTGTTGTTGATTTACTAACTGTTATTAGTCCATTTTTCATTGGTTTTATTTTGGCTTGGCTTTTAAAACCAGTTGTAAAAAAATTAAATGAAAAGATTCATAATAATACTTTAAGTGCTGTTGTTGTCTTTGCTGTATTTATCTTAGTTATCTTTATTTTATTATATGCTTTTATTCCTATAGTATATAATGAAGTTAATGAACTTGTTGGTATGCTTCCAAGTTTTGTTGAAAGAATAACAAGAGAAATTAATAATATATTTACTAATTTACAAGAAAATGGCCTTAATTTGAATGAATTTAAAGATAAAGTATTAAGTACTATTACTAATTATAGTATCGAGATTGCTAGTGATTTACCAAATACTATTATTAGCTTTGTTGTTTCTCTCTTTAGTGGTATAGGTACCTTTGGTATGAGTTTAATTATTGGTTTATATATGTTAATCGATTACGATAATATTGGTAAACATTTTAAAAAATTATTCCCAAAAAACATTCAAGAAGATATCCATTATTTATCATCAAGAATTAGTACGGAAGTTAGAAAATGCGTTAATGGTACTTTTCTTGTTTCCCTAATGGTTCTTGTTTGTGATTCGATTGGTTTTGCTTTAGTCGGATTAAGAGCTCCTCTTTTATTCGGTGTTATTTGCGGAATTACCGATTTAATTCCTTTTATTGGCCCTTATATAGGTGGTGCCATTGCGGTTATTGTTGGTATTACCCAAGAACCATTAATTGGAATTGGCACTTTAATTATTTGTGTTATTGTTCAAATTATTGAAAATTATATTTTACAACCAATTGTTATGAGTAGGGCAAGTCAAACTCATCCTGTCTTAATTATTATTGCTTTATTAGTCTTTGGACATTTCTTTGGAATTGTAGGAATGATTTTAGCAACACCAGTATTAACATTATTAAGAGTTATTATTGATTTTGGCAAAGACAAAATATTTCAAAAAGATATTTAAAAATTTATAAAAGTATGATATATTATTATTTGTAATCGATGAAAAAAGATGTATTTAATTAATATTTAAAGAGAGTTAGAAATGGTGGAAACTAATAATAGAGATTAAATATTGCTACTTTTGGAGATTAATCGGATATCCCGTTAAAGAATATTAAAGTTAAATAAAGGATGGTACCGTCATATTGACTCCTTGGCATCATCCTTTTTATTTTTTGAAAAGAAAGGAAAAAATTATGAGAATATTTTTAGTCGCAGGTAAAGCAGGAAGTGGAAAAGGTGAAGTAGCTAAATTAATAAAAGAATACTATATTTATAAGCTTGATAAATGTGTTATAACTGAATATAGTAAACCTTTAAAAACTTTAGCTCAAGAATTAACTGATTGGGATGGTAACCAAAATACTAAGCCAAGAGGTTATTTACAAAAATTAGGAGATGAAATAAGAGGCATTGATGAAAGATATTTTGTAAAATCTATGTTAGAAAATTTAAAAATTTATGAGCATTTTGTTAATAATGTTGTCATAAGTGATGTTAGATATCCAATTGAGATTGAAGAAATGAAATTAAACTATGATAAAGTTTATGCTATTTGCGTTGAAAATCAATTTGGCAAAAGTCCTTTATCTTTAGAAGAACAAACTCATCAAAGTGAGACAGCTTTAGATAATTATGAAGAATTTGATTATATTATTGCTAATGATAATAAAGAAAATTTAAAAGATAAAATATTTAAATTTTTAGAAGGTGTAGAGTAATGAAAGCAAATGAACTTAGAAATAAATATCTAAAATTTTTTGAAAGCAAAGGCCATAAGATAATTGCCTCTTCATCAATTGTTCCAGAAAATGATCCAACAGTTTTATTTACAACTGCTGGAATGCATCCCTTAGTGCCATTTTTGCTTGGTGAGCATCATCCAAGTGGTAATATGCTTACTGATGTTCAAAAATGCATTAGAACAAGTGATATTGATGAGGTTGGTGATGCCTCTCATTTAACTTTTTTTGAAATGCTTGGTAATTGGAGTTTAGGTGCTTATTTTAAAAAAGACGCCATTAAATATAGTTTTGAATTTTTAACTAGTAAAGAATATCTAGGTATTCCTAAAGATAAACTATATTTTACTGTTTTTGCTGGTGATGAAGTAGCTCCTAAAGATGAAGAAAGCTATAATATCTGGCGTAGTTTAGGTGTAGAAGAAGATCATTTATTTTACCTTCCTAAAGAAAATAATTTTTGGATTTTAGGAAGTGGAATTGGTCCTTGTGGCCCCGATACTGAAATGTTTTATGATACGGGCAAACCTAAATGTAGTCCTAATTGTAATCCAGCTTGCGACTGTGGTAAATACTTAGAAATTTGGAATGATGTTTTCATGGAATATTATAAAGATGAAAATGGCAATCTTTCTAAATTAACCCAACAAAATGTTGACACTGGTATGGGACTTGAAAGAACTATTACCGTTTTAAATGGTTATGAAAGTGTTTATGATTCAGAAATTTTTGTTAATATTAAAGCTAAATTAGAAGAATTATCTCATTTAAAATATGAAGATAATAAAAAATCATTTCGTATTATAATGGATCATTTAAGAACTAGTACTTTCATTTTGGCAGATGATCATGGCATAACTCCATCAAATATTGGGGCCGGTTATGTATTACGTCGTTTATTAAGAAGAATGATTCGCCATTTAAAAAAAATAAATATTGAAAGCTATGTTTTAAATGATTTAGCTAAGATATATATTGAAGAATATCAAGATGTTTATGAAGAATTAAAAAGAAATGAATTAGTTATCTATCAAGAATTAGAAAAAGAATATAATAAATTTAGTAAAACATTAAAAGATGGGGAAAGATTATTCTATAAAACAATTAGAAATTTAGATAATAATATTTTAAGTGGAGCTGATGCTTTTAAATTATTTGATACTTTTGGTTTTCCAATTGAAATGACTTTAGAACTTGCCCAAGAAAATAATTTAGAAGTTGATATTGAAGGCTTTGAAAAATCATTTAAAGAGCATCAAGAAAAATCAAGAACTATTGATGCCGGTTCATTTAAAGGTGGTCTTGCTGATACTTCCGAAAATTCTATTAAATATCATACTTTAGCTCATTTATTATTAGCAACTTTACAAGAAATTTATGGTAAAGATGTCTATCAAAAAGGATGCAATATTACTTCTGAGCGAATTCGTTTTGATTTTAACTTAGATCATAAATTATCTGATGAAGAAAAGATGCGTATTGAAAATAGAGTTAATGAAATGATTCAAACTAATACTCCAGTAACTTTTGAAGAAATACCATATGAAAAAGCTAAAGAAGAAGGTGCTCATGGTACTTTTGAAAATAAATATGGTGAAATTGTTAAAGTTTACACAATTGGTAATTTATCCAAAGAAATATGTGGTGGGCCTCATGTTACTAATACCGGAGTGTTAGGCCATTTTAAAATAACTAAAGAAGAATCATCTAGTGCTGGTGTAAGAAGAATAAAAGGAATATTAGAAGAAAATGCTTAAGAAAAAAACTTAAGTATTTTTTTACTAATTAGCCATAATAATAATGGTGATTAGATGAAAAGTCTTTGGTTAGATGGCTATGATGATAATAATTATGTTTCTTTAGATAAAGATATTAATTGTGATGTTTTAATTATTGGCGGTGGTATTACAGGGCTTTCTACTTTATATAATTTAAAAGATAGTAATTTAAATATTGTATTAGTCGAGGCTAATTTAGTTGGATCAGGTATAACTGGCCATACAACTGGTAAAATTAATTATTTACAAGAATTAATATATAGTGATATAAAAAAGAAACATAATTATGAAACTGCTAAATTATATTATGAATCACAAATTGAAGCCATAAATAAAATTAAAGAAATTATTAAAAAAGAAAAAATTTCTTGTGACTTTGAACAAGTTAAATCATCTGTTTATACTAATAAAAAAGAAGATATAAAAAAAATCCAAAAAGAAAAAGAACTACTTTTAAGTTTTAATGCTAAAGTAGAAGAAGAATATAAAAATTTCGGTAAATATCAAATAAGTGTTAATGATACTTATGTTTTTCATCCCATTAAATATTTACAAGAATTAAAAAAAATATGTCAAAAAAAGCATAAAATATATGAAAAAACGAAAATAGTTAAAATTGAAGAAAAAGAGCAAAAATATTATTGTTATACTAATAAATATAAAATAACTGCTTCTAAAGTTATTTTAGCGTGTCATTATCCTTATTTTCTTTTACCATATTTTTTACCCTTGAAAGCCAATATAGAAAAATCATATATTAGTGCTTCTTTAAAAAAACATGATCATAAAACTTATATTACTTCTGGAAAACCGACAACATCTATTAGATATCATCAAGATTATTTAATTTATTTAAATAATTCCTCTAGTATTGCTAGCAATTTATCAGAAAAAGATAATTTTGAAGATAATATAAAAAATGTCAATGATTTACCAATAGAATATATTTGGAAAAATGATGATTTAATTACTGTCGATCATATACCTTATATTGGCACTTTAAAAAAAGATAAACTCAATCTTTTAATTGCTACAGGTTATAATACATGGGGCATGACTAATGGTACATTAGCGGGTCTTATCTTAAGCGATTTAATTTTAAATAAAGAAAATAAATATGCTCTTATGTGTGATCCAACAAGAGTTAATAATTTAAAATATCTAAATAATTTTTTAATTAATAGTTATAATAGTATGAAAGGACTAATTTTAAGTAAATTAAATAAAAATAAAAGTTTTTATAACTCTAATGTTACATTTAAAAAAATTAATGGTGAAAATCTAGCTATTTACAAAGAAAATGATAAAGAATATATCATTTATAATAAATGTCCTCATATGGGCTGTAGCTTAATATTTAATGAGGTAGATAAAACTTGGGATTGTCCTTGTCATGCTTCCCGATTTAGTAAAGAAGGTATTTGTATAAAAGGACCTAGTGTTAAAAATATTACATATGATAAACATTAAAATAAAATCTTATATTTGCTTAATATCAATCTTTAAGATATAATATAAATTAGAAGATAAGAGGTGGTATAAATGCAAAAAAATGGTTTTATATTTTTAGAATCATTAATTGTTATTGTGACACTTATATCCACCTTACTACTTTTATATAATTCTTTTAAAAGAATTACAAATAATGTAAAAGAAAAAGACAATTATGATGAAATAAATTATATTTATCGTAGTGAATATTTAAAAGAAAATCTTCAAAAATATATTCTCGATGATTTTTTAAATGATCAAGATTATTTAGAAATAAATAGTGAAAGTGCTTATTTAAATAATTATTTAAAACAATTATTTAAAGATTTTGAAGTCAATAATTTAATTATTGTTAAAACAAATTCTTTAAATAATTTAAGAAAATGCTTATTAAATGAAACTTGCTTAAATATAAGTTCTTCTTTTAAAACGTATATTACCTCAACTAAAATTAATATTTCTTCCTCTTACATTTTAATTAGTGAATATAAAACTTGTTTAAAAGAAAGATGTCAATATAATTATAGTTGGGTAGGGTGGTAAAAATGCAAAAAAACGGTTTTATATCAACGGCATTAATTTATTCTTTTTTTCTTGTATTTCTCACATTTATGGCCTTTTTACTTCATACTTATTATCATAATGAAGAAATATTAAATGATTATAAAATAAGAATTAAAGAGAGCTTTATTAAAGAAGATAATATTCATGATGAGGTATATAATGCAAATGAACAATAAGGGTTTAACTTTAATCGAAATGCTTGCTACTATTATCTTAATTGGCATAGTTTCTTCTTTATTATTTTCTCTTATTAATATTGTAAAAAGAGAAGAAGTAAATAGTCAAAGTAGTTATCAATATGAATTAAATAAATTAAAATTTCTAAGAGAAATTCAAAATGATTTAAGAGAAAATGAATTACTAAGTGTAAGCGATGAATCTATTAATGAAGAATTAATAATTAAGTTTATTTTTAACAATATGACTACTTATTTAAAAACTAATCAAGATAATTTTGAATATTATAAAAATGATCAATTATCAAATACTTTAGCATTTTCTAAAGATATCCATATTGATAAATGTGCCTCTTTTATCTATAAAGAAGATATAGAAAATAATAATTACTATTTTATGATAAATATTCCTTTATTAAGACAAGAATATTTTGATACATTAGAAATTACATATTCTGATAACTTAAATATAGCAATTAATAATATAAATAATAATATAGGTATTTGTGCTAATTAAAGCTTGATATATTCTTCCTAAAAAATAATGTTTATATAAATTTTTATCATTTATTAATGAGAGTACTTGGGTATGTATAGATAACCCCCCAAAAGAGATTAGAAAAATAGCTATAATCTCTTTTATTATGCTTTTTCCATTTATAGTATTTATGATATTTAAGCCTTGAGTTATTTCTAATAATCCTTTAAAAACTACAGTTAAAGTGTTATTAAAAGGAAGTATTTTAATTATTATATTACTTATTATCATATAAAAAGTAATACATCCTAAAATCATTAATAAAGTATTAATACTTTTAGCAATACTTTTGGGTATTAATAATAAAATATTTTCTTTGTTTGCCTTTGTAGTGATATTTATCTTTTTTTCTTTAACTTTTCCTCTTTCTAAAAAACCAATTATAATATTTGCTAAATAATGTAAAACAATAATCTTTATCGTAATACTTTTATTAAAAGATCCCATTAAAATATTATATAAAAATAAAGGATTAGAAAAATAAGTGTAAGTCATTAATTTTTCACAAGTTTCTTTAGTAATTTGACCTTTTTTAAAAGATTCATTAATTATATATGCATTGGTGGGACTTCCACTTATAATTGATAAGATAAATAAAGAAAATGTATTGCCACTAGTATTAAATATTTTATTAAATAAGGGACTAATTTTACTATCTAAAGCATTTAATATATTGGTATTAATAATGATATCATTAATAATAAACATAATAAATAATGATGGAAATACTTTATTAATCCATAAAGTAAGAGAATTAATAACTGATGGTTTTAATAGATAATTATATTTAAATAAAATAAAGATTAAAGAAAATAAGCAAAATATTGTTAAGATTTTTTTTAGTTTGTTCATAAATTACCTCAATATATGCTATAATAAACTAGGGTGTTAGAAATGATTAATAAAGTATATGCTAAAATAAAACTATTTTTTAAAGAAAATTATAAATTTTTAATTGGTTTAGCTGTTATTATATTTCTTTTTTATTTTGAACTACCTTTTATCATTTATCGAAGTGGTGGTACGATTAATTTGAAAAATCGTATTAATATAGATACTAATTATGAAGAAAAGGGTTCTTTTTCCATGAGTTATGTTAATGCTATGAAAGGAACACCAGCTTTTATTTTGCTTTCTTATCTTTTACCTGATTGGGATTTATATCCCATAAATGAGATAACTAATGGTGATAGTTATGAAGATACTATTTCTATTGGTAAAGTCTATTTAAAAGAAGGCATTGATAATGCTAAAATTGCAGCTTTTAAAGAAGCGGGGAAAAATATTAATATTACTAAAACAATTAATACTGTTATTTATCTTAGCGATGAGGCGAGCACTAATATTAAAATTGGCGATATAATCTTACAAGTAAATGAAATAGATATTAATGAACTTGATGATATTAAAGAGGCAATTAAAGATTTAAAAGCTGGCGATAAAGTTAAAGTTAAAGTATTAAGAGATGAAAAAGAAATGCTTAAAGAAGCTACTATCTATGAAGATATAGACAACACTCTTAAAATAGGTGTAGCTTTAAAAACATCATATGAATTTACAACTGATATTGATGTTGATATAAAAATGAAAAATAATGAATCTGGTTCTAGTGGTGGCTTAATGATGAGTCTGGCTATCTATAATGCTTTAACTGATAAAGATTTAAGTAAAGGCTTAAATATTGTTGGAACAGGGACTATTGATAGCGATGGTAATGTTGGTGAAATTGGAGGAGTTAAGTATAAAGTTTTAGGGGCATCTAAAAAGAAAGCTGATATTTTCTTTTGTCCAATGGAAAATTTAGAAGAAGCAGAAAGCATTAAAGAAAAAAGAAATCTTGATATTAAAATAGTTGGGGTTAGTACTTTAAAAGATGCCATTAACTATCTAGAAAATTATCACAATTAACTTGATTATAATAATATTAAATGCTAGAATAAATAATTAATAAAGGAGAGTGTTTGCTTAATGCATAGTTTAGAGGAAATTGATAAAAAATTAAAATTGTTTCCTAGAGTATTTGTTGAAGAAAAAGAAGATGATGAAATAAAGGAATTTATGCGTGATTATTTAATTCCAAATTTATTTAGTACTTTATATGATAAAGATTCAAAAATAGATGATATAGCTATTACAAGTAAAGGGCGAGAATTTTATGAAGAAGTCAAGGATTTTAATAAAGAAAGATATAATGGCTTTATTAAAGACATTCTTTTTAGAACACCAAAAAGTTGGGGTGTTGATGAATATACTTTAGGTGTTTATGATTTTTATCTTTCATCTCCTTACTATCGGATGATAAGAATGATTTGTAATGGAGATGCTTTTAATAGAGATAATATGGATCCTTTAACTTTACTTTA
This sequence comes from uncultured Bacilli bacterium, assembly GCA_947628375.1. GTDB lineage: Bacteria > Bacillota_I > Bacilli_A > RF39 > UBA660 > SIG200. The sequence goes on from CANQZQ010000029.1 coordinate 12,071, forward strand.
TTTAATAGCAAATACTTATGATGTTTTAGCTAGTTATGGAGTCGATGTTTTAGTTCCAATACCAGATTTAGAGCAAAAGGATTTTAAAAATGGAAGTAAATTAACAAGGGAAGATTTAGCTAATTCAAGGCTTCAAGAAATCGAATATAAAATGATTGAAGAAGATGGCGAAAAGAAGTATTATACACGAGTTTTAAAGGAAGAATTTAAGCAAAAATATAGTGAAGATATAAATAGAATGTATGATTTATATTATGCTAATTTTGAAAAATTTAATGTACCTACTTATTATCCATTTGAAATTTTATATCTTTTTAAAGGAAATAGTTTATTTAATATTAATGTAGATGAACTTTTAGATAAATACCCAAGTGTTACAAGAGATGAAATATTAACTTTATGCTTATATAAGTTAGATGCTAATTCAATTATAAGATATTTAGAAGTATTAGATAAAAGTGATGAAATAAGTAAAGGAAAACTTTTTGAGTTAATAAAACCAATGCATTATAATTTCCCTTATATAACTGCTGAAACCCATCGTGATATGTATACTAAAATAGGTCGCCTTAAACCAGATAATCATTGGCGTGAAGACCGTTTTAAATATATTAATAATGTTATCAATGGTAATACATCATTTGGTGATGATTGGATTATTAATTGTATTAGTTTAAGGTACTATCAAGCCCGGGATTTTAGAGGACAATTTTATGATGGTTATTTCTATTATGCTGCTTCTTTAGAAAATTTTTTCTTAAAGCAAATAGATGTTTATGAAAAAATAGTTGATCGAGGAGATTACCAAAATATTTTAAATAGTTTACTAGCAATGAGGCTTTATATTTTAGCAAACAAAATGAAAGCTAGTGAACACACAAATAAAGAAATGGACAAAGTAATTAATACTATAAAAGAATTTATGCAAAAATATTTAAATACATATTTATCTGATAATATAGAATACAATAATGATGATTTAAGAGATGGTATATGGAATAAATTACACGACACTCTTCATCCACAAGAAGATAAAGTAACTAAATTAATGCGAAATTTGTAAACCTATATGGTTTACTTTTTTTCATAATTTAATTGATTTTAATAATTATTAATGTTAGAATAAATCATTAATGAAAGGTGGTATAATAATGGATGAAAAAAGAAATCATTTAATCTCTAAAAATCCTTGGCTTATTCAAAGTGGTTATTTTAAAAAAGGTATTGATGCTCTTAATGATGAAGATATTAATAGCATTAATGACATAATAAATCTTAATTTAATGGGTTCAGCCGAATTTGAATGTGGAGTTTTACCTCAATCTCTTAAAAGAATGACTATTAATGGTGATTTTTATCAAGTTTATACTATTTCTAAATATCAAGATAAGTCTGGTAATCCTCTTAAAATTTATGCTCCAATTATCTATAAAGATAAAGTTATAGAATACGTTGATGGCCTTATTAAAGATAAATATTTTTTACAAGAAAGATGTAATTTAAGGGCAAATATTGAAAGAGGAATCGAAAAAGGTAATGAATTTTGGTGGGATGCGGAAAATGATTATTTCATCTTCTTTAAAAATGAAGATAAAATACTAAAGGCCATGGAAGCTTATAAAAAGCGTCATTATGGTTATCCCCAAAATGATTTTAAAATAGCTTACTCTAGTAAAAAGCACTTAGAATTTAAGCAAATGGTTAGTAATTATCAATTATCTATTGCTGAATATAAATATGATGAAAAAAATAAAATTCATTTTCTTAAATTTGGTAAATATTATAGTTTTTTAAGAATATTAATGGATGCTTTTTTAATCGCTAGAGTTAATAAAGGCGAAGTAAGATTTAATATTAATGGTTTTAATTTTAAAATAGATGAAAATACTACATTAAATGATATTATGAATGAATATAATATTCCTTTAGATGATTATTGTTTTCTTGATGTCAATATTAATGATTTAGTTAGAGAATTTAAAGAAGAAGAGCTAAATTTAAAACAAAGATTAGTAAATACTTTATCCTTAATTAGAAAATAATCCTAAAATTTGAGTTTCCATAAAAAATAAAGAAAATAAAAAAATCAGAAAAATGTTGAAAACTTTTTCTGATTTTTTGTTTAA
>CANQZQ010000030.1 GCA_947628375.1 uncultured Bacilli bacterium
AGTCTTTTAATTCCACTCGTTTAACGAGTGGATTTTTGATGGTTTGCCCATAGCAAACCACACCCTTAAAGGTCATTAAAAAAGAAGTTCAAAAAAACTTCTCTAATTAAAACTAAATATTTCTGGTTCAACTTCATAACAATCTTTCATAACTTCACATTGTCTTACATGAAGTTCCATCTTATCATATATAATTTCATAATCAACATCTTCAAAAGATTTAATTAATTTACCATTTTCATCAAGAATAACCAAATAATGACCATTTACTTGTTCACCAATATATGAATCTATTATATATTGATTATTCAAAATTATAACATTTACACCGGCACTAAAATTACTAGACCAAATAAATCTTTTATCATTTCTTTCAAAAATAGTATTATTATTTAATTTTTTATTGTTAAAGATAATATCTAAATTATAAGTATATCCACCCATATCTTCTACTTTATAGCCATTAAAATTAAGAGTTAGTTTATCATCAACTTTAAATGTTTCTTTCTCTTCTGCAAGACTTTTAAAGACTTCATTAAATATTGGAGACTTATCTCCTAAAATATATTTTTGACAATATATAATTTCTAAATTTTCACTCTTCTCTATATCATATTCATAAGTATTATAATCAAATTTAAAATAAACATTTTCAAAACTGTTAATTAAATTACCTTGATTATCTAAAATAATAACATATCTCCCATTACTTTGCGATCCATCTTTAATATATTGAATAAGATAATAATTATTAATATTTTCTATTTTAAAATAAGCATATGAATAAGAATAAACTATATCTTTAGATTGATCTTCAAAAAAAGTATTATTATTTAATTTATTATTATCTAAAAACATTTCTAAAGTATATTTATATAAATCATTTACTTTATTTCCTATGAATTTAATAGTTAAATGATCATCAACATTTAAAGTTTGATTTTCTTCAGTTAATTTATAGTTTAGTAAATCAATTTTTTCTGTTGTTTTATTAGAATCTTCTTTATCATTTGTTTTTAATTTAAAAATAATACTACAAGTGATAATTGTAATAGCAACAACCACTACTAATATTAAAATAGTTATAATTAATGATTTATCTTTCTTCATACGCTCTCCCATATTAATCAAGAATTACCTATTAAGTAATTCTTCAATTTTCATTAAACGATTATATTTACAAATTCTTTCACCACGACATACCGAACCTGTTTTAATAAAAGGAATACCAAAACCAACAGCTAAGTCAGCAATGAAAGTATCTTCTGTTTCACCGCTTCGATGAGAAATAATTGTTTTATAATTATTTTTCTTAGCCATGATAATAGTTTTAGTCATTTCTGATACTGTTCCAATTTGATTAGCTTTTAAAAGAATAGCATTTGCGGCATTAACTTTAATGCCAGCTTCAAGTAATGTTGGATTAGTACAAAAATGATCATCACCAACAATCATTATTTTATGACCAATAAGTTTAGTTAAAACAGCTAAACTTTCTAAATCATTTTCATAAAAAGGATCTTCAATACTAATAATAGGATAACTACTTACTAAATTCATATAATATTTAATTAGTTCATTTGCATCCATTTCACGACCATCTATTTTATAAACTTTTTTATTTTGATCATATGTTTCACTTGCTGCCACATCAATTGCAAGTAGTATATCTTTACCCGGATGATAGTTTGCTTCATTAATAGCATCCATAATTAAATCTAAGGCCTCTGTTGTTTTTGATAAATTAGGAGCAAATCCCCCTTCATCACCAACAGCAGTTGATAACCCCTTATTTTTAATTATTTTCTTTAAGGAATGATATATCTCACTAGCGGCTTCAATTCTTTTAGCTTCCCCTTTCATAATAGGTACAATCATAAATTCTTGAACATCTAATTTGTTATCCGCATGAACACCACCATTAATAATATTTACCATAGGAATAGGTAAACTTACTTTACCAGAAGTTACATATTCAAATAATTCTTTATTTTGTAATTTAGCTAAGCATTTTAAAGTTGCAAGAGAGACTGCTAACATCGCATTAGCTCCTAAATTACTCTTATTTGGAGTGCCATCTAATTTAAGTAAAATTTTATCAACATTTACTTGATCTATTTTTTGACCAATTAAAGCATTTCTAATTATTGTATTAACATTTTCACAAGCCTTTAAAACGCCTTTACCCATATATCTTCCTAAATCATTATCTCTTAGTTCTAAGGCTTCTTTAGAACCAGTTGATGCTCCACTTGGAACCGATGCAACTGCTCTTATATTATTAGCTAAAATCATTTCTACTTCAATTGTTGGATTTCCTCTACTATCAAGAATTTCTCTTGCATGGATATCTTTTATATTCATTTACAACACTCATTTCTACTACAATTTTAGTATAACCAAATCTATATTATTTAACAATAAAAAAAGAGATGTTTTACATCTCCATTTGACTAAGTTTAAGCAATAAAATATTCACTACGATGACGTAAAAGAATAGTGTCGATAATATTCATAAGACCATAGCCCATTAAACATATACCACTTACCACGATAACATTATCTTTATTAGTAAAGAAAGCTGTAACCCCAAGTATTATAAAAAGTATTCCTGTAACTAAAACAAATAACCAACTAGATTCTTTAAATTTCTTAAGTAATAAAGCATAATGACCATTTTGAATACCTATAGCTAAATAATAGATACCTAATATAATTGATAAACTTTTACCACTAAACATTGAAATAATACCAATAATAATTAAAATAGCTCCATAAATCCAATTATAATTATATAATTCAATTCCTTTTCTTTTAATAAACGATATAATAGTTAATATACCATTAGAAATAAGTAATAACCCTGATATAATAGAAACTAATATATTACTTAAATTGGGACTTAAAGAAAATAATAACCCAATTAAGAAACATAATAAACCAATAATTAAATTACCAATCGTAATTATATTAAATATTCCTTTAGCATATCCAAATATTTTTTCTAACATTTTACTTCACCAATCTAATTGTAACAATTAATCCTTTTTTATTCAAGGTTTTTATGGTATAATATTTACCTTAAGAAGAGGTGATTTTATGCATATTACAACTCTTAGTATTGAAGAATTTATGAACTATCAAAAAAACCATCCTTTAAGTAATTATTGTCAAACTATCAACTATGCCATGCTTAAAGCCGAAAATGGCTTCGACTATGATTTAGTGGGCTTAAAAGATAGTGATAATAATATTCTAGCGGCTTCTTTAATTTTAATTAAAGAAATAGGTAATCAAAGTCATTACGGCTATGCTCCAAGAGGTTTTTTAATTGATTATAGCAATGAATATTTACTTAATACCTTTGTTGTAGAATTAAAAAAATATTATGCTAGTAAAAAAATAGTTTTTATCAAAATAAATCCTAATTTACCTATTGGCAAACTTAATGATAATTTAGAAATATCTTATAATGAAAATTATTCTATTAAAAATAGTCTTATTAATAATGATTTTAAAAAACTAGCTGATAATATGTATTTTGAAGCTCAATTACCTCGTTTTAATGCTTTTATTAATTTAAAAGAATTTGATGTCTCAAAACTAAGTAAAAATAACCGCAACAAAATTAGAAAAGGAATTAGAAAAGGCTTAGTATTTGAAAAAGTATCAAAAAATGAATTACCAATATTTTATAATTTATTAAAAAATACCACGGATAAAGGTTCTTTTTATTACCGTGATTATTACACAGTATTTGATAAAGATGATGCAATAGATTTATTTCTTGTTTCAATTGATTATGTTGAATTTTTAAAAAATAGTCAATATGTTTATAATTTAGAATTTGATAGAAATAACTATCTAAATGATCGATTAGTTAAATATGGTACTGAAAAATGTATTAATGCTAAAATGAATAGCGATAAAACCCTTTTATCTTATAAAAATGATATCTTAGAAGCTTCTAAAGGAATGAGTGAAAAATTAGAAAAAAATTATATTGCTGGCGCCTTAGTTGTTAAACATAATAATATGGTAACTATTATTATGAATGCCTATGATAAGAGTTATAAAAGATTTGCTCCTAACTATTTTTTATACTATAGTATTATAAAATATTATCAAGATTCCTTCGATTATTTAGATTTAAATGGCGTTGTTGGCGACTTTAAAAATGAAAATCCATACTCTGGTTTAAATCGTTTTAAATTAGGCTTTAATCCTCATGTCTTTGAATATATTGGCGAATTTGATTTAATTCTAAATAAAAAATTATATGATATATTATTATATAATGGTTATTTAAAAAAAGAATTTGATAAAAAAGAATGCTAATTAATTAAAACTAGCATTCTTTTTTATTTAACTCTTTTTAAAGTAGTAGATGGTTCTATTTTAGAATATAATAATCTATTTGCTAAAACTTCTTTTATAGCAATATTTATATTATTATCTTTATTATTATTTAATACTTTAATAATAAAAGCATCACCTTTAACATACATTTCATAACTATAATAATATTCCGCAATTAACAAATACAAATATAAAATTGTTTCATTACTTAAATTAAATTTCCTAGTTACATCTTCAATAGATACACCATTATTTATTAATTCTATTATTTCGTTAGAATTAGGTATTCCAAAATTATTTATTTTTAATTCATATTCTAAAGATTCATTATTTCTTATACTAGCTCTTCTATCTAAAGCAGTTTTTTCATAATAAGCTAATGCATCTTCCATTCCATCTGCAATTTTATATGCTTTTGTAAACATAGCTGAATTTTTTATTATATTATAATATATTCTAGCTACCTTTTCATTTCCTAATTGACCAGCTTTATAAAATTCTCTAGCAAAATAATCAATATCAAATTTATATGTTCCATTATTTAAACCAATTAATATTTTAATTACATAATTATATGATAAATCACCTTGTAAATCACTTATTTCAATACAAGAAGATATAACATAAAAATATTCTTCTTTTTTTATTTTTTTCAAATAATTAGTTATTTTTTCTTTTGACTTAAAATGATTAATTTTTTCTTCATTATTTTTTTCACTAATTAAAGAATTTAAAATTTTAACAACTTCTAAAGGCACATTAACATCCAATTGCGCATTAACATCTAAAGGGATATTAGTTTCTAAAGGTTTAGAACTATTCGCTAATTTATATAAATTATCAGATTCCTTCAAAGTCTTATATTCATTTAACATACTTTCATTTACTAATTTATAATTTCCATAAGAAACTCTTTCTATTATACCTTCATTAATATACTTAGTAATATAATATCTAGTAATACCATATTTACTTAAATTACTTGCAGTTAACCCCTTCTCATTTAAAGCACATTCACACATTTTTTTTAATCTTTCTTCCATATTTACCTCCCAAAAACCCTTTTATATTCTTACATTTTTTCTGGTATTTGAATTGCCAGTATATCTAACAAAATATTATTAATTTTGTAAACAATACTTGTTAAATATAGCCATGATTCTTTTTTTAATTCGTCATTTTCTGTTAAAATATGATTTTCATTATAAAATCTATTATAACTATTATTTAAACGATATAAATATTCCGTTATATCATTAAGCGATTGTGAATCAAATGACCTTTCTAATATAATATCAAAATTATTTAAAATTAACAATATTTCTCGATCAAAATTATTAGCAATAAGATATAATTTATTATATTTTATTCCATTTTCTAAAGCCTTATTTAAAAGAGACTTCATTCTAATAGTTGAATATAAAATGTAGGGTCCTGTTTTACCTTCTAAGTCACAAAACTTTTCAATATCAAAATTATAATCAGTTTCTCTATTTGGAATCATATCAGCATATTTAATAACAGAAACCGCAATAATATTAGCAATTAAATCTCTATTTTCTTTAATATTTTCATTTAATTTTTTTAAGCATTCTCTTTTTACTTCGTCAAGTAAACTTTCAAGCTTCATAACTCCACCATCACGAGTTTTAAAAGGTTTGCCATCTTTACCATTCATTGTCCCAAAACCAGCAAAAACAAGTTTAGTATCACTTGCGATATTAGCTTTTTTAGCTGCCCGAAAAACTTGGGTAAAATGAAGACTTTGTCTTTTATCCGCCATATACCATATTTCATCAGGATGATAGTTTTCTATTCTATCATAAATAGTAGCTAATTCTGTTGTGCTATAAAGAATTCCTCCATCAGATTTAATTAATAACATTGGGGGTACTTCTAGTTTATCATCTTCACTAGATACTTCAATGACTTTAGCCCCTTCACTTTCTTTAACTATATCTAAATTATCTAAATAGCTAAGAAGTTTGGGAACACATAATGAAGCATCGCTTTCCCCTTTATATAAATCAAAAGTTGCATTTAACTCATCATATATTTTTTTTATACTCTTTTTAGATACTTCCATTATTTTAAGCCATAAATCATAAATACCTTTTTCCTGATCTTGAAGTCTTTTCGTCATATCTTGAGCTTCCTTTAAGTATTCTTCATCTTCTTTAGCTTTAAGTGAAGCATACGGATATACTTCCTCTAATAATTCATTAGTAATAGGAACATCTTCATACATTCCATCATAATTTTTATCAAAATATTGCCACTCAGGATATCTCTTACTTAACTCTAAAATAACTAACCCTAAAGGACGGCCAAAATCCCCTAAATGCGTATCTGAAATAGTTTTATATCCTAAATAATTACATAATCTTTTTAAAGCTTCACCAATATTAACACTTCTTAAATGGCCAACATGTAAACTTTTAGCAACATTCGCACCACCATAATCTAAAAAAATTAATTTTCCATTTGCTTCATATTTATAATCATCAATATTAAAAAAATCTATTAAAGCTTTTTCACTTATAATCATATTAATAAAACCCGGTCCAGCCACGGAAACATCACTAAAAAAATTATCTTTTTTTAATATACTTGTAATTTCGTTAGCTATTTCTAAAGGATTTTTATGATAAACTTTAGCTAAAGCCATTGCTCCATTAAATTGATAATCTCCTAAATCCGGACGATTAGATTCTAATACAGAGACTTCATCCATTTCATAATGACACTCATTTATAGCCATTTTTACTTTATCTTCTAATATTTTATAAAACTTTTTCATAATATCTCACAAATTCATTTTACCATAACAAATACCTATAGACAAATAAAAAAAACCAATAAATGGTTTTTATTCTGCATAATCTCTGATATATTCAAAAAAGCCTATATAATCTTTTTCTTCACCATCAATTATCATTTTATCAAAATTAATTGTATCATCTTTAATTTCAAAAGTAATTTTCACATCATCACCAGTTTTTTGATCTTTACCTGTAACAGTTACTACATTATCTTTATCTTGCCATTTGGCTTTTTCTAAAGCTTTATCTAGAAGATCTCCTACATTTTCTTCAATATCTAATTGCCAAGGATTAAATTCTTCTCTAACTTTTAAGATATTTTCACTATATTTTTTACTACAGCCAAAAGTTCCTAAAACAATAACTAAACATAATAATAAACTAATAATTTTTTTCATTTTTCTTTTTCCTTTCAAGCTTTCTATATTCTATCATATTTATAAATACAACTCAACTAAAAAAGAAAATTAGTTATTCTTTTACAACTTTAGTGCCCGCTATTAAATCATGTAATCCTCTTTTATCTTTTCTAAAGATAATTAAAAGAAAACTAATAATATTTATTACCATAAATCCAAAGGTAACTATAGTTAAACTATATAAATAAGCATTGCCTTTTAATAAGAAAACTAATAAAGATGTTAATAATAATGGTAAAAATCCACCAATATAAATATATTGCAAAGGTAATATTCTAATTAAATATTTTAAAAGACTAGGATTATTATTATCTTTATTATCAACAACTTTAATTTTCATAATCTTTTTACCTAAAGTCTGACCATTATTAAATTTTTGAAATAAGCCAAAATATAAAAATATAATCATACATGATGTTAAATTATAAACTATTCCGTATTTGTTGACGTTATAAAATTCATCTTTAGCTGAATTAATTAAATCATTTATATTAACATTCTCATCTTCAATCGTTAATAAGTCACTATACTTTTCATAAGCTTCTATATACTCATCATAATATGGATTTATAAATCTAATACTTACTAAAAGACTAATAACAACATATACTAAAAGTATATCTAATAAATATGCTAAAATTCTATTTGATAATTTAACATCACTATTCATAAAATTCTCCTAACTAGCTATCATTTTTAAGGAAAGAACTTTTTCTTCTCCTTTTCTATTAATAGTTATTTTTATTGTATCACCAATTTTATGTTTGTAAAGCTCATATCGAAGATATGCTACATTACTTATATCTTTATTATTAATTTTAGTTATAACATCTAATGCTTTTAAACCAGCTTTGGAAGCCGCCGTATCATCATCAACATCATATACTAAAACTCCTGATGTTATATTATATTTTGTTAAATAAAGAAGATATGTTTGATCTCTTAAACTATTTCTTAATACGGTAGTAACATTAACTGGATATATTCCAATTGATGGATATTCACTATTATCACCATTTATAATTGCTTCTGCTTTTTCAACAGCTGTTTCAATGGGAATAGCAAAGCCCATTCCTTCCACACCTGTACTACTTATTTTAGCAGAAATAACGCCAATTACTTCGCCATTTGAATCACATAATGGTCCACCTGAATTACCACTATTAACTGCAGCATCAGTTTGTAAAACATTCATTATATAATCATCATCCGTACTGTTACTTAATGATACTTCAACTAATCTTTCTTTTCCCGAAATTATTCCTCTTGTAACTGTCCAAGAATATGCAAAGTCTAAAGGAGCCCCAACTGTAAAAGTTGTATCGCCAACTCTAAGTAAGTCAGTTGCGCCAATTCTAACTGTATCCATATTATCTCTTGCCTCTACTTGCAACACAGCAATATCAGCATATTGATCACTACCAACAAGTTTAGCATCTACTTCTACTCCATCATAATATGTAATTTTAAAACTATCACCACCATCAATAACATGATGATTAGTAATAATATAAAAATTATTATCATCTTTCTTATAAACAAAGCCACTTCCAGATGCATATAATTTATCATTTTTATAATTTGATACAATAATAACTGCATTATATACTTTATCTACTGCATCAGCAATTCCTTTATCAGTTACAGTAACATCTTTTTCAATTTTAGTTACTGTTTCTTGAAATAATTTTGGAAACTTATAAATAAAACCATAAGCTAAAAAGATTCCTAACATTAAAATAAATATTGTATAAACAATTATTCTCGCTTTTGAACTACTATTTTGTTTCATTATTTCATCCTCACTATCTCTTTATAATTTACAGGAAATCCCATCGCATCTAACACATCATCTATTTCTATTGTATGAATTTTCCCATCTAATACATCAAGTTCATAACTAATTTCATTCATCATTAATACAAAATCTTCATCTTTTAATAACTCTTTCATAATAATTATAATTGCAAATAAATCACTTTCCCCATAAATATAATTTCCTTCTTCATCCATTGGAATATCCAATAAATCATGATATTTTGTCCTATTTATTTTTTTATGGGTTCTATTATTAAAGCATAAATCTTCATGAGCACATAAATTACGATAATTAGCCAAAATCGGTAAATAATCAATCATGTTTCTTATGGAAATACCATAAACATTAGCAATCTCTTCTTGATCTTCTTTTTGTAAAACAGAATACAATTCTCCCACAATACCAAAAGACAAAACTTTAACAACTACCCAAAGAGGAATATAACCATAATTATTAATATAGTGGCTTGTCGCTGCATGTTGTTTACCATTAACACTAATTTGTCTTTTCATCTTTCTAAGTAAATCATTAATTTGTCTTCCTTTGCTATAATCTTTTACAAAATTATCAGCATTCAAATAATTATGTTCCTTAAACCCATGATTTTTACTCATAACATAAGATAAAATACTTTTTAAGTTGTTTTCTACAATTAGAATATTTTTAAATAAAATATTTCTAAGTTGTCTATCAAAAGCAAACATACTATATATTTCTCGAAAATTAGTGCCTGTTTTAAATTTACGACTGCCATCATCCCTTAAAAATAAATGCCTATATCCGCTTAAAAAAAAGTAATTTTCACGAAGGAGGATTTCTTTGGCATAATCTATATCATCAATAATGAGTCCTTTATCTTTTAATATGTCAATCTGTTCATCTAAATTTTTAAATGTTTTAGACCCCATAATTTATTCACCTAACTTAAATTATACCACAAGAAACATTATAAATATATTCCTTTTTATTGTGTTTTTTATAATATTTTAGTGATAATTTTGTGAAATTTGTTATAATTGAATAAGAAAGAGTGATACTATGCCTGCTGTTTATACCCATTATCTTTTTGGTCAAAAAGTCTTAGAAAAAGCTAATAAAAATTTAAAAAATGAAATTGAAAAAAATCTTAATTATTATAATATGTTTAATCAAGGATTTGATAATTTATATTATTATCCTTTAAAATGGACTTATTATCGTAATTTAGGTATCCGTTCTCATAAAAAGAAAGTTGATTTATTTTTTAAAAATACTATTCAATATATCAAAGATCATCATTTAATAGATAACTCAATTTATACCAATATGATTTATGGATTTATTAATCACTATACCCTTGATACTATCGTTCATCCTTTTATTAATTATCAAGTAATAAATATTAAAATTAGTCATACTAATATAGAATTTATGTTAGATGGTTATTATTATTTAAATAACAATAAAGAAAAATGGCGGGGACGAATTTATAAAGTATTAATGCCTAAATTAAAATTTGATAAAAATTTATTAGCACTATTAAATTATGTTTTTTTAAATACGCACAATGAAAAAAATGTTGGCTATATTTTTCAAAAATCTCATAACATTGGTTACTTAGGATATCGTTATTTTATTAATACTTATTTTAAATTAGTTTGTTATTTTTATAAATTATTTCCTAAAAGAAATAATAATAAATTAAGAATTAATGAATGTAATGATACATTACTTAATACTTTTAAAGATTCTTGGCATCATCCCAATAATGAAAATAAAATTTATAATTATTCTTTAAAAGAATTATATGATTATGCCTTAAAAATAGCTACTAAAACAAATGAACTAGCTTATAAAGTTATTCATAATAATGAAGATATTACCAAATTATTAGAAGAAATAAAGAAGATTAATATTGATAATATTTAATAATACCAACACTTATGGCATCAGCAATCTTTTTCTGATACTCGTCACTTTTAAGTAATTCCCTTTCTCTACCATTAGATAAAAAGCCACATTCAATTAATATGCCTTCTTTATTAAGTTTACTATACATATATGTATCATTTGGTATCTTCTTAACTTCTCTATCTCCTTTTAATCTCTCATTCATAACTTCTTGCACTACTTTAGCAAGCTCCTCATTTTCTTTATTATAAAATACTTGTGGTCCATAGTAACTACTGTTACTTAAATAATTTAAATGAATACTTAAATAAAGATCAGCATCACTTTCATTAATCATTTTTATTCGGTTATCAAAATCGCTTTTTTTCCGGTACGCGGCATTAGGTAAAGATAAATCATAATCACCATCTCTTATTAATATAACACTTGCCCCTAATTTACTTAAGCTTTTCTCTAAATATAAACTAATACTTAAATTAATATCTTTTTCATAAATTTTTCCATAACTAGTCCCAGGGTCTTTATCACCATGGCCAGGATCTATGATAATAGTTTTACCACTTAATGGTAAAATAGCTCTAACCTTAAAAGCATATAAAACTAATACACATATAAAAAAAGCAAAAAATACTTTAAACATTCTTTTCATATTAAATTGTATTTTATTATTTTTATTTTATAACATTATTTTTCTTTGTTAATAACTATAAAGTTATCAACAATTTTAGAAAAAGGTATAGCACAATTAGCAGGACTAGTAGAATATAAATAAATAGCTTCTTTTTTTGTTTTAGGATAAATATATTTATTATATAAATCATATGATTTTTTACCTAAAGTATAAATATCTTTAATATTTGTTTCTTTTAATAATTTATTAATATTATTTACTTTTATATTTTTTATTGATGAATCTTTAGAACCCGTTATTTCACAAGATTTTATTGTATCCCATAAAGCAATTTTATGTTTTAATAAAAACTCTTTTTTAGCATCAGTTGAATCATCTATCTCTTCATTAAAAACACATGCTAAAACACCCCAAAATCTATTTTGAGGATGCATATAGTAAAATCCCTTTTCCCTTGATACAATTGATGGCATACTCCCTAAAATAAGAATTTCACTATCACTACTATAAAAAGGTTTAATTGGATGAATCACTTTCATAATAACATTCCTATTATTTACCATTTTTAAGATAATTATTTAATTTTTGTAAATAATTATCATCAATAATATTTTTTATAATGGGATTTTTAACAATCCAAAAAATAAATTCTTCATCTTTAGTAGCAATTATTTTTTCAAATATTTCATCTAAATTTAAGTATTCTCCTACTAAAGAAATAAGTTCACAAATATAAAAATCACTTTTTTCTTCTATATAATAATTAGCAATTTTTTCTAAATCAATTTTATTTTCATATTTTTCTGCTAAATTCCATAGCTCTTCTTTATTGTTTTCTTTTATATAAACATCAATTAATGAATTAATATTATCTTTCATAATCTTACCTAAATTAATTATTTATTCATTAATATAGCTAATTCTAAAGCTAAATATATAATTTTTTCTTTTTCAGATAATTTATCTTCATTACCTAAACTTCTTTGATCCCATTTTGCATTATCTAAATTATCTGCCGCATAAAAGAATTGAAATAATTCTTTATTTCTAAATTTAGCTACTGCACTCATAGCAGAGCATTCCATATCTACACATATACATCCTTGTTCTTTTCTTTTCATAACTTTATTTCTTGTCTCTCTATACGGAGCATCTGTTGTCCAAGCTTTACCCTTTATATAGGAAACATTATTCTTCTTTAATATTTCTATAAATTCAGGTATATATTTTTCATTAACTAAAACTTCATCACTAGCTTTCATATAGTGATAACTAGTTCCTTCATCTCTTATCGCTGAGGTAGGTATTATTATGGCTAAATCTTCAATATTTCTATCTAGCACTCCACAAGTACCAAACATTATTAATTTTTCTAATCCCATAGCCAAAATTTCTTCATAAGAAACGGTACAAGCAGAAGCACCCACTCTAGACATAAAAAGAGCAATATCTAAATTTTTATAATTTATTTTATAAATGGGTGCTTTTCCATTTGCATTACTAATATCAGCTATTTTTTCTCCATTAAATGTTTGAACATATCTATCCATTAGTTTTTTTGAAAAGCATGTAATTCCTATTTTAGGAAAGTTTGGAATAACGTTTTCTACTTCATTAGGGTCAAAAGTAGATGTTTTACATTCATCAAATTCTTCTAACAACATATTATCACCAATTAAATTATATCATATTTTATATTTCTTCTAATTTTTGAAGATACTTTTTTAATGACTTGTTCTCTTTAAGCATTAAAGACCAATTGGGTTTAAAATGACTTAAATAATCTAAAATAAGATCAGCATACTTATCTAAGTTAGGATCTTTAACTATTTTATATAAATAGCTACTAACTTTCTTATGAGTATTGACCCGATCAATATAAAAAGCTAAAAGATTAGAATTGCCAACCTTCTCTTTAGCTAGTAACACGATTGACTCTAACTCTTCTCTTGTACAACTATAACGGGGTTTAAAAAGGCTAGCAGTTGAAAACATTATAAAAACACAACCAACAAATAATCTATCTGTTCCATCACTTGGAAAAGTTTTCTTAGCAAATTCAATAACTTGCTTTAAATTATGATTCTTTTCATAATCATCATATAATTCCATTAAAATTCTATTTATCATTCCATTTAAC
>CANQZQ010000031.1 GCA_947628375.1 uncultured Bacilli bacterium
AAAAAATAATTGTTTTCAAATATAGACCTAAAAAGAAATATCGTAAAAAACAAGGTCATAGACAACCATATACTAAACTTGTTGTTAAAAAGATTACTAAATAATATGATAAAAATTGAGTTTAGTAAAAATGATATTATAGTTAGGGGACATGCTAATTATAATGAATATGGTAATGATATTGTTTGTGCTAGCGTTTCAAGTATTATTTATACAACAATAAATGGTATTTTAAATATTAATAATAAAGCCATTAATTATACCGATAATGATACTTTAAAAATAACTATTTTAAGTAATGATGAAATAACTATTAAACTTATCAATAATATGTTAGAGTTACTTAAAGATTTAGCTAAACAATATCCTAAAAATATTATAGTAAAGGAGAAATAAAGATGTTATTTATTAAATTAAATATTCAAAGATTTGCTCATAAAAAAGGACAATCATCTACAGATAATGGTCGTGATTCAAGAGGTCGTAGACTTGGAGCTAAATTGTCTGATGGCCAAACTTGTACTGCTGGTTCTATTATCTATCGCCAAAGAGGTACTAAAATTTATCCCGGAAACAATGTTGGAATGGGAAAAGATCATACTTTATTTAGCAAAATAGATGGTATTGTTAAATATGAAAGAGCTGGAAAAACTAAAAAGAAAGTAAGCGTTTACGAAGCTAAGTAAATGCTTTTTTTTTTGCCATTTCTATGATATAATTTGTAATAGTACGAGGGTGATTAGTGAAATGAAAAAAATTTTCTATTTTTTAATTCTAAATATACTATTATTAATACCTTTTAATGTTTATGCTACTAGTTGTATTAAAGGAAATTATATAGCTAATATTAGTTTAGAAAAAGAGAATATATATGTTGGCGATAATATTCACTTTAAAATAAATAGTAATGTCTTTTTTAAAACAACTTATACATCCGCAAATGAAATTATCAAAATCGAAGATGATTATATTAAAGCTCTTGAAAAAGGCGAAGGTTTAATTGATATTACTATTGACTTTTTAGTAAATAATGAGATTAAAGATAGTTGTACTACCACCATACCTATAACTGTAAAAGAACCAATCGTTTCTCTAAAAGAATTAACTTTAAAAGAATATGATTTAAAAGATATTTTTAAAAGTGATATCTATAATTATGAAATAACTTTACCTTATCAAAATGAATCCATTAATATCTTAGCTACCCCTTTAAGTGAGAACTCTCAAGTAACTGGTGATGGTGAAAAAACACTTAACGTAGGATTAAATGAATTTAAAATAATTGTTGAAGAGGGTAGTGAGACACTAACTTATACATTATCCATTTTTAGAGAAGAAGGAAGCAAAGATGCTACTTTAAAATCGTTAATTGTTGAAGGCTATTTATTAAATCCTAAATTTAAAGAAAATAGTTATAATTATCAATTAGAAGTAGGAAAAGATATCAATGATATTTATATTAAAGCTACTCCTAATGATTCAAAAGCTGAAGTAAAAGGAACTGGCCGTTTTGATTTAACTACCGGTCAAAATAATTTTTCCATTATTGTTGTCGCTGAAGATGGGACCACTAAAACATATCATTTAAATGTAAATAAAAATAAAGGTAGTAGTTCTTTAAATAGTTTAACTATTGAAGGTTATAATTTAGACACACCTTTTCAAAGTGATAAATATACATATTTTTTAGAAGTTGCATCTAATATTACCGAAGTCAAAATAAATGCTAAAGCAAATGAAGAAGACCAGGTAGAAATATTAAATAATGATACTTTAAATTATGGTAAAAATAATATATTAATTAGAGTTACTAGTCCCGATAAAACTACAACAACCTATAAATTAGTTATTACGAGATTAAATGCTAATAGCCAAAAAATTATTATTACTAACGTTTTGTTTTACTTATTTCTGGCATTAATAGTTATAGTAATTATCTTAATAAGTATCTTTATTAAAAGAAATCTAAAAAATAAAAATGTTAAAAAAATTAGTAAGAGGAAGTGAAGTAATGTTTGGAAAAATACTTTTTATAAGTGATAATATTGCCCATGTCGAAAATAAAATGGAACGCGATGTTGTTGCCGATTTAATGAATGTTCATGTTGTTTTTGAAGCTCCTAATCAAAGGATTTTAGGAGAAGTTGTCGAACTTAATGATGATGTAATTAAAATCCGTTTTTTAGGAGAATATCAAGGCAAAAGATATTTAAATGGTGTTTTAAGAAAGCCTTTACTTAGTTCAACAATTAGGGTTATAAACGGGGAAGAATTAATAGAACTAGTAGGTAATTATACTGATAAATCTTTTATTCTAGGAGATTCTGCTATTTATAAAAATTTTAAAGTTTGCCCTAATATTAATGATTTATTTTCTAATCATATGGCCATTTTTGGTAATTCCGGTTCAGGTAAATCTTGTGGTGTATCTAGAATTATTCAAAACATTTTTAGTAATAAGGCCATGAACCCTATTAATGCTAATTTATTTTTCTTTGATGCTTATGGTGAATATAAAAATGCATTTTCAAAATTAAATGAAATTAATCCTAATTATAACTATAAATTCATAACTACTAATCCCGTTGATCAAAATGATTATATGCTTGAAATACCTCTTCATTTATTAAATTTAGATGACTGGGCTTTACTTTTACAAGCGTCTAAACATTCACAACTTCCTATCATTGAAAACACAATAAAACTTGCTAAAATATTTAGTCAAGATAATGAAGTATCAAGAAAATTAAAAAACCATCTAATTGCGAAAGCCTTACTAGCAGTTTTATTTAGTAGTGAAACTACTGCAAATAAGAAAAATGAAATATTTACGATTATTGAAGTATGTAATACTCCCGAATTTAACTTTAATTCAGTTATTCCTGGTGTTGGTTATACTCGTATTTTTAGTGAATGTTTTGAGATTGATTCTAAAGGTAATTTTGGAGAAAGCGTTTTAATTACTGACTATATATTAAAACATATTTTAGATGACGAAGAAGAATTTCCCGAACCAGAAAAAGCTTATTATTCACTAAAAGATTTTGCTAATGCCCTAGAATTTACTTTAATTAGTGAAGGATTCCAAAATAATGAAAATTTATATAGTGATTCAATTATTTTAAAAGTTCGTTTAAATACTATAATGACTAGCAAAGTAGGAAATTACTTTACAGGGGATAAATATATTCCTATTGAAGAATATATTAAAATATTAACAACTTCTAAAGATCAAAAAAGCCAAATTATAAATATTAATTTAGAAGATATTGATGATGTATATGCTAAAGTAATTGTTAAAATATTTTGTCGTCTTTTATTTGAATATTCTAAAGGCTTAGAAAAAAGGGCCAGCGTTCCCTTCCATTTATTCTTAGAAGAAGCTCATAGATATATTCAAAAAGATAATGATACATTCTTAATAGGTTATAATATCTTTGACCGTATCGCAAAAGAAGGACGTAAATATGGAGTCTTATTAGATATCATTAGTCAAAGACCAGTAGAAATTAGTGATACAGTTATTGCTCAATGTTCTAACTTCTTAATCTTTAAAATGACACACCCTTTAGATATTAAATATATCGAAGAAATGCTTCCTAATATTTCAAGTGATATAGTAGAAAAGCAAAAAGTATTACAACCCGGTACCTGTGTTGGTTTTGGAGGAGCTTTTAAAATCCCAATGATTGTTAAACTAGAAATGCCAAATCCTATGCCATATTCATCAAACTGTGATGTTTCTACTTGCTGGCGATAAAAATATTGATGTCAAATATTAGAAAAGCTATTGTCTAAAGATAAGTAAGCATGTTATAATATAAGTAACCTAGAAGGTTAAAGTTATCCATATAAAACCGACTATATTGATATATTGGGGAACTAATTATTTAGTGGTGTTGAATGCTAACCTTTGTGTTAGAATCCTAATACTTTATATGTGTTCTACCACCTGCGAAGAGCGGGATTTTATCAAATAACTTTCCACTAGGTTTTTTAAATGGAGTAAACTATGTACGAAAGAATAATTAACCTAATTGGAAACGAAAATTTTCATAAAATTAATAATGCTAAAATTCTTTTAGTAGGATGTGGTGGAGTAGGGAGTTTTGCTTATATTGCTTTAATTAGAAGTGGTTTTTTAAATATTACAGTAATAGATAAAGATCAAGTAGAACTTTCTAATTTAAATCGTCAATTAATAGCTAATTTAAACACTATAAATATGCCTAAGGTAGAAGTAGCCAAAAAAATGGCATTAGAATTAAATGAAAATATTAAAATAAAAGCTATTAATGCTTTTTTAACTAAAGATAATATAAATACTTTAGATAAAGATTATGACTATATAATTGATGCTTGTGACACTTTAAATACTAAATTAGAATTAATAAGATTTGCGCAAATAAATAAAATAAAAATAATTTCAGCGATGGGAATGGGTAACAGAGTAGATGCCTCTAAAATAAAAATAACCACTTTAGATAAAACTCATAATGATCCTCTAGCAAAAGTATTAAGAAAATTAGTTAAAGATAATCATTTAAATAGCAAAGTAAAAGTATGTTTTAGCGAAGAAGGACCATTTAAAAAAGGAGAAGTAAATTCTTTAATTACCTCTCCAGGTATTGCAGGTCTTTTAATAGTAAATGAAATCATTAATGATCTAATTAGGCCTTTGTAATAAGAAAATGAGCTAAAGATTGTGGTTCCATTTTTCCTTCAATAATATTGTGTAAAAGAGTTACTAAAGGAATATCAATTCCTTTTTTCTTTAGCATTTTATATAAAGAATTAAGGGTATAATAACCTTCCACTGTATTATTATTTAAATAATCCATCCAAACATCTCTAGAAGGATTACTGCCAATTAAATAGCCAAAAGAATAATTACGACTTTTGGGAGTTGTACATGTAAGAAGTAAATCACCAACGCCAGCAAAAGATAAAATCGTTTTCTTTTTACCCCCTAAAGCATGAATCATTTTTTTCATATCATGTAAAGATTCATTAATTAAAAAGGCCCCAGTTGACTCACCATAGCCAAGTCCTTTTAAAATTCCTGCAGCAATAGCAAAAACATTTTTAATACTTCCACAAAGTTCTATTCCAATCATATCGGTGGATTCTCTTAATTTTAAAGTATCATTACTAAGATTCTTCATCACTAGTTCGATACATTTTTTATTACCCGCAATAGCTAAAGCTACCGGATCATTATTAATTAAATCAATAGCAAAAGTTGGCCCCGAAATAACACAAATCTTTTTGGTTTTTAAAATATCTTCTACAATCTTAGATAATGGTAAAAGAGTCTTATTATCAATTCCTTTAGAAGCAATGCAAAGAGGAATATTATGATAATATTTTTTCATACTTAGACAAACATCTTTTATATATTTAACTGAAGTTATTAAAAAAATTAAATTGCTATTTTCTAAAGCTATTTCCATATTATCAGTCATTTCTATATTATCTGGAAATGTAATATCATTAAAGATTCTTTTAACTTGATGAGTCTTTTTAAATTCTTTAAAAGTATCTGTACTTTCTGTCCATAACATAATTTGATTATTTTCTCGTTTAGATAGCATTAAAGAAATACCTAAACTATAAGCTCCCGTTCCAATAACTGTTATTTTCATTTTTCACCCTTCATTTCTTTATAAACTTTATTTAAATTTTTTTCAACTAAATTATCTTTAGCTTTATAATATTTAATATTTTTTAAATTCTCTGGCAAATATTCTTGTTTAACCCAATCATTCTTATAATTATGAGGGTATAAATATGCTGGATTACCATTTTTAAGATGAATAGGTACATTACCGGTATTACCTTTATGAAGATCATTTAAAGCTTCATCAATAGCCAAAATTGCACTATTGCTTTTAGGAGATAAAGCCATTTCAATAGCTATATATGAAAGGGGTATTCGAGCCTCCGGTAATCCAACTCTTTCTGATGCATTAATCGCCGCTAAAAGCCTTGGACCAATTCCCGGATTCGCAAGACCAATATCTTCATAAAATATCACAGAAAGCCTTCTGTAGATGCTATCTAAATCTTCAGCTTCAATTAATCTTGCTAAATAATGAATAGTAGCGTCCACATCACTACCACGAATTGACTTTTGTAAAGCACTTAAAACATCATAATAACCGTCTTCATTCTTATCATGAAAAAATACTGGTTTAGCATTAATACTTTTAATTTTTTCCATTGTTAAATGATGATCACAAGAATAGTAAGCAACTTCTAAAGTATTAATTGCCCATCTTACATCGCCACCAGATAAACTAGCTATATATGTAAGAACGTCAAGAGGTGCATCAATTCCCTCTAAATATTCACAAGCTTTTTTTAAAACTTTAACTATATCTTCAACTTTTAGTTCATGTAATTCAAAAATTTGACATCGACTTCTAAGAGCCGGATTTATTTTATGATAAGGATTACTTGTAGTAAGCCCAATTAAAATAATGGTCCCATTCTCAATATAGGGTAGTAAGATATCTTGCTTATCTTTATTCATTCTATGAATTTCATCAATAACTAAAATATAATCACCATAAAACTTAGCTTCTTCAAGCGCCGCTTCAAAATCTTCTTTTTTACTAGAAGTTGCATTTAAAAATTTTGATCTAATTCCACTTTCTTTACTTAAAGCATAGGCAATACTAGTTTTTCCAATTCCTGGTTTACCATAAAAAATCATTGAAAATAAATGTTTATTTTTTACTAGATTAGTAAGAACCTTATCTTTACCAATTAAATGTTCTTGTCCTACAATATCATCTAAAGAATTAGGTCTTAATAAATCCGCTAATACCTTCATATAAATCACAATTTAATTATAACAAATTATTTTATTATATTAAAGTTTTTGTGCTATAATTAATATATACTAGGTGATTAAAATGACTTTAGAATTAGATCAAAACATTAATCTTTTTTTAGATTATTTAAAATATGAACGAAAGTTATCCGAAAATACTTATGAAAGTTATCGCTATAATTTAATTAAAATAAGTAATTATTTTAAAGATAAAAATATTTCTTTATTAACGGAAGATGATTTACGCACCTTTTTATATAATTCTAAAGAAGTAAGTAAAACTAAAGCCCATTATTTAACTGTTTTAAAAGCTTTTTATAATTATTTACTAGATAATAATTTAATTAAAACAAACCCTGCTGCAAATATAAAATTACCTAAGATAGAAAAAAAATTACCTAAATTTTTAACGGAAGATGAAGTAGATAAATTACTTGATATTCGTTTAACTAAACCCATAGATTACCGAAATAAAGCTATGCTTGAATTATTATATGCTACCGGTATGAGAATAAGTGAACTTTTAAACTTAACATTATCTAATTATAATGAAGTTGATGCCTCTGTTAAAGTAATGGGGAAGGGTAGTAAAGAAAGAATTATTCCTATTGGAGATATCACAATTAAATACTTAAATTTATATATAAATGAATATCGCAATTTTATTTTAAAAAATAAAATATCAGATTATTTATTTGTTAATTATAATGGCTCTAAAATGAGTAGACAAGGATTTTTTAAAATACTTAAAAATTTATGTGATGAATGTGGTATTCAAAAAGAAATATCACCTCATGTATTAAGACATTCCTTTGCTACCCATTTACTTAATAATGGCGCTGATTTAAGAATTATTCAAGAATTACTTGGCCATGAAAATATTTCCACAACTGAAATATATTCTCATTTATCCAAAGAGAAATTAATTGATGACTATCAAAAACATCCTCACTATGAAGAATAAAAAAAGAAGAACAATTTTTCCGTTCTTCTTTTATTTAAGTAATTATCTACTTTCGTTATTATTACGAGATTGATTATTACTACGAGATTTGTTATTAGCATTGCTTCTAGAATTATTTGCTTGTTCTCTGTTGTTATTACGTTTGTTGTTATTTCTAGAATTATTAGCTTGTTCATTTCTACTCATAATTATTATCCCTCCTAAACTTATTATGGTTTAAATACTTAATTTAATACTCATAAGTAAATAAATTATTTGGCAATATATGGGGGATTTTTTAGTAAATTATGGTAACTAAAAGACAAAATGATTAATTAAAATTAAGATTATACCAATTAATAAACCCATTAATAAATACTTATTTTTTTGATAGCTTAAAGCTTTTGGTAGCATTTCTTCGATCGCTAGAGTAATCATAATGCCAGCAACAAATAAAAGAGTTACATTAAGCATAATTGGGGTAATAAATTTTCCTAAAATTAAATATGTCATTAATGCTCCAATTGGCTCAGCTAAGCCTGATAAAAAAGTGTTTAAAAAAGCTTTTTTCTTGGAATGAGTAGAGTAGTAGATAGGAACAGCTATAGATATGCCTTCAGGAATATTATGAAGCATTATAGCTAAAGATAATTTTAAACCTAAATTAATATTAGTAACACTTCCCATAAAAGTAGCAATGCCTTCTGGAAAATTATGAATAATCAAAGCCACCATGCTAAGAATACCTAAACGATATAAAGAATCTTTATTATTAGTCATCTTTTTATTAATTAAAAAAACTAATAAACCTCCTATTAATAAAGATAAAATAATAATTATAATTGCTTTTACTAAATGATAATTATAAAGAATACTAAAGACGGATGTCGGAATTAAATCGGTAATACTTATACCAATCATAATTACCATGGAAAAAGCTAAACAGAAGGTAATAAACTTATCTATTTTGCTATCTTTAATTTTAAAGAAAATGATAATGCTTCCAATAACAGTTGACATACCAGCCAAAGTTGATAATATTAAAGCATTTATGACGCTCATCAAAATCACCTAATAAATAATATGATAATTAATAATATTTCATTAGTTAGAGTAGCACTAAATATTCATTCAAATAATTTTCCAAGGTTTTGGTTTACATAACATACATTATGCAAAATAAATATTTTAAACTTTATAAGCTATTTTTACACGTTTTGCGGTATAAATAACAAAACCTACACTTATCCATATTATAAAACATAAATAACAAAATAAAAACTGAAAATTTTTATTTTAATAAATTAAATATGAAATTAATTTATTATAACCTTATTAAATATATTAATAAGGTTATAATACGCGTATATCTTTATAAAATATTAATAATAGGATATATATATTTATTTATTTATAATAAAGAGAGTAGTCCTCTACCCTTTTTCTAATAAATTAAAAACTGAAGATTCATTCTTCTTCAGTTTGATATTTTTCGGGATTATTTGGATCATATATTGGTTCAGTACTTACCCAATAATATGTACCATCCTTAGCTTCTTTATAAATATGTTTATATCTAACTCCATATTTCTTTAAGAATTTATATTTTAATGGACCATCAACTAAGTTTTCATTGCATAATGGATTAGGATTTAAATTATTATAATCTTTAAAGCACTCTTTTCCATCCAAAACTTTAGCAAAATAATCATAAATTGTAATAACTCCATCAATCTTTGTGACTCTATCAACAGAACGATAAACATTTATTTCTCTGCCTAGAACAATCCTATAATATTCTGACAAACCACAATAGTAATAATCATCTTTTAAATAACAAACATGGTAGCCATCAAATTTAAATGTATCATTACCCTCTATTTCTTTGCCAAAAATTTTCTTATATGTATTATCAATTATTTTTCTATCAATCTTTGTAACCGTACATTTATTAGAATCATCATCCGTTTTAAAGATCATGCCATCAACATCACAAGTTGAATCTTTTTCTTTAGCTTCATAAGTTAATGCTTTAGCGCTTTCTAAATCAGATTTATGATAAGCTACGCATACTCTTGAATTACTATCAATATCATCGTAAGTAATGATATGATCATCGTAATTAAATAAGCCATTACAAGCCCCTAAATTTTCAACACTAAAATAACTACCTAGTTCTATTGAAAGTTTATCATCATTTCTTAAAACGTTTCTATTTTTAATTTTTGAATAAATTAAAAAGGCTATTAAGGCAAATAACATAATATATAAAATTATTAAAACTATGTCGGGCTTTTTTTGATCTTGATTAGATTTTTTCTCTTTATCATCTGCTTTTACTTTTTTTATAGTTTTTTTAGGCTCTTTTATTTCTTGACTTTTATCCTTTTTAACTTTTTCTTTGTTTTTCATTTTTACATCCTTCCTATTCTTATACTTTTCTTGATTGAATTTCTGCAATCTTTTCAAAAACTTCTGCTGCATTACCTTCATTAATTTCTGAATAACCAAGCTCTCTTAAAGCTTGAATTCTAATAGTATTAAGTTGTTGAGTTCTACTTAACTTCTCTTCTTTTTTAGCTTCAATTTCTTGAACAAACTTTCTTCTATTATCTGCTACTCTACTCTTACTTGCTCCGCCATTGTTATATAAATTTAAAGCGGCATAAATAATTGCTTCAAATATATATTGTTTATCTTCATTAAAAGCAAATTCTTCAGAATTAATAAAGCCATTTGTTTTAGCCATATAGGCAAGCATATATTTTATTTCAGGAACATTATCCATTGATTGTAATAAATTGTATAAATATTTTATGGCATAAAAATCATTGTTTTTATTCTCTTCTAATTTTTCTTTTAAAAGAAAAGCTATATCATTAAGTAATATTCTACTTTCTTTATCTAATCCTTTTAAATCTAAGAAATTATCTAAATCATTACCATTTTTTACACCAATATTAAGTCTTTTCTCAACATTCATTAAATATTCAGTGTCAACTTTAATATTTTCAAGTTCTTCATTACTGCCATCTTTTAAATCAAGTAATTGTAAAAGTAGAATTTTCTTTTCTTTAGGCCATTTATCTAAACTATCCAAAACCAAATAATTATAAACCATTTGTCTTGAAACCCCTAAATACTTAGCTAATCTTACTTTAGAAACCCCTAATTCCTGTAATAAATTATTTAACTTATCCATATGTATGCTCTCTACTTTCTATATTTACAATATAATTATATATAACTTAACATTTAAATGTCAACTAAAAACTGATTTTTATTTCAAATCAGTTCTTTTTATGATATATAGTTTTTTCTTTTTATAAAAGCAATAGAAAATATCTTTAATATTAAGATTCTTTTTCTTTAAAACATAACTTAACCAAGTTTCACTTTTTCGAATATATTTTAATGCTTTTTTTTGAACGCTGCCATCTAAAATTAAGGGCATTGGATAAGGAGAAGGAATTCTTAAAAAATTATATTTAAATATTGATAATTTTCCATTAGGTTCTAAAAAAGCATATTCAACATCTTCAATCGATTTAATTTCTTTTTGCCTTAAACTTAAAAGTAAGTTATCCATGCTATATCTTTGTTTAACCATTTCATTATAATTTATCTTACCATTTACAATAATAAGTGATGGTTTTCCATCAAAAAATACTCTAACTTTTCTTGATTTTATTGATATAAAAGCCAATAATATTTCTAATATTACTAATAAAGCAATGGGTAAAATAGTAAGAAGCATACTATCTTCAATATTTTCAATTGAAATAGCTATCAATTCAGCAATTAAAATAGATACCATTAAATCAATTACACCAAGTTGCCCTATTTCTCTTTTTCCCATTAAACGGTAACATAATAAAACAAAGAAGTAAAAAAAGGCCGTTCTAAATAAAACTTGTAAGATTTCCATAAAATATTTTCACCTAATAATATTATGGTTTTATTCATATATTTTTAAACAATAACTATAATTTATTAGGTGGTTATTTTGAATAAATTGATAAATTATTTAAAAATTACGAGTATTTTCTTAATTTTAGAGCTACTAATTACTTTCATAACTAGTTTTTTAAATCTTTTAGGTTTAAATAGTGGTATTACTACAATTATTTTATTTATTCTAAACATTATTATCTTCTTTGTTTTAAATTTTATTAACG
This sequence comes from uncultured Bacilli bacterium, assembly GCA_947628375.1. Lineage (GTDB taxonomy): Bacteria > Bacillota_I > Bacilli_A > RF39 > UBA660 > SIG200. The sequence continues at coordinate 11,960 of CANQZQ010000031.1, forward strand.
CCCATAAATGGCAAAAAAAAGGATTAATTGAAGGTTTAATTTTAAGTTTTATTTTTCTTATTCTTATGTTCTTGATTAAAATTATTTTCTTTAGTGGTAAACTACATATTTCCACATTAATTTACTATTTAATTTTACTTTTTACTGGTATTTTTGGAAGTCTTGTGGGAGTAAACAAAAAGAGCGAATAAATCACTCCACAGGATAAAAGACAAATGTTTTATCTTCTTTTAAAACATAAGAACTAGGATTATAATATTCTTTTGTTACCGGATTACTTATCTCATCTAAGTAATCTTTTTCATATAAAAATTCTAAAGTAATTTTTTCATCTTGACAGACATTTTCATAATAACACTTTTTGGCCGCTCCAATAATCTTTTCTTCCACTACTCTATATAAATTATTTTGATAATTTTTTACTACATAATAAGCTGTTGGGATGCTAATAATTAAAATAATAATTATAATACTTCCCATAATTGTAATTTTATTTGTAGTCATATCCTTCTCCATAATAACTTTTAATAAATTCATCTCTAAATTCTTCTAAAGTGTCACTTTTTATATTTTCTCTTATTTTTTCCATTAACTTAGTTAAGAAGTATATATTATGAATAGATAAAAGTCTAGCTCCAAATGTTTCTGATGCTGTAATTAAATGTCTAATATAAGCTTTAGTATAATTTTGACATGCATAGCAATGACATTCATTATCAATTTTAGTAAAATCTTTTTTATATTGACTATTTTTTAAGTTAATTTTTCCATGCCATGTATAGGCATGTCCATGTCTTGCGAGTCTTGTTGGTGATACACAATCAAAAATATCTATTCCTCGCATAACATTTTCAATTAAGTCAATTGGGTCTCCTACTCCCATTAAATAACGTATTTTATCTTCTGGCAACTATTTAGTAGCGTAGTTAACCATTTTATACATTGTTTGCTTATCTTCACCAACACTTGTCCCTCCAATAGAATAACCATCAAAATCCATTTTTACAAGTTCTTCAGCACAGTGGCGTCTTAAATCTTCATACTCACCACCCTGAACAATTCCAAAAAGCATTTGATCTTCACTATTAAATATATCTTTGCCTCTTTTAGCCCATCTTAAAGTTCTCTCAACGCTTTCCGAAACATATTCTCTTGTACTTGGCCATTTAACACACTCATCAAAGCTCATTACTAAATCGCTACCAAGTTTCATTTGAATGTCAATTGACTTTTCGGGTGTTAAAAATAAATGATCCCCATTTTCATGATTTTTGAAATGAACTCCTTCTTCTGTTATATCCTTAGGCTTAGCTAAACTAAAAACTTGATAACCACCACTATCAGTAAGAATTGGCCCATCATAATTCATAAATTTATGAAGTCCTCCAGCACTTGCTACAATATCTTCACCAGGTCTAAGCCATAAATGATAAGTATTAGCTAAAATTATGCCACATCCTATTTCTTTTAACTCTTCTGGGGATAATGTTTTAACTGTCGCATTAGTTCCAACAGGCATAAACATTGGGGTTTCATATATCTTACCATTATATGTAAATTCTCCTAAACGAGCCATATTTTTCTTTGATTTTTGCTTTAATACATATTTAAATTTCATATTAGTAACCTCTTCATCATTATAACACGGATAATATTTTTAATAAATACTTGCAATTTATATTAAAATCCATTATATTATTAGGAGCTGAAAGGAAAAAATAGTGAATATGAAAAGCCAAAATTACAATTTAGTTCATACTTATACAGAAGTATTTCATCCTCAATGCATTAACAACTTTTACATAAAAGTTGTGTTAAACTTTATGACTGATAATGATATTCGGCATATGCAATATTTAAATCAATAGGCATATTAGTTGAA
>CANQZQ010000032.1 GCA_947628375.1 uncultured Bacilli bacterium
TCTACTTGGGCACCAAAGGAAGTTTGAACCCCCATTACAAAATCGCGGAAATAATCGGAATTAAAATTTAGTTTACCTTGGAGGTATGGAAGAGGGTCTAAAGCATTTCTTTTGGCATCATAAACTGCAAAGTGTAAATGAGCACCAGTTGAATTTCCTGTATTACCCATTGTGCCAATTAGCTGTCCTTTAATTATAACATCTTTTTTCTTAACTTTAACTGTCCCTTTTTTCATATGTAAATATCTAGAGATTAAATTATTATCATGTTTTATTTCAACGTAATAACCAGCTGTTTTAGAATAACCTGAGTAAGAAACTACTCCATTATCAATCGCAATTATTTCATCAACGGCCTTACCTTTACCAATCATATCCATGCCATTATGACTGTTTTTTTCTCTCGTTTTATAATCTTGGGTTAAATAATGGACACCTTTTTTTAAAACAGGATTCTTAACTTCAATAATTTTCATAAAAAATCCCCTTCACTGATAAGATATGCGAAATATCTTAAAGTGAAAGGGCTAATTAACTATCTTAGGCAAATTTAACTGCAGCAAAAACTAAAAAGGCCGCTAAAACGATATAAACTATTAAACCATTAATAAGCTCTGATTTATTACTTTTATATTTAATGCCTACAATCATGGTAGCTAGGTAACCCCCGATTAAACCACCAATATGAGCAGCATTATCAATACCTGATATCGTAAATCCTAAAATAAGATTAATAATTATAATAGGAATAATTTGACTAGTTAGAGCATTAGATAAGTAAAGACGATAATGATAACCAAAGTATAAAAGAGAGCCCATTAAACCAAAGATGGCCCCAGAAGCTCCGATAGATAAACTATATTCACCTAAGAAAACCATACTCATTAAATTACCCATTAAAGCACTAAGTAAATAAATAATTAAAAATTTCCAGCGGCCAATGTAATTTTCTACTTGGCTACCAATAATCCATAAAGAATACATATTAACAATTAAATGAATTAAATTACCATGTAGAAAAGATGCGGCGATTAAACGAAATACTTCACCATTTAAAACTAATCCTCGATTATTTGCGCCAAGTATTACTAAAGCATTATCAAATGAATCACTAACAAATAAAGAAACGATATACATAATTAAACATAAAGCAATTAAAACTTTCGTAATAATTATTTTTTTAGGCTTAAATACTTGTTCATATTTCTTATTTTCTTTTTCTGTCTTACTATTAATATCATCTGTTATATGAATAATTTCTTCAAAACTTTTTAAACTTTCATTACTTTTAAAAATCATATTTTTAATTTTAGGAAATAATTCTTTCATAACTTTATTTTTCTTTAATTCATTAATACTTGGAATATTTAAAGTTTGAATATTATTAGGAATATTATCTAATTTAACAGAATTTCCCATATCTAAGCAAATATTTAAAACATTCATTTTAAATGATAAAGTTTTTTTCTTAATTTGTTTTATAACAAAATTCATTTTAAATAAATCAAAATCTAATTGTTCATTATTATGAATATATTTAGAATTAATTCTAATTATTTTATAAGGCCCATTCAAATTTTCAAGCCATATTTCATCTTTAGCTCCTTGAACATTAATGGGAGTGTAATCTTCTTCGGTGACAAAATAATGGACAAGTTTCATAATCATTTCATCTTTTTCATTTACTATTGCGTTCATAAGCGCTCCTTTCATATTATTCTAACCCATTTCATAATATTAGTAAAGGGTGATACAATGAATATATTTTTTCTTATTTACGTAGCGGTAATAATTTATATTACGATACCAATTTGCAAAATAGTTTGGAAAGAGTTACTTGATCGTAAATTAACATTATTATTATGTACTAATTACGTTTTAATTTTTCTTTTAACTATCTTTTGTACTTATCAAAATTATTTGATTTACAATATTTTACTTAGTTTGACACTTATTATTTTGGCTTTCTTATTAGTAAGAAAGATTAAAAGTACTTTAGGTTCTTATCAAGTTCTTAGTTTACCATATTTTTTCTTAACTGTATTTGTTTTCAGTAATCTTTTAGTGCTCATCTAAAGCATCAAGAAACTTTTGAAATTCTTCAGGAATTTGACTATCAAATTCCATTTTTTGTTTAGTTATAGGATGAATAAATTCAAGATGACGAGAATGTAAAAATTGCCCAAAAGGGGTAGTTTTTTTATTTTGGTAAACAGGATCATTATAAATAGGATAACCAATATAAGATAAATGGACCCTTATTTGATGAGTTCTACCTGTTTCTAAAACTAAACTAACTAAAGTATAGTCTTTATATCTTTTTAAAACTTTCAAATGAGTTTTAGCCATCTTTCCGTTAGGAGTAACTTCCATTTTATTAAAATTTTTTTTACTTCTTCCAATGGGGGCATCAATAAAGGCTGTGTTACTCGGAAAATTACCAATTAATAAAGCAACATATTCCCGATGAACTCTTTTATTTTTAAAATCATCAGCTAAGACTTGATGAGCTTCATTACTTTTCGCTACAAGCATTAAACCCGATGTATCTTTATCAAGTCTATGAACTATTCCTACTCTTTCTTCTCCCCCAATATCGCTTAAATTATCAGTATAATATTTAAGACCATTTACTAAGGTATTATCATAATGGCCATTACCTGGGTGAACTACTAGGCCACTAGGTTTATCAATAACCATTATATCATCATCTTCATAAACAATATTAAGAGTCATTTGAGTTGGTGTTATATCATCATGAATTTTATAACTATCATCTATTAAAATTAAATCATTTTCTTTAACATGATAACTAGGTTTAACTTCTCTTTCATTAACTAAAATATAACCTTCTTTTAACATTTTAGTGATTAATTCACGACTATAATCTGTTTTTTCGCTTAAATATTTATCTATTCTTATATCATTACTATCTACTACTAAATTCAATTTTCATCTTCCTTTTTAATTATGGCTATCATAAGTAAGAAAATACCTAATACTATACAAATATCGGCGATGTTAAAGACAGGAAAATCATAGCCAAATATTTTAAAATCTAAAAAATCAATAACATAGTCATATACTAAGCGATTAATTAAATTACCAAATATACCGCCATATAATAGACCAAAAGCTAAAATATTTTTCTTATTTTTTTGAAATTTTCTTTGATACAAGAATAAAATAATAAGCATAATAATGGTAATAATAATTAATAAGATTTGATGTCCAGCTAAAAAACTCCAAGAAGCACCATAATTATATACTTTAGTTAAATAAAAGAAATTTTTAATTATCTCTATACTTTTGGCTAACTCTAATTTAAAATCAACAATTAATTTCGTTATTAAGTCTATTATAAAAATAATGATAGAAATTAAAAGAATTTTTTTCTTCATAGGAATCACTTTATAATTATAACACTTTAAGAAAAGAGGTGCAAATTCCTTTAAGATATTAAAGAACTTTCATATTCTTTAAAGGCATTTTTGACACATTTGGCATCTGTTTTATAAGGAATATTTTTAGTACCAAATTTTTGAATTTTTTCATTACCTTTACCCGCTACTAAAATAATACTATCAGGATTATTTAAGATAGCTTTTTTAATGGCTTCTTCCCTATCAGGAATTATTTCATATAAGCCATTATTTTTTTCAATATAAAAAGCTATTTCTTTGCATATTTGATTAACATCTTCTAATCCCGGATCATCAGTTGTAAGATAAGTATATGTTGAATTTTTACCAGCTAGTAAGCCTAAATCACGACGACGATTTTCAGCTTTATTACCTGGGCAACCAAAAACAGTAACAATTTTTTTATTAGGATATTCTTCTTTAACAGATTTATATAATTTTTCAAAACTTAATTTATTATGAGCATAATCAACGATAACAATTATTTTATTATCTTTGGTAATATATGATTCCATTCTTCCCTTTACTTTAGCGGTCTTTAAACCATTATAAATATTTTTATAGGGAATATGCATAAATTCAGCAATAGAAATAGCAGCTAAAGCATTTTCAACATTAAATAAACCAGGCATTGATAAAATAATTTCATTCTCAAAAGAAGGAGTTCTTACCATAAATTTAATCGTATTTAAATTTAATTTTTTAATATTATAAGCATAAATATCAGCCATTTTATTTTTAGTACTAAATGTTAAGATATTTTTAACTTGTTTTGATGCTTCCAATACTTCTGGTAGTCTATCTGTATCTAGATTAAGGCAAAGATTTTTAACTTGTTTAAATAAAGCTAATTTAGAATAAAAATAATCATTATAATCTTGATGTTCAACTTTACTTATATGATCTTCTGATATATTTAAAAAAACACCAATATTATAATTAATACCATAAATTCTTTTAAATTTAATAGCTTGACTACTAGCTTCCATGATGAAATTTTCAATTCCCGAAATAGAGGCATTATAAAAAGACTTTTGAAGCATTAAAGACTCAGGACAAGTGATAATAGCATCTTCTTTAATTATCCCATCATAAACATCAATAGATGATGCAATTGCAGTTTTTGGTTTATTTAAATCTTTCATATAATCATCTAAAATATTTTTGATATAATTAGCTGTTGTTGATTTACCTTTAGTACCCGTAATAGCTATTGTATTTAATTTTTTTGCAGGATTATTATAATATAATATGGAAATTATAGATAAAGATGCCCTTATATCACTAACTATAATATGAGGATAATCTTCTTTGCTTACCATATCATCTTCAGCCATATAACATAAAATGCCCTTTTTAATCGCTTCATCTAAATAATTAGGTTTATATTTTATACCTTTACAAACAAATAAAGTATTCTCTTTAATATCTTTAGAATTATAACTTATATTTAAAACATCTTCATTTTGGATATCTTCAGGAATATATGAATCAATTAATAAATTTTCTTTTTTTAAGATTTTTAAATAATCTTTTATTTGATAAATTTTCATATCTCACTTCTTTTCATTTATAATTATAATAAAGTATTAGATATAAGTCAAAGTTTAACTTAAGTCAACTAAAATAACATCTTCACCAATTTTTTTAATTTTTTCAAAGTCAAAAGAAACATCACCACCACGGGTTACTTTACGCATTAATTTTCTTTGTTCAGAAACAAAATAAAGGATTTTCCCGGTAGCGTCAATTTTAGCATCAATTATCCGACCTAAGTTATTACCATCTTTTAAGTTAATAATATCTTTCGTTTGTAAATCACTTAGTAACAATTTTACCACCTAATAAATTATATGGCAAAACTATTATTTTATAAGTAACCTTCTTTCAGCATTTTCAAGATAATTTTCAATTATATAATCTTTATCACCCATAATTTCTCTAGATTTATAATACTTAAGCCATTCTTGATAGGTATCTTCTGTTAAAAAACTGCCATTAAAAATTTCGGTAATATTTTCTTGCTCTAATAATTTTATAGCATTTTTACCCCAAAATAATGAATAACGATTGGTTATATAAGAACATTTAAAAGAATTACCTAAAGATTCTAAACGGCCTTCATATATCATTAATAATTCTTCTTTATTTTTACTTTTCATTAGATTTTCCATATAATCATAGCCTTCTTGATTATGGCTTTTTTTGATTAATTCATATTCTAGATAAGGCTTAATTTTTTCAAAATACGTACATGATCTTTCTTGATATTTTTCTAAAATTTTATTAATTAATTCTTCATCATATTCTTTTATAATAGGATTATTATCATTTAAAGCACTTAAAGGTATAGAAAATTCCGGAACCAATAAATTACCATAATAACCAAAACCTAAATATTTTATTAATATATCATTAGGAATATCATATTCTAAAATACTTATTTCTAAATTACTATAACTACTTAAATTAAAACCAATATATTTAGAATATAATAAAGCATCCCAAGGAAATAAAAAGAAACTTTTACATTCTTCAGAATAGTTAAAATTATTAACACTAGTATAAGCATTATTTATTTTAAAATATGAAGAACCCTTTGGGATATTAATATATCCTAGATCATAAAATGCATCTTCTGATGATCCGCCAAGCCATCCCGAAGAAATTCTAGTTCCCCAATAACCAGGAACTACTCGGTAAACTAACATAATTGCCCCTCTATCTCATTTTAATTTCTTTATTTCTCTTTTTAATCCATTACCAAAACTTAACTCTTCATTATAAGTTAAAAATGAGTTAAAATATCTTCTGTTGGCTTTAATTTCCTCATATTGTTGTTCTTTAATAAGTTTATATAATACTTTTTTTAATCCTTCTTGAGATAAATCAGATATGATATATTCATTTCTATTAATTTTTTCAACTTCTTCATTTTTCTTTTTTTGTTTTAGTATTTTCGCTTCTATTTCCTTAATCATATCACTATATGTATCACAATAATTGTTTAATAAAAATTTTCTTATATGTTCCCTACTAAAAGCTAGCTTATATATTAAATTGTTATAACCTCTACTTTGAAAATAATCAATTATTTTTTTGAGTAAATTTTCATCAGCAATATCAAAAGCAAGTTCATATATATCACCATAATCTTCTAATTTAATTAAGTCGTCAATAAAAACAACATTCATATAATGGCAATAACAAATTACATAACTTGTATCTTTAGTCATATATAAAGTTTTTATAAAAGCTTCAGTCAATTTTTCAACATTAACTCGGAAATCTTTAGCAAAAAGATAGATATACTCTTGGTTCAAAGTTTCCGCCATTGCTAGACTTAATTTTTCTTTATTACTTCCTAGTATGTCTTTAGCAAAATTATAAATTAGTTTAGCATCTAAAGTTTTACATATAGCATCAGTAAGTTTATTAAGTTCCTCTTCATCTAGTAAGCCTGGTTTAGCTGTTGTAACATTTTTAGTAAAATTATAAACTTCAAAGCCCCTATTTAAAGATATTATAGCATCAATTAAAATATCTAATGGAGCATCTGGAATATCTAATGCAAATCTGGTAATATACTCTCCAGAGGCATTTATATTTTCACCTTCAACTATCAAGGCCTCAGCACATTCTTTAATTTCTCTTACAGTAAAATCTTTAACATATTTTGTAACCATATAATAAATGTATTTAGAATTGCCTGTAGCTAATAATCTCTTTTTTATAGTTTTAAATTCTTTAGAATTTGATTTAAAAAGATCTAAAATAAAATATAACACTTCAGCACTATCAGTATTCATTGCACATTTATAAGCATCATCCAACTTTATAACATTAAACATAACTAAACGATTTAATTCACTACCATAATTTTTAATCAATTCTTCAAATAGACTCATAATTAACCTCATTTCTTAAGTACTTATTATAAATTAAAAACAGTCTATAATCAAGTGACGATTAAAATAGTTAATTACATAAAAGATAGTGTTATTTAATTAATTTTCTAACGTTTTCAATAGCGCTTTTTTCAATTCTTGAGACTTGAGCTTGGCTAATTCCCATATAATCAGCAATTTCCATTTGGGTTTTTCCGACAATAAAGCGAGAAATTAAAATTTCTTTTTCCCGAGTCTTGATTTTTTGCAAAGCTTTTCTTAAAGAAATAAGCATATCTTTATCACTAGATAAATCTTTAGTATCAGCAATTTGATCAGATAAATAAATAGTATCTCCACCATCATTATAAATTGGTTCAAAAATACTCATAGGATCTTTTAGAGAATCGAGAGCATAAGCTATTTCATATTCTTCAATATCAAGCTTCTTAGCTATTTCTTCACTAGTAGGCATAGTTCCATGAAGACTTTGATATTCGTCTTGAAAACGCATTATTTTATAAGCTAAATCTTTAATACTACGACTAACCCTTACTTCAGTATTATCTCTTATATATCTTTTTACTTCGCCAATAATAAGGGGTACAGCATAAGTTGATAAGCGAAGGCCTAGAGTACTATCAAAGTTTTCAATAGCTTTAATAAGGCCAATTACTCCCACTTGAAACAAATCATCCATATTAAATTTAGTATTATTAAATCTTTGTAAAGTTGATAAGACAAGTCTTAAATTACCATTAATAAGTTCTTCTTTTGCCGTTACGTCACCTTCATGGTATCTTTTAAATAATTTATCAGTATCTTCCTTATTTAAAACTTCTAAATCATTTGTATTAATACCAGTTATATCTACTTTATATCTTGCCATAATTTCTACCTTTCAAATAAATTATGGCAATTTTTTTAAATTTTTATACAAAAGAAAAAAGACTATCAAATTTTCATAATATTTTGAAGTCTTTTAATAATCTTTTTTTCAATCCTAGAAATATACGATTGACTTATACCAAGCATTTCCGCTACTTCTTTTTGAGTATATTCTTCACTATTATTAAGGCCATATCTTAAAGTCATAATTTCTTTTTCTCTTGGATCAAGAGTATCTATTTCTTTTTTCAAAAGCTCTTTATCTAAAACATCTTCAAACTCTTTTGGAACAGTATCTTCATCAGTACCTAAGATATCTTCAAGTCTTAGTTCATTACCCTCAGCATCATAATTTAATGTTTCTTCTAGACTAACTTCTGCTTTTTTACGTTTATTTTTTCTTAAAAACATTAATATTTCATTAGCAATACATCTTGAAGCATAGGTAGCTAGTTTAATATTCTTATCAATTTTATAGGTAGTAATTCCTTTAATTAATCCAATAGAGCCAATAGATACTAAATCTTCAATATCAAAGCCAGTATTTTCATATTTTTTAGCTAAGAATACTACTAAACGTAAGTTATGCTCTATTAAAATATTACGAGCTTCAAGATCACCTTGTTTAGATTTAATTAAATATTCTAATTCTTGTTCTTTAGGAAGAGGTGGAGGTAATTTATCGGTAGCACCCACAAAAAAACATTCATTATACTTCTTTTTTAAATATAAAATTAATTTTTTAAACATTATTCCTCCAATAAATGATAATTAAGTAAACAATCAATATCAGAACTATTAAAGGTATCAGATAATCCTAATAAATAATTGGTATATACTCTATTATCTATCTTAATATTTTTAATACTAATACATGGAAGCAAACTATTTTTATTAACAGTTTTAATTGGTACATACATTGGACTTCTAATATTATATATGCCCTTGACTAATTTTTTATTTATTAAAATAATATATTTACCAGTTATAGGGTCTTTTAATTTATTACCACTATCAATAAAACCATTTAAATTTAATTCTTGATTATTTTTAAAAGTTATAATAACATGGCGGTAATAATTAACTACTTTTTTAAGATTTTTTTGTTCTTTAAGATATAAATAAAGAATTAAAGGAGCAATTAACAAACTAATAATATAGCATAGATTATTAAATTCAATTTTTAAAAAATATAAGAAACCAGCTAAAATAACACTAGTCATATATAAATACAAACTATTATTAATAAAGTATTTAAAGTTTTTATAAGAAAAAGTTACTATTAACATAATAATACCCATAGCTATTTTTAAAAGTAACAATAAATATTTATTGATGGGGATAAAAATAATAAAAGTTGATAAGGCCCCAACTAAACTGCCAAAAATTAACCTTTTTAAGGAAACATTTCTTTTTAAAGTGAGACTAACAGTAACTAATATTAAAAAATCATAGATAAAATTGAGCAAAAATAATAAATCAATATAAATTTTCATTATATCACCCAACTTTATTATATAAAAAAAATACGACAAAATTTGTCGTATTATAGTACTTAATTAAAATAAATCATTATTTCTTAAAAATGGTGGTATTTCTAAGTCATCATCAGTTGGTACCGTGGTTCTTCTTTTAGGAGCATCATCAGTACCATAAATTTCACCTTCACTACTTTCATCAAATCCCGTAGCAATAACGGTAACAATGACTTCATCAGTTAAATTATCATTTTTAATAGCCCCAAAGATAATATTAATATCACTCTTAGCTGCTTCTCTAACAGTTTCTACAGCATCTTCAATTTCAAATAAGGTAAGGTTTTTACCACCTGTAACATTAACAATCGCATTAGTAGCTCCATCAATAGTAGCTTCTAGTAAACTATTTGCAACAGCTTGTCTAGCCGCTTCAACTGCTCGGTTTTCACCAGCATTGCAACCAATACCAATAATGGCTGTACCACTTTTTTCCATAACGGCTTTAACATCAGCAAAGTCTAGGTTAATAACTCCCGTAACAGCAATTAAATCAGAAATTGATTGAACACCACGGTGTAAAACGTTATCTACTTCTTTAAAGGCATCATCAAATGATGTAGTTTTATCAATAATATCTCTTAATTTATCATTTGGAATAACAATTAAGGTATCAACATGTTTTTTTAATTCTTCAATACCAACTAAGGCATTTTCACTTCTTCTTTTGCCTTCAAATCTGAATGGTTTCGTAACAATACCAACTGTTAAGGCGCCAAGTTCTTGAGCAATTTCCGCAATAATAGGAGCAGCACCTGTACCAGTTCCACCACCCATACCACAAGCAACGAAAACCATATCTGCTCCTTTAAGAGCATCTTCAATTTCCCCTTTACTTTCTAAAGCAGCGGCTCTTCCTATTTCCGGATTTGCACCAGCACCTCTTCCACCAGTAATAGATTTACCAATTTGAATTTTATTTTGTGCTTTGGAAATATTTAAAACTTGTAAGTCTGTATTAACAACATAAAATTCAACACTTTTTACTCCTTCTTCAATCATACGGTTAACGGCATTGCAACCACCGCCACCAACACCAATAACTTTTATTTTGGCAATTTGATCCATTTGTAATTCGTTCATATTTTCATCTCCTTAATTATCAAAAAAATATCCAAATAATTTACCAAGCAAGGATTTATCAGAAACATTAATTCTTTTATCTGTCCCTCCTAATTCTGCTTGCTCATCTAAATTAAATATTGAAAATTCAACATTTCTTAATTTTAAACGACTATTATAATACTTAATCATTCCAACAGCAGTGGCATATTTATTGTTACGAGCGCCGATTTCTTCAACACTCCCAATAATTCCTTTATTACCAATTAATTCTTCAACGAGGATATCAAAGTCGCCACTTTCTGTTACTCCTCCTGTAAGTATTATATAACTTATTTCTTTCTTTGTTAAGAGATTTATTTGTTTTTTTGCTAAATTAATAATCTCTGTTAGTCTTCCCATTACTATTTCTGAGGCATCATATTCATTAATTTTAACATTTTCATCATATTTATCTTTAAAAGATAATGACTCATTTGGTTGAGCAAGTCTTGTATGAGCAAGAGCTAAATGCTCTTTAACATATTTAGCATTTTCCATACTTATTTTATATACATAAGCTAAATCACTGGTTATAGATGAGCCACCAATATCAATTACTTCTAAATTAGTAAGGATACCGCGGTTAAAAATGGAGACTGTCGTAGTTTCTTCGCCAATGTTGATAACTGCCCCAATTTCTTTATTACTATCTTTTGTTTTATGTTCATAATAATCACCTAAAGGGCTTATAACAATATCAACAAGTTCGACCCCAATATTTTTAAGGCAAATACTTAATCCTTCCATATTTTTCTTTGGAACTGTTACAATGATAGCTTTCATAGACAATTTTTCAGAAATCATGTTTAAAGGATTATTGACTACTTCATCATTAATGATAAAACTGGTTGGTAAAACAGTTACTAATTCTTTATGATCCATAACTTTGTTATAAACACATTTTTGCATAGCTTTAACAATATCAACATTTCTAATTACTTTATCTTCACTAGTTGTAGCAACTATACCACTAGCTAAACTACATTCGGCATAGTGACTAGGAACAGTCGCAATAACTTTTTTAATTTTTATACCAATAATATTTTCAGCGCTTTTAAAGGCTTCATTTAAGGCTTCTGTAGCGCTCTCCGGATTAATAATATAACCTTTTTTAATGCCTCTTGAAGGAGCTTCAACACATGCTAAAATATTGACTTTATTTTTGACGATTTCACCAACAACTAATTTAATAAGTGATGATCCAATATCTAAACTAGCAATGAACTTGCGCATAATTGTCACTCCTATTTTCCTAACTTTAATTATACAGAAAAAAAGATTCATTGACAAGTTATTTCCTTTAACTTAGTAATGAATCTTTTAATTTTTTAATTTATATTTATCTTGATAATCTTAAGTAATCAGATTTTTTCTCTATTGTACCATCTTGATTGTATTCATACCATATTGAACGGTAGCCATAACCATCTATGTCAATACTTTCTTCGGCTAATTTAATATATTCCATTCCATCGATAAGTTTGAATTTTTCATCATTTTCAAAAGATTGTGATGCAAATCCGGCAATTCTTTTCTTAATTCCAACAAGATTGCCATTTCTATCCTTGCCTAAGGTGTATCCTTCTGGTACAATATAATTAACTTTTCCATCTACAACATTTTTAATTGGTTCAACACTTTCATATGCTACCCAATATTGGCGACCTTCTTCATCAGTAATTAATTCATTTCCTTCTTTTGCAACAGCACCATATGGAGCATAAATTTCTCTTACTGGCTCATTTCCGTCAAAATGGGTATATTTAACATCGACATCGGCCATAATTCCTTTGTCAATATAATCACCAATCATCGCTGTTGTTTGATGATCAATTGCTTCTTCACTAGGAAGAATCTTAGCAAAGATACATTCTCCTTCTGTATGATCAAATTTACGATCATACTCTGCTGCGGACACAAGTGAAACATGTAAAAGCGTAGTTACAACTACCAAACCAATTATAGTTTTATAAATCTTTTCGGTTATAGCTTCTTTCTTTTCTTTCTTTGCGTTTTCCGCATTTAATACTAAATTTTCTTTTTCATCTACATTATTCATATTCAAATCCCCCTTAATATTATTAAATAAATGTAAATAATCCAGCCCTCGTTGTCAATATCGAGTATAACATATTATTGCATGCTTGTCAACAATTGACGTTCCTTTACTATTTTGAGCTTTAATAATTATTTAGATAATCGGGAATTTATCAGTTTTAAAATAAGAAAGCTTTGCAAACCATTATAAAATGGTTATTTTTTTGCCAAATTTTTCATTTTTATGTTGCGTACTATTCGTACTCTTGATATAATATATTTACAAGGTAGTGATTTATTTATGCGTTTAAAAATTTCTAAATCTAAAAATTCATGGTCCTATTCTATTATTCAGGATTATAAAAACAACGGCAAAAGAACAACTAGAATTGTTGAAACTCTAGGCAATTTAGATCAAATTAAATTAAAAGCTAATGGTAAAGATCCTGATGAATGGTTAAAAGAATATGTGAATTTATTAAATAAAGAAGAAAAAGAAAACAAAGATAATATAATTATTAAACTTTCTCAAAATACTAAATCAAAATTAAATGAACAGGTATTATTTAATGCAGGTTACTTATTCTTGCAAAAGATTTACTATGATTTAGGTATTAACAATATTTGTAATTCTATTAAAGATAAATATCAATTTCATTATGATTTAAATAATATTTTATCTAATCTTATCTATTCTAGAATTATTTATCCTTCAAGCAAATTAAAAACTTTGGAATCTTCTAAAAACTTTCTTGAACAACCTAACTTTACTTATAATGATATTTTAAGAAGTTTAGAAGTTTTATCTAAAGAAAGCGATTATATTCA
>CANQZQ010000033.1 GCA_947628375.1 uncultured Bacilli bacterium
TGCTACCTGTGGTGATGTTTGATCTACGGTTATATTTCCTGTTTTTACTTCTGATATATTATTCGCTTTATCTTTTAAATACATATACAATGTTTTTTCTCCATCAGCTGTATTAGTTAATGTATAAATATCACTTTTTCCATTTAATTGTTTCCAACTACAACTATCACTATTATTTGTTTCATTTATACAATATTGTACTACATTACTTTCTTTATCTATATATTCAATTGTAATTGGTAAATTAGATGTTTGATATGTAAATCCATTATTTAATCCTGCTCCAACTGATGTTTTACCTTTTATATTAAATGAACTTACTATTGGCGTTTCATCTTTATCAAAATATATTTTACAATACATACTTTTTGTACTTTGTACTATTATACTTCCATCTATTACTCCATTTGTTAAACTTTGTTCTACTGCTCGAGGTATTTCTGTATTATTTCCATATTCATAACATTTGGTTAATTCCTCATTTAATAGATATCCTTGTTTTGGAAATTCTGTTTGTTCTTCATATCGATCATTTTCTATTTGATAATATATCCCAAATTCTTTTCTTTCTATTTCTTTTTCTTCTGGTTCATTATCATTCATTTGATATGAATAACTCTTATTCCATGATAACAATACCATAGATATTGTTATTATCATTATTAACATTATTGTTTTCTTTTTATTCTTCATAGATATTTCTCCTTATATGCGCAATACGTATATCATAATTAAATTATATACGCAATACGCATAAAAGTCAATATGCGTTCTCCGTATAAAATAAAATATATTTAAGGTGATTAAATTGAATATAAATAGATTAAAAGAAATAAGAGAAGATAAAGATTTATCACAATCAGAAATAGCTAAATTATTAAAAGTTACGCAACCACAATATAGTAGATATGAATTAGGAGTTAATATTATTCCTTTAGAAAAATTAGAAATATTAGCTAATTATTATGATACAAGTATAGATTATATATTATATCGAACAGATGAAAGAAAACCATATCCTAAATCAATTATGAATAAAAAATAAGAGCAATGATTAATAATCAATTCATTGCTCTTTTAAACATTTTTTCTAAATCATAAATACTAAATTTAATTATAGTAGGTCTTCCATGAGGACAATTATAAGGATTATCACATTTAACTAAATTATTAAGTAATCCTTCTATTTCTAACATAGAGATATGTTCATTAGCTTTAATAGCCATCTTACAAGCAAGAGTAATAGCAACATTTTCTCTAAATTTAATGGGATCAAAATTACCTTCTAAATTAATTATTAAATCGATTATTTTTCTAATACTTGCTTCTTCATAACCAGTTTTAAGCCAAAAAGGATGACTTTTTATAATAATGGTATTAATACCAAATTCTTCCCAAATAAAGCCCATTTTTTCTAATACTTCATGATACATTTGAAATTTTAAATAATCACTTTGAGATAATTCAATGTTAATAGGTATTAATAAATCAGTGATATTTACTTGTTCTTTTTTTAAATTATTTAAATAGTTTTCATAATTAACTCTTTCTTGGGCAGCATGTTGATCTAAAAGATAAATACCATCTTCATTATCACAAACAATATATGTCCCAAGGCATAGGCCAACAGGATGTAATACCAAAGTTTTAAATTCTTCATTTTTGACTGGTTCTTTAGTGTCACCAAAATCAAATGTTGTTTGACTTCCCTCTATATCTTTGTAATTATCAATTGGAATAAAACTATTTTTGATTTTATCAGCTTCTTCTTTAGGTATGGCATCAGGAATTAATAAACTATCATATAAAGCATTTTTAATAGTTTCATAAAGTAAACTATATAAATTATTCATTTTACTTATTTTAACATCTTGTTTAGTTGGATGAATATTAACATCTACTAAAGTAGGATCAACATAAATATTAATAATAACAATCGGATATTTACCGTCAGGTTTATAAGTATAATAAGCATCATTAATTGCTCTATTTATTTCATTATTTCTAACTACTCGACCATTAATAAAAGTAGTCATATGGCTTTTAGATGATTTTAATAATTCGGGTTTACCAATAAAGCCATCAATTTCAAAGTCATCAGATAAAGCGTGAATAGGAATCATTTTACTTGAAGTATTAAGACCATATATTTCATGAATACTTTTAAGTAAATTACCACTTCCACTTGTTTTAAAAATAACTTTTTCATTATTTGTTAAAGTAAAAGATATATTAGGTTTAGCTAAAGATTCTTTTTCTAAAAAAGCAGTGATATTAGCAAGTTCTGTTGTATCACTTTTTAAATATTTAAGACGTGCTGGGGTATTATAAAATAAATTAGTTATCGTTATTTTAGTTCCAATTCTAGCACTACTCGGTTTCTTTTCAATAAGAGTACCACCTTTAATATGAATATGTGTCCCTACATCTTTCATACATGTTTCTAATACAACTTCTGAAACACTAGCAATAGATGGTAATGCTTCACCTCGAAATCCTAAAGTATCAATAAAAAATAAATCATCATCTTTATATATTTTACTTGTAGCATGTCTTTGGAAAGCCAAAATGGCATCATCTTCATCCATGCCAATGCCATCATCAATTACCTCGATTGAATCAAGGCCACCTTTTTGTAAATTAACTTTAATATTAGAGGCCTTAGCATCAATTGAATTTTCAACTAATTCTTTTACAACAGAAGCACATTTTTCAACTACTTCCCCAGCCGCAATCTTATTAGCTAAATTTTCACTCATTACTTTTATAACACTCATTTTACTACATCCTTTTATTTAATAATCGAATCTCTCAATTCTAACTCTTGATTACTATTTATAACTCCTTTATTTTTAATAAAGATAAATCCCCCTGGTATTAAAATATCTGTTGGTTTTTCTATTTTATAAACATAATCTAAATTAATATTTTCTTTTCTACTTTTAATTACAATATTACTATCTAAATATAAAGTAGCGTTACCAATTCCACTTAATTTAATATTATCAATAGATAAAATAAAATCGGACACTAGTTTTTTAATATAAACCTTTATTTGATCATAACTTATTTTATTATTAAAACATAAACCTGGGGTATCATAAATAATAAAATTATCTTTTTTTAATTTAATAAAATCTAGGGTGGTATTTTGATATTTACTAGTTGTTAAGTTAGTATCTAATAAATTATTAATTAAAGTACTTTTACCAGAAGATGTTTCACCACAAAAAATAACTTCTTTAAAATAAGTAATTAAATCTTTTAAATAATTTAAATACATTTTTTGTTTGGCGCTAATAAATATTACTTCTTCTGATAGATTATAAATTTTTTTAATATTTTCTTCTAAATGTTCTAGCTTTAAATTATTAGGAATTAAATCGCATTTATTTAAAACTAAAATTTTCGGATTATTAATTTGAGAATAACTATTAATAACTTTATTATTTAAACTAAATAAGTCCGTAATAAAAATAGTAAATTTATTTAACTTATTAATTTTTTTAATTATATTATCATTATCAATATTATCTATTTTAATATTCTCATTATAATGAATAGTTTTAAAACATCTTTCACAATAAGGATTTTTTAAATTAGGAGTATAACCAAGCATTTCTTTTTTTTGATCTTGAAGAGTAATTCCACATCCAAGGCATTTACTCATAATATTCACCTTTAAAAAGAATTCCTTTTTTATTTAATTTTTTAATTATTTTTCTTTCAAATATTCGCATAAATCTTACATGAGATGGTTCTTCTTCACTAATCGGATTAACTAAAATTGTTGTAAAATTCATTTTATTACCACCCCATATATCAGTAAGAAGTGCATCCCCAATCATTGCAACTTCAATATCTTTTAAATTATAAAGATTTAAAATCTTTTTGAATTTTTTAGTTAAAGGCTTTTTAGAAGAAAAAGAAGTATCTAAGTTTAATTTTTCTTTAAAGGGACGAAGACGATTTTTATTACTATTAGAAACTATAATAACCCGAAAATTTTTTTCAAGTTCATACATTTTTTCTCTCAATTTATCATCTGGATAGTCAACTTCATAACTAGCAAGAGTATTATTTAAATCAAAAAGGAGACATTTAATTCCTCTTTTTTTTAATTTTTTATAATCAATCGTATAAATACTTTGGGCATATATATCAGGGACAAATATATCCATATAATCACTGCTTTCTTTTTATTTACTAAAATAATTATATAATATAAAACATTAAAAAAGAAGAATTATTTTTTAATTTCTTCTTTTAGAATTAAAATAAACTTAATTGAGCAGATTCAGGCATGGAATCAAATACGCCAAGACTTCTTAATTTATCCATTGTTGAGGTATTTACTTTACCTCTTTCTTGGAAATCTTCTACACAATAGAAAGCTTTTTTATTTCTTTCTTCAACAATTTGATTAGCAACAGCTCCCCCTAGTCCTTCAAGAGCACTAAAAGGAGATATTAAAGTTACTTTATCATCAGCAATAACATAATTTTTAGCTTCGCTTTTTTCAATATCAATATTGCCAAACTTAAAACCACGAGCGGTAGCTTCTAAAGCCAGTTTTAAGGTTTCTAATAATTCTGTTTCTCTACTTGTTGCTTCATAACCTTTACCTATTATTTCATTAATTCGCATTTTAATCGCATCATAACCTTTAATCATTGTTTCAATTTCAAAAATATCAAAACGAGTTGAGAAATAAGAGGCATAATATTCAGCAGGATAATGAACTTTAAAATAGGCGATACGAAAAGCACTCATAACATAAGCAGCGGCATGGGCTTTCGGGAACATATATTTTATTTTTTCACATGAACCAATATACCAATCAGGAATTCCCGCTGCAATCATTGTTTCTTTATGAGCTTTCCAGCCTTCCGGATCTTTAGAGGCTTTACCTTTTCTAACAAATTCCATAATTTTAAAAGCTTTTATTGGTTCCATCCCACATTGGATTAAGAAAACCATAATATCATCACGACACCCAATAACATCTTTAAAAGGAACAACGCCTTTTCTAATTAATTCTTGAGCATTGCCAAGCCAAACATCAGTACCATGAGAAAGCCCTGATATTTTAATCAGTTCACCAAAGGTTGTTGGTTTAGTATCCCGAAGCATACCAATAGTAAATGGCGTACCAAACTCAGGAACTCCTAAAGTACCTGTATCATTCATAATTTGTTCTTTAGTTACTCCAAGTGGTTCCGGTGATAAAAATAAACCCATTGTTTCTTTATCATCAAAAGGAACTGTTTTAACATCTATTTTAGTTAAATCTTGAAGCATTCTAAGTTGCGTTGGATCGGTATGACCTAAAATATCAAGTTTTAAAACATCTTGATCAATAGCATGATAATCAAAATGGGTAGTTCGCCATGCAGCATCAACATCTTCAGCAGGATATTGATAAGGCGTAAAATCATAAACATCCATATAACCAGGAATAACAACAATTCCCCCAGGGTGTTGGCCGGTTGTTCTTTTAACGCCAACACAACCAGCAGCTAGTCTTTCAATTTCGACACCCCTCATAATAATGTTTTTATCTTCACAATAGCCTTTGACAAAACCATAAGCGGTTTTTTCAGCAACTGTTCCAATAGTTCCAGCCCGATATACATTATCTTCACCAAATAATACTTTCGTATATTCATGAGCAGCAGCTTGATTTAAATCAGAGAAATTAAGGTCAATATCGGGAACTTTATCAGCATTAAAGCCAAGGAAGGTAGCAAATGGCATATCTTCACCATCTTTAATCATTTTAGTGCCACATTTAGGACAATCTTTATCCGGAAGATCAAAACCTATACCATATTTTAAAGCTAAATCTTCCCCATTTTCATCTTTAAAAATGGAATGTTTACATTTAGGACAACGATAATGACTTGGAAGAGGATTAACTTCAGTTATCCCCATCATTGTAGCAACAAAAGATGATCCAACTGAACCTCGAGATCCAACTAAGAACCCATCATCATTACTTTTTTTAACGAGCTTTTGAGCAATTAAATAAATAACATCAAAGCCACCACCAATTATTCCTTTTAATTCTTGTTCTATACGATCTTTAATATTATCGGGAAGAGGAGCCCCATACCAATCTTTAGCTTTAGTATAAACCATTTCTTCCACTATTTCTTTAGAATTTTCAATTCTTGGTGAAAAAGGAACACCACCTGTTTCAATAATAACTTCGACTATTTCACAACGAGAAGCAATAATATTAGGATTAGTTATAACAATTTCTTTTGCTTTTTCTTCTCCTAAAAAGGAAAAAGCATCAAGCATTTCTCTAGTAGTATAAAAATGCATATCAGGTGGAGTAATCCCTCTTTTATTTAAAGGATGAAGCTTACCATTAAATTTTTGATTAATGATAATATCACGATAAATTTTATCTTCTCTTGTTAAATGGTGAGCATCACTAGTAGCGCACACCATAACTCCGGCTTCTTCAGCAACTTTAACAATTCTTTTAATTTGGGTATATATGTCACTCATATTTTTAATGGAACTGGTTTCCATATCACATAAAAATGAATATACTTCGGGAGGTTGTACTTCAATATAATCATAAAATTGCATCATTTTAGCTAGTTCTTCGTCTTCTTTAGTAAAAGCGGAATTAAATATTTCTCCATTAACACAACCACTTCCAAAAAGAAGTCCTTCACGATGAGAAATAAGTTCTTCTCTAGGTAGTTTTGGTTGATCACCTTTATATAAATATTTGGTATTAGCAAAACTTATTAACTTAAATAAATTTTTTAAACCTACTTTATTTTGAACTAAGACTGTCATATGAAAAGGTCTTAAAAATTTAAGTAATTCATCTTTATTAATAGAGTTATATAACTTTGTTGTTGTTTCAATATTACGATTACTTAAAACTTTACACATTTTATAAAAACCAATGGCTGTTCCTTCACTATCATAATCGGCCCGGTGATGAGCAGATTCATCCCAAGGAACTTCTAATTGTTTAACAAGAGTTGATAATTTATGATTTTTCCACTCGGGATAAAGGGTTCTAGCCATACTCATGGTGTCAATAACGGTATTTTTAAATTCACCTAAATTATATTTATTCATGGAAGCACTAACAAAGCCAATATCAAATTTGGCATTGTGAGCTACAAGTGGAGATGAGCCAATAAATTCTAGAAATCTTTTAGTAACATTTTCTTCACTATCTTTACCTTTAACCATTTCATCAGTAATATTAGTAAGCTCAACGATTTTTTCTGGTAATTTACGGCCAGGGTCAATAAGTTCATCAAAGCGATCAGTAACAACTCCATTTTTAATTTTAACGGCCCCAATCTCAATCATTTGATCTTTATATGGAGTAAAACCAGTAGTTTCAGTATCAAATACAACATATTCTTCTTCTAATAAATCATAATCTTTTAAATTATAAATTAAATCATTCTCGTTATTAACAATACTCATTTCAGCACCATAAATAACTTTAAATTTATCTTCTTCTTTTTCAATGCCTTTATTAATATCACAAACTGTATGATATAAATCTGGATAACTTTGCAAGCAATCATGATCAGTTACTGCCACAGCTTTATGACCTAAATTATGAGCAAATTTAACTAGGGATGAAGCATCAATAACACCATCCATCGCACTCATCATCGTGTGGGTATGTAGTTCTACTCTTTTTTCTTCTTCTAAATCTTCAACTAGTGAATCTTTGCTTTTAATAGATTCAATGCTTAAACCATTTAAAACTATTTGTTTTAAATAATTATCCATCTCTACATTACCAACAATTCGATACCATTTACCTTTTTTTATTCCTTTTAAAATTTGGTCATATTCTTCTTTTTTGAAACGAACAAATTTAACTAAAAAGCTATCGGTCTTATCACTAACTTTTAAATTAATAATATAAGCTGTTCCTTTTTGTCCTTTTCTTTCACTATTATCTATCCCAAAAATATATCCTTCAATTATAATACCTTTTTGTTCACCAATAATATTCTTAATTAAAGTTGCTTCACCATCTTTATGAAAACCAAAGATAACAGGGCTTTCTTCTTTTTTTTCAATTTTTACTTCTTTAACATAAGCCATTTCTTGTTTTAATTCTTCGTTTAATTTTTGATTAACAGAAACTTCAATTGTATAATCGCCCAAACCATAATTTTTTAAATTAGCAATAATATCATGTTCTATTTCTTTTAAAGATGCTATTTCATTATCACTACTTACTTCTAAATATATGGTATTATTTTCTATCTCTTTAAAACAATTTTCTAAACTCATTAAAGAAGGATGTTCAAATATTATTGATCCTAATATTCTATTAAAATATTCTTTAGTATCTTCTGTAGTTAGATTATCATAGATAAATTTAATTAGACAATGATCTACACCATTAATTCCTTTTTGCGCATGATTTAATAAATCATTTACTAAATCATAATTCAAGATGCAAAGACATTTTAAATATACTGTATATATTTTTGATTCTTTATTAAATACTACTTTTTCAATACTAATTTTATTTAAAGTTTCATCATCACATTTAAAATTAATACTATCTAAAAATCTTTTTACTTCTTCCATTTTAAAATCCTTCCAATTTACTCACAACAACACTATATTTATCAAATCTTTTTGTTACTAAACCCCATACTTTAATCATATCATTAGCTTTTAGATTTTTAATCATATAAAAATTTTGAGGAAATATAGTTAAATCGCCACTTCCAGTTTCATCACTAGCCCGGATAAATGCCATATCTTCATTTTTCTTCGTTTTTATTCTCTTAATATCCTCTATCATAACATAAAGATAAACATTTTTAAATGTATTATCTAAGATATTTTCAAATTTCATAACATTATTACTTATTTCAATACTTGCTGGATGATTACTAATAAAGAAGCCATAACTATTAATTTCATTACTTCTTAAAATGCTAATATCATATTCATCTGTTTCTAAAATATTAGGTTTTAAAGTATATTCACCTAAATCTTTATATAATTTTCCATAATTAATAAATTCATCTAAATTAGTAATCAATGTTTGATTATTATAATTAAAATTATTTAAGGCTCCCGCATTAATTAGCATTTGATATTCGCCTTTAGTTATAAATGAAGATGTTCTTTTAAAAAAGTCAAAAATATCTTCATATAATCCTAGATTATTTCGATCATCTAAAATATTTTTAATTAAATCACTTTTAATATTTTTAATAAGCTTAAAAGGCAAATAAACAACATTTTGATCTAAGATGAAATTATCATTTGATTTATTAATATCAACTTTACTAATATTAATATGATTTTGTTTTAAATAAGCTAAATGTTTTTTTACTTTTTCTATGCTACCGATAGCGCTATTTAACTCTTCAAAAGTAAACAAAGTTGGATAATGAACTTTTAAATAAGCCATTTGATAAGATATAATAGCATACGCAACTGAATGAGCTTTATTAAAACCATAAGAGGCAAATTTTAAAATATGGTCAAAAATATTTTGGGCTAAGGCAGAATCATAGCCATTTTTAATTGCTCTTTTTAAAAATTCATCTTTCTTTTCTAAAATAATATTCATTTTCTTTTTAGACATAGCTCTTCTAATATTATCAGCTTCTGCATAAGTAAAAGAGGCCATTTTAACTAAGATACTAATTACTTGCTCTTGATAGACAATAACTCCATAAGTTTCCTCTAAAATACTTTTTAAATCTTCATGATAATAAGTTATTTTTTCTTTGCCATCTTTTCTTTTAATGTAGGTTTCTAATTCTTGACTTGGTCCGGGACGGACTAAAGCAATACTTGCAACAAGTTCACTAAAGTTTTTAGGGCGGTACTTAGTAAGCATATTTTTAAAAGCTGGTGTTTCAAATTGGAAAATACCATCCGTATCGGCTGCAGAAAATAAATCATATACTTTTTGATCATTTAAAGGAATATTATTAATATCAAAATCTTTTATTTTACTGGTTATGTTACTAATAATATTTAAATTTTTTAAGCCTAAAAAATCCATTTTTAAAAGTCCTAAATCTTCTAAATGTTCCATTGTCACACCAGTTAAATAAACATCATTATTTTTATACATAGGAATTATTTCATCTAAAGGACGATCACCAATAACAATACCAGCAGCATGAGTACTAATATTTCTTTTTAAACCTTCTAATTTTAAACAAATTTTATATAATTCTTTTAATTCTTTATAGCTATTTAAATAATCGTTAACTATTTTTATTTTTAAATTGCTTTTTAAATCTTTTTCTTTATCAATAACTTTTAAAAATTTATTTAGTAATCTTTCATCAATTTTTAATATTTTGGCTATTTCTCTT
The DNA here is from genome assembly GCA_947628375.1 of uncultured Bacilli bacterium. Lineage (GTDB taxonomy): Bacteria > Bacillota_I > Bacilli_A > RF39 > UBA660 > SIG200. The sequence goes on from CANQZQ010000033.1 coordinate 10,362, forward strand.
AAAACTAATCTAGTTTTTAACGTAGCAAAAGTAAGGCCCCCTGAAACATTATTTTCACCATATTTTTTCTTAACATATGAAATGACTTCTTCTCTTCTAGTACTATCAAAATCTATATCTATATCGGGCATGGTAACTCTTTCATAGTTTAAAAATCTTTCAAATAACAAATTATATTTAATGGGGTCAATATCAGTTATGCCAATTACATAACTTACTAAAGATCCGGCAGCACTTCCTCTTCCGGGGCCAACTAAAATACCATTTTTTTTAGCATATAAAACATAATCATACACTATTAAAAAGTAGTCAACAAACCCCATTTTATTTATAACTTTTAATTCATAGCTTAAACGGTCAAGATATGTTTTTGAAACATTGCCATCTAATCTTCTATTTAATCCTTTTAAACATAAATTGGTTAAAAACTCTTTGGAATTATCACAATATTTAGGAATATATCTTTCCTTATCATCCAAATTTAAATTAAGCAATTTTTCAACTTCAGCTATTTTAGCTAAATCAAATTCTGTTAAATGATCATAATCAAAATAAAAATGATAATCATCTTTTTCTATTCCTTCTAAAAGATGAAGATATTTTAAATATGGGCCATCTTCTAATTTAAAGGCTTTTATATTATTAACATAAACAACATTTGGACTTTTTATTAACGCATTTTGTAATTCTTCTCTATTTTCATAACCTAAATAAATAGTTTCCATAAAAACTAAATCTTCATACATATTTAAACTTTGATAAGGAATGATAACAAGAAGATTATTACTCAAATTTTTAAGCTCTAAAATACTAATATTTCTTTCCATAATAATACTATTTATTTTAAGTAAATTTTTATAACCTATTTTATTTTTAGCATATAAATAAATTGGATAATTACTTAAAGAAATTTCTAAACCAACAATTGGTTTAATATTGTGAGACTTACATGTTTTATAAAATTCAATTACCCCAAAAAGATTTTCATCACATATAGCACAACTTTGAATATTTTTTGAAATGCAAAAATTAATTAAATCTTGAACTTTAATTAAACTTTTTAAAAGACTATAATCAGTTGTAATTTTAAGTGGTGTATACATAATATCTTCCTTTAAATTAATTATAACACAAAGAGAAAAATTACATAAAAATATTTGACATATTATTTAATATATGATAAAGTTTTTAAAGAGAAAAAGGAGGCCCAATATGGCAAAGAAAGTTACAAATAAGAAGCCTTTAACAGGAAACTTAGTTAGTCATGCTGAAAATAAAACAAAGACTAAACAAAAACCAAATTTACAAAAGAAAACCATTAATGGTAAAAAAGTAATCATTAGTGCAAGAGAAGCTAAAAAATTAAAATAGTTTTAAACTTTAGGAAGTAGATTGTTGTCTACTTTTTTTATTAATAATTTTTTAATATCTTTATCTTGAAGAATATTTATTGAAAATGTTTTATTTCCTATCTTATTTATGGAAGTTCCGCAATGATATACTTCTTCTTTATCGATTATAAAATATCTATCGTGATATAAATTACTATATATGACTTCTAGATTTTGATATTGACTTTGATATTTTCTAATATCTAATTCTTTTAATAATTTATTTTTATAACATATTATTTTTACTGGTACTTTTATTTCTCTTATCATATCTAATAATGTTTTATCTGCATAACCATCTATAATTATTAATTCTTTTTTGGCCATCTTAAATATATCTATTATTTTAGAATATGCATCATATATTTGACCATTAAAATATATTTCATTTTCTTTTCTCTTTTCTTCTAACTTCGAAAATGATTCTTGTAACACTTTGATATCTTCACTATTTTTAATCACTTGCTTATTAATATATCTTTGTTCTATTAATTCACTTGATATATATTTTCGCATTATAACGAATGCATCCATAATGGCAACACTTATTTTAGCGGCAACTTCAGTTCTTAATATCGTAGCAAGCATCGCTACTCCTTCTTCTGTAAATGCATATGGAAGATATTTCATATTATGCCCTCTTTTGTTCAAGGTTTCAATTTGAAACCTTGAAAGTGTTTTAACTTCATCTTTTGTTAACATAAACATAAATCTTTCAGGAAACCTTTCGGCATTTCTTTTGACTGCTAAATTAATTGTTTTAGTTCCATTTTTACATTGATAAAGTTGAGCTAAATCACTATCAAGCATTACTTCTTTTCCTCTTATTTCATAAATCAAATTAGTGATTTTTTGCCCATTATACGGGATAATTTGACTATTTTCTATTTTTTCTATTTCGCTATCTTTTTCTAACCATTTAATAAATTCACTTTTGTTTTGAGAAGGAATAACATTAATTAAATCTATTAAATAATTGTTTTCAATTACATCGGTTAAGTAGTATTTACCATCACCACTTTTTAACTTTAGTTGGTGACATTTCGTCACCAACTCGTTACAATTTTCCTTTAAGCGTTGTTTTAATTTATTCCAATATTTTCTATTATCTTTACTATTATTTAATATTCCAATAATATCTACTATACTATAGTAATACTTATTATTATCATAAACACATCTTATTGTTTTCCCTTCATATTCTTTCGTAATTGTTTCATTTTTCATATAATCCCCCTTATCTTCAATTACTTTTTACTCTCTGATATACCCATCTTATCACGCGAATATATGTTTGTAAATACTTTTTTAAAAAAATAATAGATTTTTTTCTATTATTTCAAATTATTTTCCTTTATCTTTATCTTGAGAAATTTTGACTATTGGCTTCTTCTATAGCTAACCTTCCGAGTTCAGAGCAAATAGCATTATCTCTCTCTTTAGTTTCTGCATTAATTTCTCTTGCGGCCCTTACATTTCCTTCAAGATTATTACTTGGAATGTTTTCAGCAGTAAAAGCGATACAGCTTGTTAAATTCACTCTTTCTTGAGATAAAGTTCTTAGAGCATTAACTAACCGAGAATTTTCTGGTTGTTCCTTAACCATTTCTAAAAGAATATCACATACATATCCCATATTAATGTTAGTTTTATTTAAATTAGTTAAAATAACATCGGCATTATCTAATTTTTCCATCCTATCCTCCTAGTATTATCATACCATCTTTTTTTAATTTATAAAAGTATATTATGTTAAGTACAGCTCTAAGGAGCAAAAATTTTTCGCAGTCAACCAATTTGGTATAATATGGAAAAGGTGGTTGATTAATTTGAT
>CANQZQ010000034.1 GCA_947628375.1 uncultured Bacilli bacterium
CTTTTTCTTCATACTCTTCTCCAGTTGTTTGATAATATATCCCAAACTCTTTTCTTTCTACTTCTTTTTCTTCTGGTTTATTATCATCCATTTTATATGAATAGCTCTTATTCCATGTTAACAATACCATAGATATTGTTATTATCATTATTAACATTATTGTATTCTTTTTATTCTCTTTCATAGGCATCATCATCTTCTAATAGTGTGACTATCAATCACACTATAACTAAATTATAGTATATAGTGTGTGTGATTGTCAATGATACTTATTAAAAAAGAAATAAAAAATCAATTAAAATTAATGTAATGAGGCGTGTGATAAGATGATTTTAACAACAGATAAATATAATGAAAAAGAAATATTCAGGTTTATGAGAGAAGCAACTAATTTAACTCAAAAAGAATTTGCTGAAAGCATTAATAAATCCAAAGACTGGGTTAGAAAAAATGAATATGGTATAACTAATTATTACTTTAAAGATCTAGTAAAAATAGCTAAAACCCATGGATTTGAAATTAAAATTATAAAAAAATAAAAATGTTGTGGTTGCAACATTTTTATTTTTTAGTTTGCTTTTTTATTACTTGTTTTTTTACTATTTGTTTTTTTATTACTATCTTCTAATTTATTAGCTGTATCTTTTAATAATTTAGCTGTTTTATTTTTAACTTCTTTAGCTGTTTTTTCAACTACAGGTGTACCTTTTTCAACAGCTAAATCCACTAATTCTTGAGCTTTTATTTTTACTTCATTAGATTTATCTATTATAAGTTGTTTAGCTGTTTCTTTATCTAAATCTTTAATTGTATTTTCTAATTCTTTAGTTTTAACAATGATTGCATTTTTTACTTCTTCAACATCAATTTCTTTAGCTTTTTGTACTAATTCTTCAATGGCATTAGCTAAATCTTTTCTTGTTTCTTTACCACTTTTAGGGGCAAATAGAAAACCTAAACCTAAACCAACACCTGCTCCTAATAAAAAGTTCCCTTTTTTACTCATCTTCTTCACTCTCCTCTTTTCCTTTATGACTCAAAAATAATTTCATGAATAAACTTTGAATAGCACCAAAAACTGTTCCCACAATATCACTCATCTTATCAGATATCATCCCAAAAGTATTTAAAAGCGGTGATATCTTTTGAAATTTGTCATTAACATCATCAACAATTTTTGTTACTTTATCTATAGTTATTATAATTTTAATTCCTAAAATTATACCAACTATTATCAAAACAATTAAGAATACATATACAATAATTGGCAATAGTTGTGATAAAAAATCCACTAATTACCCTCCTCTCTTTCATCATACATTGAATCAATTAATTCAAATAAATCACTATCTAATGTATCATCCAGATCTTTATTATTGTCTTTTACTTCTTCATCTATTTTTTCAAGTTCTTCTTCAATAGCATCTAAATTATTTTGTTTTGGTATTTCTAAAGTATCTTCTAAACTAATTTCTTCGGAAGCACTTTCTAGTAAATCCCCAACTGTTTTATAATTATCATCTTCTTTATCATCTTTTTTCTCATCAAAGAATGTTACAACTGGTTCATCTATAGAATCATTTACCTTTGGTATATCACTAACATTTTCTTTAACAATTTCATTAATATCAGGAGTTATAGCAATATCTAAAGCTTCTGGAATAACATCATCATTAACTTCAAAAGCTTTTTTTCTAACTTCATCAATATTGATATTTGAATTATCTTCTTTTTTAATAATATCATCGGCTTTATAATCTTGATTTAAAATACCATAAACTGGAGAGATAATAGGTGAAGGTGTAAATTTCTTTCTTTCTTCTTGCCTTGGTTCTCTTTCATAACCACGATATTCATTTCTTTTTTCAACACTCTTTTTTCTTTCAAACTCTAAAGCATTATTATTTACTGTGCTTCTACTCACACTCGTTTTAAATTCTTCTTCATCAAACAAAGGAAATTTAAAAGAATTTTCTTTAGTAAATAAATCTCTTTCACTAGGACTACTATTAGTTTCTTCTTTTATTTGTGAATTTTCTTTTAAAGAATCATAATCAAAATCAACTTCTATATCATTTTTGGTATTAAAAGTTCTCTTTAATTCAACAGGTTCACTATTAACACTCTTTTTTTCTGAAACTTTACTTTCATCATTTATTTTAATAGGTACTGTTTCGTCATCTTCTTCTTCAAATAAAATATCCTTTAATTTTTTCATCAAACTCATAAGAACATCCTCCTAATTTATATAATCCGTATCTTTAATATCCATATTAATATTTGCTTCTTCTTTATCATTTTCATGTTCCAAAGTACTAGAACTACTTGTTACATCTTTAAAGATATCAAATATTTCTTCAGTATTATCAAGACTATCACTTTTTAATATTTTCTCAATAATATCATCATTATATCTTATGCTCTTTAAAATATTTATGGAATTAATAAGAACATTATTAATTAAATCCTTATCTACCATCACTTCTATTTTAGCATAATTATACATAATTTCAATCAAATATTGATTATTTTTCCATAATTTAATATTAACATAGCCTAAAAAACCATCATTATTTATTTCTTTAAAATAATAAGAATCATCTTTTTGATATTCTATTTTTTTACCTTCTTTATAATTAATAAAGTCTAAATATAAATAATAGTTAACTGTATCACTTGAAAGAATTAAATAATTAACTCCCGCATCCAAAATAGCTAATCCCTTAGGTATATATAAACTATAACCTTTTCGATAATTATTAGCTTTAACATCTTCTTTAGTTATTTCATTTATAATTTCATCATATGACATATCATTTAAATTTACACAACCCGTAAATATAAAAAGAGTTAAGACTATTATTAATAACTTTTTTATCATATTAATACTCCTAATAAACATTATAACATTTATTTACTAACTTTTAAATATTTTATTTTAATCCCATCATTACTAAATTTTTCTTCATACTCAGTCATAACGTTAGGAATATTTTCCTGATGTAAATCATAAGAAATTTCTTCTATTTTAAAACCATTTTTTTTAAAAGAATTTAAACTATATAAAAATAAATCATCATTATCTGTTTTTTGAATTATTACTTGATGATTTTTAAATAATTTAGCATATAAATCTAAAAAATTTTTAGAAGTTAATCTTCTTTTTTCATGTCTAAGTTTAGGCCATGGATCAGAAAAATTAAGATAAATAACATCTACTTTATTTTTTAATAATTCTTCTAAATTGGCAACATCACTAATAATTATTTTTAAATTAGGTAAATGATAAGGAGTTATTTTTTTTATTGCTATACTTGCTACGGAAGAATATTTTTCTATGCCAATAAAATTAATTTCCGGGTTATTTAAAGCCATATTTAAAATAAAATTACCTTTTCCCATTCCAATTTCTATATGAATTGGATTATTATTAGAAAAATTTATTTCATCGGTAATTAAAAAATCACAATTATTAATAACTTCATCTTTATCTTTAGGATTTCGCATGCGCATATGTATTCACTTCCTTAAAATTAAACATATAATGTTGTAGGAGGTATTTTTTTATGAAAAAAACACGTAACTCTTTTTTCTCTGAAAGCAATTTTCAATCCTACAATCCTAATATGAATATGAATCCAGCTCCTTATCAAACTGCTAGTAATTATTTTTATCAAGGACCAGTTCCTAATAATAATTATAACATGCCAAATCCAAACATGGGAAGTACAAGTGATTTAGAAAGTCGCCTTGCTAAAATTGAAAGACAAATTAACAGAATGGATTATCGTCTTACTAAATTAGAAAATTCTACTAATATTATTTCATCCGAAGATTTTGATACTAATAATTCTAATATGTATATGTTATAAACTCGCATTTACGAGTTTTTTTAATGATAAATTATCATGGCGCTAAAGCAATATATCTGTTCTTCACCATTTATAGCAATCGCTACTTGATATTTGATATCGATAACATCAACATTACCATTTAAAAAGTTATTAATACTATTTTCTAAATCTCTTTCACACTCTTCATCAAATACTTTAACTTTCATTCTATCACCAATACTAATATATCAAAACATTAATAAATTTTTTGTCAAAAAATAAAATCTCTAATTACTAGAGACTTCATTTGCTTTTTTAACTAAATCTTTTAAAAACAAAGCCATTAAATTTTTTATTGTATCAGAATTTTCAACTAAAACCACTTCATCATTATCTTGGTAGCAAAATTTGATATCTTCCATATTTTTATTTACTAAAAATAAATAAGTTTTCTCATTATAGTTTAATTTATTTATTACTACATATTCATTATTATCACTTAAAAGTAGGGTATCTTTGATATTAATATTCATCTTGACTTTCCTTTCTCTTCTTCAGCATTTAAAGATAATTCGGCATTAATAGTATTTATTCTATCCTCAGCAATAGCTTGTTTTATTGTTGCTTTAATTAATCCATTAATAGCTTTAACATTAAATCCTAAATTCATAAATCCTCCTAAAAAAGGTAAAAGAGCTGCTACATTTTCGGGCTCAGCATTAATCATTATTCCTGTTAAAGTGAATAAACTAGCCATTCCAACTGCAGATATACCAAGACCAAAAATATTACTAGTAACTTTTCCACTACTCTCAGCAAGATCTTCTTCATAACTCTTTTTTTGAACAATTTTTAATCTTTTTTCATTCTCTGTCATTTTTAAATCCTCTCTTTTCTTAAGTATAGCAAAAAAATAAAACAATTTTAGCAATTGCTTTAAAAATTGACAAATATTTGACGAGCAATGAGTTTATTATTGGTTTAAATAGTTAAAGATGTTATAATATTTGAAGAATAAAGGTGGTTACAATGAAAGATCTAATTTATATCTTTGGTCATAAAAATCCCGATACTGATAGTGTTTGTAGTGCTATTTCTTTGTCTTATTTAAAAAATATTCAAGGATTTAACACAGAACCTAGAATACTTTCTAATATAAATGAAGAAACTAAATATATTTTAAAAAAGTTTAAATTTGATATTCCTCATATGCTTGATGATGTTAAATTACAAATTAAAGATGTTAATTATCATAAAAATTTTAAAGTAAGTCTTAACGAATCAGTTTATAATGCTTTTTTAATTATGCAACAAAGTGATATGAGTACTATTCCCGTTGTTGATGATAAAGATAATTTTATGGGTGTTTTTGCCATGAAAGATATTGCTAAACAAGTAATTTTAGGTGAAAATATTATTCTTAAAACTAATTATCAAAAAATATTAGAAACTATTAAAGGAAAAGAAATATTAAAATTTGAAGATGAAATTGAGGGTGAAATAACTAATATTGATTTAAGAAGCACTACCTTTTATTCCCACAATCTTCTAAGTGAAAAAACAATTTTAATTGTTGGTGATCGTCATAGTATTATTGAAGATGCCATTAATAAAAAAATTAAATTATTAATTATTACGGGTGGTAATAAAGTTAAAGATGAACACTTAGAAATAGCCAAAAAAAATAAAGTTAATATTATATATACTAATGAAGAAACTTATAAAACTCTTTTAACTATTAATTTTGCTAATTTCGTTTCTAATTATCAATATATTCATGATTTAGTTACGGTTTCTGAAAATACTGATGTTTCTGATTTTAACGATATTATTAATAAAACAAGACATAGTTATTATCCCGTTTTAAATAATAATGGTAAATGTCTAGGTTTAATTAAATTATCTGATTTAAGAGATTATAATCCTAAAAAAGTTATCTTAGTTGACCATAATGAAATAAGTCAAAGTGTTGATGGCTTAGAGGAAGCAAAAATTTTAGGAATTGTTGATCATCATAAACTAGGAACTCTAGGAACAATGGAGCCAATTAATTTTCGGAGTATGATCGTGGGATCTACCTGTACAATTATTTATGAGCTTTATAAAGAAAATAAAGTTAAAATACCTAATAATATAGCCAGTTTACTCCTTGCAGGTATTATCTCAGATACCCTTCTTTTAAAAAGTCCCACTACTACTAAAGATGATGAAAAAGCTTTAAATGATTTAGCTAAAATAACTAATATTGATACTTTAAAATTAGCAACCGAAATGTTTAAAGCCAATGATGTTGTTAAATCCAAAACCATCAAAGAAATTATAGCTATGGATTCTAAAACATTTAAAATAGATAAGGATACAATTGTTATTAGTCAAATAACAACTTTAAATAGCAAAGCTATCTTAAAACAAAAAGGAAGTTATATAAAATATTTAAATAAAGAAGCTGAGGCAAATAATTATACTACAATGGTATTTATTATTACTGATATCTTTAAAAATGGCTCTTATATTCTTTTTAATGAAAAAGCTAAAGATATTATTGAAGAAGCCTTTGGAAATTCTATAGAGGAAGGTTCATTCTTAGAAGAAGTAGTTTCTAGAAAAAAACAAATATTACCTAAAATTATGAATGTGTTAAAATAATAAAGAAAAAAGAAGAAATATTATTTCAGTATGTCATTTCTTCTTTTTATTTGTGTGAGTTTAAAGATTTTTATGTTATTAATAAATTCATAATCACCTTCTTTCACTAATATTTTAAACTTTCATTATGAAATAAAAGTGTTAGATAGATGAAATTTTAAAATAAAATGTTGAACCCTTACCTTCTTTACTTAAAACCCCGTAAGCAAAATTATGTTTATTTAAAATTTCTTTAACGATTGATAAGCCTAAGCCAGTTGAAACTACACTTCTTTGATGATTTTTATCATTTTTATAATATTTATCCCATATATAAGGAATTTCTTCAGCTTTGATACCTTTACCTGTATCAATAATCTCTACTAAATAATCATCTTTATCTTTTTTTAATCTAATTTTAACAACTTTATCATCACCTGTATAATTAATTGCATTATTTAAAAGATTATAAATAACTTGATTTATTTTTTCTTTATCAGCTTTAACCATTGCTTTTTTAGGAAGTTCTAAAATAAATTTATATTGTTCTAAATATTCCATTACTTCATACTTTTTAATAATATTCTTTATTTCTTTAACTAAGTCATATTCTTCATAATTATACATATAACTTTCATTTTGAATCTTAGATAGTTCTAAGATATCATTAACTAAATTAGTTAAACGATCACTTTCTTCCATAATAATATCTAAATGGTCATTCATTTTTTTTGGGTCTTTATAAGATATATCTTTAATCATTTCTGCATAAGCTTTAATCATTGTTAAAGGGGTTTTTAAATCATGAGAAACATTAGCAAGTAATTCTCTTTTAACTTCATCATTTTTACTTAATTCTTTTTGTACTTCTTCTAAAGTATTAGATAACTCTTCAATTTCTACAATTCCATTTTTAGGGAATTTAATATCATACTTGCCTTTACCTATTTCTTTAGCTCTTTTAGTTATTTCCCTTATTGGTTTAGTCGTAATATTAGCTATAAAAATAGATATTAATACTGAACAAATAATAATTAAAATAATAAAATAAGTATTTTGAACTCTAAATAATTTAATATAATTAGAAGCATTCTCTAAATTACTAAAAATTAAAATATTTTTATTATTACTTTTAAATTCATATAAAATACTTTGGGTATTAGTTAAAGGATTATTAATTTTATGATAATCACTTTTATTATTACTATTTATAAAATCTAAAGTTAATTTTCTGATTGTAGCATTATTTTTATTAAGAAGACAACCATATTGTTTAGTATTAAAATTAATTATGGCATTATCTTCTTCAATAATACTAATACATACTTCATTATCATAAGCTAAATTTTCGGCAAGTTCATAAAAATTATCATTTTCTTCATTAAATTTTTTAACAATATTATTTATTCTTTTAATTTGATTAGTTTTATAAACGGCTTGAAAAACAAAGATTTCACATATCCACATTAATAAAATAATACCCACATTAAAAGCAAGTATTAAAATTATATTTTTAAATTCGATTCCCTTAATCTTCTTCTTTATATTCAATTTTATAACCCATTCCTCTTATTGTTTTAATTAAATCCCGATATTTTCCTAAATGTTGTCTTAAAGTTTTGATATGTGTATCAATTGTTCGATCATCACCATAAAAATCATAACCCCAAATATTTGATAATAATTTTTCTCTTGATAAAGCAATATTTTTATTTTGAATTAAATATTTTAGTAAATCATATTCTTTTGGAGTCAGTTCAATTAATTTATTATCAATAAAAACTTCATGAGCTAAATCATCTATTTTAATACCCCCTAAAACAATGATATTACTTTTATTATCTCTTTTTAAAATCGCTTTTACTCTAGCTACTAATTCTTTTGGACTAAATGGTTTAGTAACATAATCATCAATTCCTAAGTCAAAACCAATTAATTTATCATATTCTTCGCTTCTTGCAGATAACATAATAAAAGGCACTTCTTTGATTTTTTTTATTTCCCGACAAGCTGTATAACCATCCATATTTGGCATCATTATATCCATAATAACTAAATTAATATCATTTTTCTTAAATTTATTTACAGCATCTATTCCATCAGTGGCCTCCATTACTGTAAAACCCTCTAATGTTAAATATTCACTAATAACTTCTCTAATTAATTTTTCATCATCAACAACTAAGATATTCATTTAATCACCTTCAATTTATTTAATAGTATACCATAATTGTGAAAAACAAATGAAAAAAGAAAATGCTTAATTAATATCAAAAAGATCATTTATTGGATCATCTATAATATTATCTTCATTTTCTTCATTCTCACTTTGATTATTATCTTCTTCCGTCATAACATTTATATAAATAGTTATTGAATTAATATTTGTAAGACTTGCTCCAGCTTTAATACTTTGAGCCCCAACTAAACCAATACTAACATTACTATTAAAATTACTATCGCCTTCACTAACCATTACTTTATTAATAGTTATATTATTTTTACTACCCCAATTTTCGACATATGATACATCTTTGCCCACAAAATTAGGAATAGTTGGATTATCAACTTCATTTTTTTCTCCCTTACCGACTAAAGTTTGTTCATAAGGGCTATTAGCGTCAAAAGAAAATTCTTTAATTATCTCTGGTTCTTCTAACTCTAAATTAACTTTTAAAAATTTCTTTATTTTTTCTAAACTATTTTCATAATATCCTAAAGCCGCTGAATAAGTATCTCTTTTTTCATTATATATACTTTTATCATAAACTTCTAAATAAGCTTTTGAAACTACTATTCCTTCTTTATCAGATATTGAATTTAAAATCATTTGCTTTAAAATATCATAACTTGATAATATTTCTTTTCTTGTTAAATTAGTGGCTACATTTTTACCAACAACTTCTAATATTTTATCAAAATCAGTTAAAGATGATAATAATTTTTTAGCAATTGCTTCCACAATTAATTGTTGATTTTGAATTCTTTGTAAATCACCAGTTGGAAGAGTATGACGATGCCTTGCATAAGCTAAAGTTTGTTCTCCATTTAAAGTTTGCATTCCTGCTTTTAAACAAATTTGTTTAGAAAAATCTCTATTACTATCTTGTTCACAGAAAGGATAAGTAACATTAACATAAATGCCATCTAAAGCCTCAACTAAATCAACTACTCCTTTAAAGTTAATCCGAGCATAATAATCAATATTAATATCCATTAAATCTTTAATTGTATCCATAACACAATCAATACCACCAACAGAAGAAGTATTTATTTTAGCCTTAGCTCCCTTTTTACAAGCAATCGGAACATATAAATCTCTTGGAATACTAAACATTGTGGCATTTAATGTTTTAGGATTAAAAGTTACTAACATTAAAGTATCACCATTAAAAGAATTAGCAGTTTCAATAGTATTATCAGTGGAATCTACGCCCATTAAGAGAATAGTAAATGGTTTATCTAACTTACTATTTTTATAATTAGTCTTTTTAGTTTGTTCTTCTATAGTTTTTTTATAAACGATTTTAATTTCTTCTTTAAAATTATCATGATCTATAAAATAATCACTATAATTACTTGGAACAAAAATAGCATCTATTTTTTTATTATATAAATCATCAACCATATCTTCATAATTATCAAATTCTTTAATTTCATAATTTAGTTTATAATCTTCTAATATTTTATTAGCTACTTTATATCCTTCAATATCATTAACATTATCAATCATTCCCACATTTTTTATATTATCTGTATTTAAGCTAATTAAATATCCCGTATAATAATTTTTACTATTAACCATTAAATCAATCGCCCCATTAAAGGCATTTATATAATAACTAATAAATAATAAAACTAAACTAATTAAAAAACTAATTATATTAATAATTATATATTTTATTTTATTTTTATTAATTATATATTTATAAACTTTATAAACATAAAAGATAATAAAAAGATAAAGTAATATTAAAATTAATATTCTTAATAAATTTTCTATATTACTTAAATTAATAATTGAAAAAGTAAATAAAAAAGAAGATATTATTAATAAAATACCTATTAATAAATAAATAGCAAATCTAATTTTACTAGTATATATTAATTTTTTTAATCCTCTTTTCAATTCTCTTCTACTCCTTTAAAAGATACAACATATAATTTAGTATCTTTTTTTATTAATATTAACTCTCCCTTAGTATAATATCCTAAATCTTTACTATAATCCCATGTGACAATAACTTTATATGCTTCAAAATCTTCTTTTTGATAAGTATATGTTGTATCACTTACTGTATTACCAGTGATTTCCTTAACTTCGGGATAATTATTTTTATCATCTTCATTAATATATTTATAAATAGTATCTGTAACATTTAATTTAAAATTATCTTTAATATCAGGATAAATATATTCTAAACTACCAACATCATATTTATTTTCTTTATTATTAATCGTAAATAAATCGATAATAAATAAATTAGCTAAAATACTAGCATAGCTATTATAATCTATTTCATCTTTTGCTAACACTTTTTTTAGTTTATTAAATTCTTCTCTCATTAATTTACCATCACGATCATCTAAAGTATAATCATAATTATCTATTTTATCAATTACTTGATAATTAACTTTATGATTAACACTAAATTGATTAGTGATTAAAAAGACTATTAAAATAATGATTAATAAAGATATTAACCCTAAAATTATTTTATATTTTTTACTCACACTTACTCCTCTTTCTCATCTAAATTAGCTAATAAATTATAATCTATTATAGCATTTCCAATTTCTACTAATTTATCCGCATATTCCATATTTTTTACTATATATTCATTATCTATTATAACATTATTTTTTAATTCTTTATATTCATTAGTAGAAATATTATAATATACTTTATCAGTTAAGAAATTTCCACTAGGAAATACTACCACATTATTATCTTTTATATTAAAGATATCATGTCCTAAAACATATTTATTAGAAATATTTAACATATTATATAAAGTTGGAGCTAAATCATACATTCCCATAATAGTATTAACATTACCTTTAAATATTTTCGCTAATTTTTCATTTTTAGTCCAAATTATAAGTGGGGTCTTTTTATTTAAATAATGATCAAAACTATCATAACTAACATAAGTTGGATCATCTTCATCTTTAACTTCACCAGTTAAATAATCATAATTATATAAATAATTCATATCTTTATAACTCATTTTAGCATCATGATCACCATAAAAAACAAAAACCGTATTATTAAAATATTCACTATTTTTTATATATTCAATAAATTCCCCTAAAGCTTCATCAGCATAATGACTACTAACAATATATCTACCTATATCACGATTACATAAATAACAAGTACTTTCAAGTTCCTTAGTATTTTCATTTATATAATAATCATTAATATCATAAGTAAATGCTTGATGATGTTCAAATGGTGAATGATTAGATAAAGTTATAATTGTGCCAAAATAATTTTGATATGTACTTTCAATATTTTCTATAATAGGTATTGCTTGTTTAAAGAATAATTTATCACTAATACCTAAGCCAATGTAATCATCACTACCTTTAACATCATCAAAAGTAAATGATTCTTTATAATACATTCCTGTATATCCTAAATGGGGATGAATGTTACTTCTACTCCACATTGTAGCTTGATTACCATGCATACTAAAAGTATAGTAGCCTCTTTCATTTTTTAATATGCTAGGTAAAGTTATAAAAGTATTATTGGCATGTGCTGCGGAGAATACTGGAGTACCAGATGAAGGCAATAAACCAGTTAAAGTTATATATTCTGCATCAGCTGAAGTACCTAAGGCAATTTGCGGATAAAAATTACTAAAGAACATTCCTTCACTAGCTAATTTTTTTAAATTAGGTACAACTTCTTCCCCATTAAAACTTAAGTTCATTAAAAAATTTTGCATGCTTTCCATGTGAACATAAATAATATTATAATCTTTTAAAATACCCGTATATTTATTTTTTTTATTATATAATTCTCTTTCTTCATCATCAAAAAAATCATTAAATAATACCATGGCATCATCACGACCAAATAATGTATTTATTTTAGGGATAATAGCTTGAACAAAATCATTAAATTGATATAATACAATTCCAAATCTTTCCACATTTAATTTTTTATTCCATTGTTTTGCAAGTCGACTATAATCTGTACCACTAGCAGTAGCAAAAGTGATGATAAGAAAAACTAAACTAACAGCCATAGTAGTAAACATCATTCTTTTTTTATTTTCTACTTTACCCATTAAATTATAATAAGATGATTTTTTTAAATGACTATGAATATAATAAAATAGAATAGGTTGTAATAAATAAACAAAATCTATTAAACGTAATTTAACAAAAATAGAATCTGCTACAGTACCTACTTGATTTAAAGTAGTAATTTGAATAATTGAAGCAAAATCTTCATAAAATAAGAAAAAAATTGAATTAACTGTTTCAACAATAGTAAAAAAGATTAACCAAGAAAAAAAATATTTAAATTGATTTTTAGGTTTAATTAAATAAGCAAATGAACCAATAAATAAAATAAGGCCAACATCACATAAAATTGGTTTCAAAGCAAACGGACTGCCAATTGTCGTCCCTCTAGATATAACTGTACCACAAAATGCTAAAATAAAATAACTTATAAATAACCTATTAGTATATATATATTTAATAATAAATTGATGAATTTTTTTTAAATATTTATTTATCAATTTCATTTATTTACCTTCTTTACTAATTAATTATAACAATTTTCAATAATATTAGCAATTATTGATTGAATTAAATTAGAAATTCCCGAAGGTAATAAAAAAATGAATTATAGAAGTAAAATCCCATATTAATTGGG
>CANQZQ010000035.1 GCA_947628375.1 uncultured Bacilli bacterium
AGACAACAACTTCGAACAACCTCAGGAATGTCCATAATCGCTTTTTCAATTTCTTCTAGTTCAATACGATGTCCTAAGTATTTGATTTGGAAATCTTTACGGCCATTGAAAACGACATCATCATCTTCATTATAGTAACCTAAGTCACCCGTACGATAAATCAATTCTAGATAATCTTTATTGTTAGGATTTTGAACGAAATGAGCATCAGTTTGTTCTTTATTATTAAAGTATCCTAATCCTAAAGCTGTTCCGGAAACACATATTTCACCAACTGTATTTCGACTAGTAACAACTTTATTTTCATCATCTAAAAGGAACACTCTTTCATTAGGAAATGGTTTACCAGCCGGAATCTTATCCTCATATTTTTTCTTATTATCAATTATGTAATAAAGACAATTACAAGTAATTTCCGTTGGACCATAGACATTTATAAAAGTCGTATTAGGTAATTTTTCCATCCACATATTTAAGTGCTTTAATGGCATTACTTCACCACTGAACAAAACCTTTTTAACAGTTGTTGGTACCTTATAATCTAAACCATGAAAAGTCGTAATTAGACATAGTGCTGATACAGCCCAAGTCAAAGTCGTAACTTTATTATCACAAATATAATCTAAAAGAACAGCTGGATTAGAAAAGTAACGTTTAGGAATGATGACAAGGGTTGCCCCAACACGCATAGCTGAAAAGATATCTTTAACTGAAACATCAAAGTCAAATGGTGCTTGATTACCAATGATATCATCTTCATTAAAGTTGAATAATTCTGTGAAAACATCAATAAAATCAATTACTGAGCGATGTGAAATGACAACACCTTTTGGTACGCCCGTTGATCCTGATGTGAAATTGACATACAATGGATCACAATCAACATGTCTTTCATAACAAGAAGCAAGGACTTTTTCATCGATCTTCTTTTTCTTTAAATCTTCTATTTTATTAACCTCTAAATCACTAAAGTACTTACTAGCCATTTCATAATGTTCTGAATTAGTGATAACTATTTTAGCATTAAGAGTATCTCTAATTTGTAAAACTCTTGCTTCAGGTAATTCTGGATTTATTAGACTATAAAAACACCCTGCATAAATCGTTCCAAAAAACGAAATGAGAGTGTCTATTCCTTTATCCATAAAAATAATTACTGGTTCATTGAAAATACGAGAACCAATATATGATCCAACTATTTTACTATATTTATTAAAGTCTTCATAAGTTATCTTTTTATCTTCTTCAATAACTGCGATTTTTTCCTTATATAATTCACTTGATTTTTTTAAATAATCGATTACATTATACATACTTCTCACCCATTACTAAACTTTAATCAAAATTAAGCTTCTACGTATAATTATAATACTTTTAAATATGTTAGACAATATTTTAACAGCATTTTTTCAACATCAAAAATTAAAAAGAGAAGTTTAAATGTAATCTAACTTAACACTCATAAAATATATTTATTTTTTTAATAATTTGCTTGATCAATTATATATTTTACCTAATGATAACTGATAATAAATAGTACTATTAATTGACAAAATTAATAAAATAATGTATAATATACAGCCATAAATTGAATGGGGTTGAAGTTGATGAAGAAAATAAATAAACTTTTTTTGATTGAAACGATTATGATAGGTTCCGTTTTCTTATTTTTTTCAACAATATTATTAATTCATGATTATTATGATGTAAAAGTAAATGATATAGATTACGCAAATCCTAAACAATCTTTTAAAGATGAAGAAGAAATAATACCAGAATTTAAATTAGATTTTGAATTACAAAACGTTACTATTAAAGAAGAAGGAAAATATGAAATACAAGATTTTCTTCCAAATACTAAAGATAATTATTTAGATAACATTAATTATTATTATTATGAAAAAGAAATGAGTAATTACAAAGAAAAAGGTAAATATGAGATTATCATAATATTTGAAAATATTAATAAAAAGACTATTAAAAAGAAAGCAACATTAACTATTGAGGAAAAAGAACCTATTAAAGTTACAAAAGCCAGTGATAAAAAAACAAATACTACTTCTAAAAAAGTAGTTGTTAAAACGATTAATAGTAAACAAATGACACAGCAAGAAATTGAAAGTAAAATATTAGCAAATAATAAAAAATTAGGTGACTCAGGTCGACTATATTTTTCATCATTGTATTCAATTGCTTTATATAATCCAGATACAACTGAAGAAGCTCAAAAGTTTGTTGATAATCAAGATAGTGGATCTTACTACCCACACGGGAATATAATGATAGTAGCTGATCATGCATATCAAGGATTTTCTATAATAAAAACACAAACAGTTGGTAATTATGTCTATATAAAAAAAATCGATGAAAACAATCAAAAAGTATTGGAAAAATATATTATTAGAGAAAAAACAAATGGAACTAATACAGGTGCTTACTTAATAACTAGTGATGGAAGAAAACTAGCAACCGACATCAATTATGATTTAGCTTTATATACTTGTAATAGTGCTGATGGAAAAAATATAACTTTATTGTTATTAGATAAAGTTAACTAAAAAGAAGTAACGAAATTGTTACTTCTTATTTTGTTTAGCCATCATTTTTTTAGCCATTGAAATTATAAATGGATTAGTTGCAGAAACACTAGAAATGTCTTTTTTAACACCAACCTTCTTCATAGCTAAATCAGCATAGTCAACAACGAAATCTAAGCCTGAAACAAAAGATGCCATTTTAGAATTTAAGAAAACCATGCAATAGGCCATCTCTTGGGAAGTAGCTAAACGGTTAGCTAGTCCTGCACTAGCGACAAGCGCATCATGTCCACCAGCCATCTTCTCAAACTCATCTTTCATTCCAGTATCAGTTGACCCCGGCATAACATTATTTACTCTAATTCCTCTCTTACCAAATTCAGATGCCACTTTAGCACTAAAATAAGATAAGCATCTCTTTGAATACATATAAGCAAAAGTACTAGGGCTCTTGGCAGCAAGTTTAGCAATCTTTTCTTGAACATCTTCCCAAGAAGTAGCATAAACCATTTTCTTTTCTTCTTTCATGAACTTTTCCCAGTTTAATCCAGCCGCTGATGTTACATAAAGAATTGATCCACCTTCTTCAATACGCGTATTCAAATAATTATTAGTGATGTAAAAGTTTGCGGTGAAATTACAATTAAAAGTCGTTAAGTAATCTGTTTTTGAACCAGATAAACCAGCATTCCCAAAAAAAGAATAAAATTTATCAGGAATTTGTTTAAAAGCTTCATCAATAGCTTCTTTTTTAGATAAATCACATTTAATAAACTTTTCAATTCCTGTAACTGGACATTCATTCATGTCAATTGCATAAACTTTAGCACCTAGTTCAACTAGTAACTTAGTCGTTTCAAGTCCCATGCCACTAGATGCTCCCGTTATAACACAAACTTTACCTTCATAGCCAAAATAATCTTTCATCTTTACCTCCATTATATCTATATTTTTTATATCATAAAAAAGAAATTTTCTCAATAAATAACTATTACTATTTACAAATAAAACATAAATATATTTTAATCTATAAATTATACACTTAGTAATTTGGCACTTGATTTCATTCTAATTGAACCCAAAATTGATTTCTTATCATGAATCTCATCATAAAGAGCATATAAGTCAGATAGTTCCACATCAATAAGTGGAGTTAAATAAATACCTGAA
This sequence comes from uncultured Bacilli bacterium, assembly GCA_947628375.1. Lineage (GTDB taxonomy): Bacteria > Bacillota_I > Bacilli_A > RF39 > UBA660 > SIG200. Next base: position 3,708 of record CANQZQ010000035.1, read on the forward strand.
ATATGTTCAAAGTCATTCAACATTACTAAATTAGCTGAAATTTTTTGACATATCTTTTTAGTTTTTCCTGTGAAAGCATGGCTATTTTTTAACTTCAATATTTTACCACCACAAGTATGTACATTTTGATTTATTTCTTCAAGGGATAATGTTGAATAAGAAGGTATTGATTCTTTAATTAAGTTAGCCAAAACGCTATCGTAAAAAGATCTAATATAAAGTGCTAATAAATTTTTTAAGACTATTTCTTCTCTAAAAGATAAAGAAGCATGCAATATAGACACTCTATTACCATCAATTATTTTTTCAATTGCATCAAAAACATTATCATTAGTTGTAATTCCAAAGCCAAGTGGATTAGTAGGAATATTATTTTTAATTACTTGTTCTAATTCATCATATAAATCTTTTAATTTTAAATCTACATCAATACCATGAATAATTTTTTGAGTAATGAAGTCATGTATTTCTTTAATTTCAACATTACCAACACTTAGTTTATTATCATTAGTTTGAAAATTAATTGATGATATTTTAGTAAGTTCACGCAAGATTGGCATAATTGATAAATACTCTTCTATTTTATTATTATTTTTTAAAAATTTACTTAATATTATATAATCACCTTCAACCAAAAAGTAATCATTTGCATCTATGTTTCTTACTTTTGATGAATATGTATAAAAATTGGTACTTTTAATATCATCATTTAATAAATTACTTTTAAATAATCTAAAAAAATCAATAGAATGAGATAAAAATATGTCATAGCAATCATAACTATAACTTTCGAATTCACTTTTCTTTGTTATAAATTCAAATAGTATTCTAGTAATATTATATTTACTCATTGAATCATAGCTATCAATTGGATCATCAAAAATGCAAAGAATTTTATTATTTTCATTTTTATATATAATTAATGCCAAGAAAAAGGCTAAAGAAAGTTTTGTTCTTTGACTTTCACTAATTATTTCATAAAATTCAGGAATACTCTTTCCCTTTTTTTCAACACCATCAAAATATAATTGAATCGAAATTACATCATCCATTAAATTACTTTCTGCTCTTATTTCATCGTCTTTAAAAACATATTTCAACATATCATCAAATGTCTTTATAAAATCACTATTTAAAATAAGCTTGTTTGCTTCTTTTATTTCTTCAATAGTTTTACAATTATCTTCGATAATACTAATATCTTTATTATTTATTACTAAATTACAATAACTTATTATATTAAAATCATAGTTATCCAAAAAAGTTTTAAGTTTCTCATTAAAACTTTCTATTTCATCTTCTGGATAATTATATTCAACTAATTTCGTATATATTTTCTCAATTAAATTAGAAAACATTGAATCTAACTTTTGAGATTTTTTGAAACAATCAAGTATTTTTTGCATTGTCTTATTATCTTCCATTTCTCTTAAGGCAATATTAATTTCATCTTTAACTTGTGATACATTAATAATATTAGAGAGACATAATGGGCAATTAATTTCCCCATCCTTTGTATCTAAATACTTAATAACCTCATTATAAAAACTTCTTGCTTCTTTATTATCTATTTTATACTTTAAGTTTTCTGAACTTTGAAGTAATTTTTCAATAATTTCTTTATTTAGTTCGGATAAAGAAGAAGAAAAAGAATTGAAAATGCCAATGTTTTCGCTATAAAAGTCATCTTTCTTTAACTCTTGTATTTTAACACCATTTTTATGAAATAAAATTTTTAAGGCATCAATCTTGCCATTAATCGTTTTTCCATATATAAATTTAAATAAACTTTTTTCGTATAGATTACCTTGTGTAGCTGGTAGTTTATTATCAGTTATTTTCTTCTTTAATTGTTTACTATTATCTTCAACTATTTTTTCATTTTCCAATATTTTTGCATTCTTTTCTGCCACTCTAACTCCTATTTCAGGAGTTATCCCACTACCTTCAACTGGATTTGATAAACTATTTATTATAAATCGCTTGTTGAAGACAAATACTCGTCTATTTATATCAGTTAAATCTTTGACATCTATACTAGGGTTATAGGTTACATCAATATCATCAAATTTTAACTTTACTAAAAAATCATCATTATCTGTATCAAGACGTTTGTCATATTTTGTCTTATCTATTAAATGTGTTATTGCCATAGCTATAGATGACTTACCCGATGCATTAATAGCATATACAAAATTATGTTTTTTCTCACTGTCAAATTCAAAACCTTTCTTTTTATTTAATCCATACATTTTTTCAACTTTTATTTTTATCATTAAAACACCTCCAATAAATAACAAAAGTTATAATATGAACATACATAAAAATAACTATGAATTGAAGACATTACTAGTAGAATTAAGTATCTTATTATTCGACTTAAAAAATGATAATAATTACATAAAAAAACCACCCATTATAATAGGTGGCAAAACTTATATCTTATGAAGTAGAATTAGTCATTATGTAATCAGCTCCATAACCAGCATGTTGTTTTCTTAAACTATCACTATCAAGTGAATATACACATACTTTAAAGCCATTATTCTTAATGTTTTGGACACTGCTTGATGAAGACACATTAAGAATCATATTAACACTAACAACTCCAGCACTCTTAAAGGAACTCATATTGCTAACAAACTTACTATAGCCAGAACTATTAGTAATTAAGTACCAATATTTAACACCTGATGCTCTTCTATTTATTTGATTCATTGTTCCAATATCTGACGTTTGAACAATGACTATATCTTTTAGGTTATTATTACTTATATAGTCGCCCAACGTATTAAGCATTGTTGAATAATTGTAACTCCAACCACTAGAAGCATATTTAATATCAAGAATTGCCTTCATTTTATATTTTTTACATACATTTAAATAATCAACAAATTTAGTAGCACTTCCAGGACCAACATCATGCGCACAATATAAAGTTGAACCGCTCATACGCAAATCACATTCAGCACCATAGAACTTAGCTTGTCCAGCTGCTTCAAATAAAGCAATAGTATTATCTTTATATGGTGGTTGTCCAGAATGCAAAATACTTAATGCATTATAGAACTTACGATAATAACTTAAATCATATTCGGTTGATGTTATCTCTTCTCTTATTTTGGCTATTTCATCCATTCTTTTTTGTCTTTCATCTTTATCAGTAATTTTTCTTATATATTTTTCTGCTTCTACAACAGCTGGCATTGTTTTCTTTTCTTTAGCGATTGCTAAATATTTATCCGCATCTTTTATCAATTGTTCTTCTATTTTTTTAATTTCATCTAACCTAATTTGTTTTTCAGCTTCATCAGTTATTTTTTCAATAGCTTGTTTAGCTTCATTTATTGAAACTCCATCTCTATTTTCTTTAGCTATTTCTAAATATTCATCTGCTATCTCTATTATTCTCGTTTTTATATAATTATTATTAGCATTGACTAAACATTCACCATAACCAATTTCCACATTTGAATTTGCTAAAAGAGAAGTAAATAAACTAACTAATAAAGGTACAAAAAATACACATACACAAGCGATTATTCTCTTAACAGCAATTGAAATATTTCTTTTCATGTCTTTTTCGTTAGTCGCAACAACTGTTTTTAGTATATCAACACCTAAAATTACTATTAACATAATTGGAACAATTATAAATATTATTTTTAAAATTTCTGACACTAGCATTATTGTGCTTAGTACATCTGGATTTTGACAAGCTTCCATATCTATGCACCTCTATATAACAATACATATAGTATATAATTTTTCTAAAATAAGCATACCAAACTAAAATAACAATATCAATACTAATTTTTAAACAAAATATTGATTTTTTTATTAATATAATTATAATAGTTGGATAAGAGGTGAAGATATGGAAAATATTTTATATTATGAGCTTGCAACTGAATATGGACCACTATATATCTATGAGCGTCATGTGGGTGATCCAAAAGAACAAAAAGTACCTGAAACGAGAGAATTCTTTACACAAGAAGAAGCAAGAGTAGGATACGGAACATTATCATTTTTAGGTAACAGTAACTTTAAAACTGTCAGAAGAAATTATGAAGGAATGATAAAAGAAGAATATATGACTGAACTATCTCCATATGAGTTCTTAGATAGGGTTGGAGCATATATTGGAACAGAGGAAGAAATAAACGAAAAAAGAAAAGAAATTTATAGAATTTTTGAAATGAAAGCACAAAACATCGGAAATGATCAAATAATTACTGAACAAAAAAGATTGTCACAAGAACAAAAAGATAATATTGCAGCAAAAATATTAACTAAATATCTTGCAAAATAACAAAGATATTAAAAATTAAAACTAAAATATAAAAGCTACGTTTTTATTCATAGAAACGTAGCTTTTATTATAAATAAATTTATATAATAATAGAAAAAATATAAATCAAATTACTCTATTTATTTAACAATAAAATAGTTTTAGAATCCATTTCACCATTATAAAATTTATCTATTACTTTTTTAAAGATAGTTATACTTGAATCAGCATAATAAAATAATGTCATACAAGATTTTAGTTTTAAATCATCGGGATATCCTAATACTTCTGTTGGATTGTTAGTATTTAAATTTAACAATGCTTGGGATATTTGAATTAAATTATTTTTTAAATATTCGTTAGCTAAATATGATTTAGCTTCTTTCAAATCTTCAATACCATAATATTCCGCCATAGCACTCGAACCCAAACTTTTAAGTTGTGGAAATATATACCATGACCAATGAGTAAGTTTTTTACCATTTTTAATTTCTTTAAGAGCTATATCATAATCTTTTTTTTGAACTATTATAAATCTATCTAAATTATTCATGTTATATATCTCCTTATTTTTTAAATTTACTATTAAAGTATAAGAAAAATAAAATGATACATTTATCATTATTAAAAGTTACCCTTTAATTTTTTAATTGTTTACTCATATTTATTTTCATTTTTTTAAACTATAGTATGAAATAAGATAATCTAAATACAAGCTTATTTCATTTTAATTTTACTTAATACCATAATTATGGCACTTTTCTTCTAATAATATAAAATTACAACATCTTTCTTTTACTCTTTCAGGTAACTTATTATTTTTATATTTATCATATAATTTAATTGCTTTACCTTTAACATTTTTAATATTTCTGTTTAACCATAACAATTGAGTTTTTAATAAATTTTGCCTATTGAGTTCAACTGTCGTAGTAGGTATGGAGTTAAGATCAAACAATTCATAATTATTCTGTTTAACTGGAATCATATTATTAAAATTAATTACACCTAATCGACCATTATCAATTTTTACTAAATCAATATTTGTTTTCATATTGAGATGCTTTGCTTTTGGACTAGATAGCGGAGCAAAATATTCACAATTATTGACAATAAATAAAATTCCTATAAAAGGTCTTAATTCTTTACTACCAGCATTATAAGGGACTCTATTGTCAAATTTTCTCAAATAATCACAATATTTACAATCAACTTTAACTATTCTAAAATTTCTAATCATAAACGTCACCCAAGCAAATTATACTCTGTTTTATACAAAAAGAAAAGATTAGAGTTTGCTCTCTAATCCACTTTTTTAATTTCCACTTACTGGCTGGAATCACCGCTTTTTTAACTACCATTTAGGGCTGGTTTCACCGCTTTTTTGATTTCCGCTTAAGGCCGGAATCACCTGCTTTTTTAGCTACAAAAGTAGCATTAATATTATATGCAATCTTTGCATAACATAATCACTTATGTGCAGATAATATACCATTTTTTTATGTAATTGTCAATTTTCATAATAATATTTCTGCCCATTATATGTGTAAAGTTTTTTTATTATTATAAATACTAAATTTTAAAATTATTTAATATTATTTAATTTTCAAATAATGTTTGTTGTTCGAAATTACTATTTATATTTTCTAAGCATAATTCATAGTATCCTTTATTAAGCTCAAACCCAATACCTTTATAACCATTTCTTATACACCAAATTAATGTAGTTCCACTACCTAAAAATGGATCTAAAATGTATTCATTTTTCTTGGCAAAAGTTTTTATTTGAGCAACTAAATCCAACGGATAAGGTGCTGAATGCTTATAAGTATTTTCACCTTTGCTATTAATCTTAATAACAGGTGATATTTTTACAATTTTGCTTTCATCATTTTTATTATTTCCTTTTTTAAAAACAAACATATGCTCGTAGCAATTAACTGGTTTTATATAGCCACTAAACAAATTAATAGTTGAGTTCCTTTTTGATTGAACTTCACCTTTATCCCAAATTATATTTCCTGTTAAATTAAACCCAACTATTTCAAAAAACAAGCAAGAAAGAAAACCTAATTGAATCCTATGTTTTGACATATTAGAATTTACATAAATATTATCCGCTGAAACAATATCACCAATATTGTACAAATAATATGAATCATTACTTAATGTATAAAAAATCGAAGTTGCATTAATCATCATATCAATTAAATACATAATCAAATTTTCCCATTGTGAATATTCCCTAGCATTATAATACGGAGGAGAAGTAATTGCTGCACCAATTTGACCCGGTAGTAATTTTCCAAGACAGATTGAAGAATTACCATTTATTATTTCTATTTTATTCTTTATTTTATATTTTCCATCAAACTCATTAGGATTTATCTGTTTTGACAATGTATTAAATAAATCATAAATAGGTGTTTCATTAAGTTTAATTCCACTAGACTTGAAATATATTTTTGAGTTTATATAATCAATATTTCTGTCATTTTCAAAATCAATTGCGTCAAAATTAACTAAACAAATATTCTCATTATCCCATGAATAAGCTTTAATTAAATATTCAACATAATTCACATTGCAATTAAAAATATCTCTATGCCATTTTTTATATGTATCATTATCAATAATATTTATTTCTCTATTTTCAGATAGTTTAAAATATCTATAGACTCCATATTCATCAAACCTTTTACCTCGACCAGATTTGCTTCTATCAGGGCATTCAGGATTTTTACATTCCCAACTTCTTAAAAACATTTCTGGGTATGAATTTCCGTTTTGAATCGTTGTCATGCAAGAAGGACAAGGGACATTACTTTCATCCAACTCAATTTTTTTAAATAGTAATACTTTTGTTTTTAGATCATCACTCAAATAGCAATCTTCAAATTTATAACCGCAAGAAATATTACGATAAAAATCTTGTGCAATTTTTTTAGAATTTTTAATTTTTCTTTCATCTAAAAATTTTTTTAACTTATCAATTTGTTTTTCTTTGTGAAACGCAAAAAAGCTACCATCAAATTGAATAAAGTTTTCAGCATAAACACTTAATTTATATATTATTTTCCATGTTATATCATTATTGCTTTCATCAACGATATTACTATCAACAACTATTGATAAGTATCTATAGTTTTCTAAATCTTTGTATGTATTGGAAATAAAACTAGTTAATTTATCAAAATCTCTGTCTATTTTATCAAAAAGTTGTTGATCTATTCTAATAATTATTAATGAATATTTCCACCTTAGTCTTTTATCATTATAATAATTAAGCCATTCTATTCTATTGTTTTTAACTCTATCACTTCCAGCATCATCTATTCTTTTCATTAAAGAAGAAAGAATAACATCTGAATCATAATTTTTCAATCTCTCTATGAAATCATCCAACACTTCATTTAATTGTTCATTACTATAATAGAATTTTAAATTATATTTGTTTGGAAGGTTATAGTAATAAGCTTTTCTAAGCTTATTTCTTTCTATTGAATCAATAGTAATACCATAATCTTTTTTTATTTTTTTTAATTCTTTTACAAATGAACTATCATATTTTCGACTGACATCGAAAACAGCTGAAATTAATAAACTATCTTCAATATTAGTTGGCATTAATTTTTTAATTTCATTTAATTTATTCATTCGCTTGTCCTTTCATTTATTATAATATATCTAATTCATCAAATATCTCTTTAAATTCCTGCCTTCTATTATAAATATCTTCTTCATATTCAATGAATTCTCTAAGATTATAATTTTGTTGCATCATATTTGATAAATGATATGACCAAAAAATATTTGTTGGTCTTGCTGGCGATAAGATACATTTTCTTTTTTCATCCCAGTAAAATAACTCATTATTAACTGCCTCGTTATGAGTTAGATCTACACTCTTATCCGAATTGTCTGGTATATTAAAATTTTCAATGTTTATTTTTATCAATTGTATTGGATCAGTTAATTGATTATCAACCAACATAACAGATGGATGAAATATACAATACTTATACAATGAATAAGTTTTACCATTCAAGTCATAACTGACATTTTCCATGATACCCTTTAATTCATTCATTATCTCTTCATATTTTGTCTTTTGATTACTATCTAATTGATTAGGATTAATAGTTTTCATGGCAAAGAAGGATAAAACTAAATCTATATCTCTACAAACTTGCTCATTGGCATATTCACAAGCGGGATTAAATAATGTCATGTTATTATTTTTGTGTGTTTCGATAGTATCTTGTTGACCACCTTTAATTGAAACAAATAAAAATCCTTTCCATTTATCATTCCCACAAAGACTACCAGCTCCGTTTGCTATTTTCTTAATAGCATAATCTTTATAATTATCTTTATTTATGATAATTGAATTACCTTTATAGTTAACTTTTGTATTATTTAAAAACATATTAAAATATTTTCTTGGAACTTCAGAAGAAGAACTACCATTTTCAGATCTAAAAGATATCATTGCAGAAACTGTTCCATCACTTCCGATTCTCTTAACCAATTCTTTGAATGTATCATTGTTATAATTATTTTCATCAAACAAGTCACCATTAAGTATTTCTACCACAACCCCATTTTCACATGTTTCCAATTGTCTAATTGTTAAGTTGTTTTTTTTAACAACCTGCCAAGAAATTAGAATTCTATTTGTTCTAGAAGTCCTCTTTTGATATAATTCATCTGGAACATTATATTTTCCTGTTTTTCCACATATATTTGTCATTTTTTCCTTTATATTATCACCAAAGTAATCCAAGAAATTGAAACACTTATTTCTAAGTTTTCGTTTTGATTCAGTAGTAAGTAGGTCATCTATATTATTCATTATTTCACTTCCTTATATAACTACTATAACATAATCGTAAAAAAAAGTCTCCTCTTAAGGAGAAAATGTTATAATATAATTTATTAATGATTTCAGAGATTTAAAAATTTAAAGTTGAAAAACAAAAACAAATGATTCCAATAATTAATTTATAAGGTTCAGCATAGTGTAGATTGGCTATATCAATTATATTACATAACCATTAAAGAATCTTGTTATTTGTTTTGCATATTTACAAATAAACTCCAATCTGTCTTTCACATAATAATAAAAAGAATTTTCATATTTTATAATTTTAAACATAATAAAAATTCCATCATTCTTTCGGAACAATAGAATTTCTTCTTAAATTTTACTTTCTGCCTTTATTTATCTATGTTTATCGAACTTCTTCATAAGAAGAGTTCGAGTATATTACTTAATGGCAGGGGATGAGAGAATCGAACTCCCAACAGTGGTTTTGGAGACCATTATTATACCATTTAACTAAT
>CANQZQ010000036.1 GCA_947628375.1 uncultured Bacilli bacterium
TACAATACTAACTCATACATATGATAACTCAGGATATGTTAAAGAAGCATATGCACCACAGATAACCACAAAAAAAGCTGAATTTAAAGGGACAGCTAAGGAATTGTTGAGTAGTCAATTAAGGCCTAGAGGCTTGTCAACAAATTTATTGGGTGATATGTACCGATTTGTGGGGACGAAAGGAAATGTAAATAATTATATATGTTTTGGAACAACAAGTAAGTGTAGTGAAACAGATGACTATATGTACAGAATAATAGGAATAACACAAGATGGTCAAATGAAATTAATTAAAAATACAGCCATAAGGGAAGGAACGAATTATCAGTACAAATGGCATACAAATAGTTCAGAAAATATAACATGGCCAGAATCATCTTTATTTAAGAGATTAAATGGACAAGGAACAGGAAGTACACAAGGATATGACGGAAATTCCAATTTATTCATAAATAGTACAACAAGTAATGTACAATATATAAAAACAACTGGTGATACTACTTGGTATAACAAAATAGATAGTTCTCATGAATGGTTATATGGAGGAATTTATTATGATGATTTTAATGATGGTTTAAATAAATCAGCTGACGAAATATATAAAATAGAATCAGGGAAACAAGCAGTACAACAAAACTATAATGAAGGTGAAACCTTTTGGACTTCGAAGACTCGAGCGCCCGTGGGACTTATGTACGTAAGTGATTATTACTATTCATATGCAACAGATGGATCGGATTCATCAAATACAAATTGTTATACAAATACATCTTGTAAGAATAGTTGGCTTCATATAAGTCAAAATGGAAAAAGTACTGATGACCAATATGAAAGGACAATGACGCGTTATGGTCTCTATAGCAGCATGTATTACGGTGCGTGGTGTGTGAATGCGGGAGGGGACTTGACCGGCTACAACTTGCTCAACAACCTTTCGGTTCGCCCAGTCTTCTATCTTAATTCTAGTATCATAATAGGTAGTGGAACTGGTACATCGATAGATCCTTTTATAATCACAGCATAAATAACCGAGAAGGAAAACTCGTTAAAACCTTCATAGACTTAATCCTTGGAAAGAGAGCAATCTCTTTCTTTTTTGTATATAAAAGTTACCAAATCTCTGGAGATTTGGTACTGTATTCATCTTTTTTAATTAGTTGTGAACTTTAAATAAAAAAATAAGAAATTGATGTTTATGAGAGATAGAAGTCAAGTAGACTTTTTATTAATTATTATTTTTATTCTAGTATCAGAGTTGCTAATTCTTGCATTAAAAATAGCTAGCCGCAGCTAGCAAACAAAACTTTAGGTAACGTATAACGTTCTCCAAAAATATTATAACACATTTTATTTTATATACAAATAATCTGTTGAAAACTATTAAGTTATTAACAATAGAAATAAAACATATAATTTTTTAGGTGGATTATGAAAAAAGTAATATTGTTAGTAGTGATGTTTTTGATTCCTATCAAGATAATGGCTATTAGTGCATCATCAGCAATTGTAATGGATTTAGATACTGGAAGAGTATTATACGGCTATAATATATCTGATGAAAGATTAATTGCTAGTACAACTAAAATAATGACAGCGCTGATTGCTATTGAAAAGGGTAATTTAGAAGAAGTAGTTAAGGTTAGCGATATAATTTATAAAGCTTATGGAAGTGGTATTTATATTGAAGTTGGAGAAGAAATTAAATTAAAAGATTTAATTTATGGTTTACTTCTTCGAAGTGGAAATGATGCAGCCTTAGCAATTGCAGAAGCAGTTGCTGGTTCTAAAGAAGAATTTGTGTACTTAATGAATGGTTATGCTAGTAATTTGGGAATGAAAAATACTAAATTTTATAATCCACATGGTTTAGAAGAAAATAATGGAGTAGGTAATACTTCAACAGCATATGATATGGCTATACTTACTAAATATGCTATGGAAAATAGTACTTTTAGAGAAATATTTAAAACTAAAAACTACACTGTTAAAACTAATTATAAGACTTATGTTTGGCATAATAAAAATAAATTATTAAATGAAGAATATATAACTGGGGGAAAAACTGGGTTTACGGAAAAAGCAAGAAGAACTTTAGTTACAACAGGAAGTAAAGATAATATTAATTTAGTTGTCGTTACTTTAAATGATCCGAATGATTGGAATGATCATAAAGAATTATATAATAATATTTTTAAAAATTATCAAAGTTATCAAATATTAAATAAAGAAGATTTTAAAATTAAAGATGAAGAGTATTATAAGAATGATACTTTATATATAAATAATGATTATTATTTAACTTTAACTAAAAAAGAATTAAAAAGCGTTTCTATTAATTATAATTTAACTAAAGTCAAAGATTATGGAAATGATACTTTAGTAGGTTATGCTGAAGTTAAAATAAATGATAAAATTTATCATAAAGAGCCAATATATGTTAAAAAAGAAGTAAAAAAAGAAAAGATATCTTGGTGGCAAAAATTTAAAAGGTGGTTTTCTAAATGGTAAATTATATATGGGCTTTTTTAATTGGCATAGGTATAATTTACTCTTTAGTTACGGGGAATATTAATACTTTAAATGAGAGCATTTTAACTAATGCTAATGAAGCATTAGATTTAATTTTAAATTTACTACCCATTATTGTTTTATGGACAGGTATTTTAAAAATAGCTGAAGAGAGTGGACTTTTAGATAAATTTGCTAAGCTTTTAATGCCAATACTACATAAATTATTTCCTGATGTTCCTAAAGGTAATAAAGCATTAGGTTATATATCAAGTAATATTGCCGCAAATATGTTAGGTCTTGGTAGTGCTGCAACCCCGGCAGGGTTAAAAGCTATGGAAGAATTACAAAAAATTAATCCTGATAAAAAAACCGCCTCTTTTCCCATGATCACTTTTTTAATTTTAAATACCGCCGGTGTTACTTTAATACCAACGACTATTTTGGCTTTAAGAGTAGCTTATAAATCGGCTTCGCCTGGGGAAATTATTTTACCAGCAATTATTGCCACAGCTTGTTCTTCTATTGCTGGTTTAACTCTTGATTATATAATTAGAAAGAGAGCTAAAAAATGGAAGTAATATCTAAGATAATTTTACCTATATTTATTATCATTATTGTTTTTTATGGGGTTAAAAAAAGAGTTAATGTTTATGATGTTTTTTTAGAGGGTGCTAAAGATGGCTTAATAGCAACATTTAATATTTTTCCAGCAATTATTGCAATGATTTTTGCAATTAATATTTTTTTAGATAGTAATGTTTTAAGTTTTGTAATTACTAATGTAAGTAAAATGATAGGTGGAATAAATTTACCTTTAGAGATTATTCCTATGGCCTTACTTAGGCCTATTTCAGGAACTGCTTCTTTAGCTATTATGAACGATATTTTTAAAAGCTTTGGCCCTGATTCTTATATGGGAAGGCTAGCTTCTATCTTACAAGGTTGTACTGATACAACAGTTTATGTAATTGCCCTTTATTTTGGCTCAATAAAAATTGCTAAAATTAGGCATGCTTTATGGGGTGGCTTATTTGCGGATTTAGTAGGAATTATTATGGCTATAGTTTTAACTAATCTTTTCTTTTAAAAAGTAATTTTTAATGCTATAATTCCTTTAACAAGAGGTGTTATTATGGCTCTATTGGAAAATGAAAGCAATATGATGACTTTAGGTGACTTTAGTAAAAGAAGAGAAGAAAATTTAATCGGAGCAATCGACCTTTTTAAAGATATTCTTTCTAAACATAAAGAGTTAAAAGTAATTGTTAGTGATTTAAGTAAAAGACTATTTTTAAAAATGTGTGAAGATGGTTTATTAAATTTAGAAGATGCTTTTATCGATTTAGAACAAGCTAAAAATGAATATATAAAAAGACGCCAAACAGAAGAAAATCCTATCATAGAGTTTATTCTTTCCCCAACCCTTTATAATTATTTTGCTGATGAAGAAGTATATTATATTGATAAATTTGTTAAATCTTTAGGACTTTCATTCTCAAACATTAATGAAAATACCATACCTTATAATCTTTTAACACTTAAAGTTAAAGGCTTGAATAGTTTTATAACTGATACTATGGCGTTTCATGTTTACTATGGTAATTTTAACTTTGAATTAATTGATATAATAAGATATATTTTGGGTATTTATGAAATAAAAGATAAAAAAGTAATTATTACGTCAAAAGAAATTTATCCTAAGATTAAATCCTTAGACCTGGCTTTTGATATAATAAAAAGGCATTATGAAGCGATGTTTAAAGAACGCCGTTTTTCTAAAGTTATTTATTTCCAAGATGTTTATGACAAAGATGAATTTTTTAATTCATTTAATGGACAACGTGGCAAATTAGATTATTTAACTAGTTCTTTTACGAGAACAGCTATTAATATAAGTGAATTCCCAACAATCCAAAAAGAAGATTTAGAAGAATTAGCTAAATGGGGATTATTAACTCTTGATACAGATGGCTTGTATCACTTTAATCATGAGACTTATTCGATATTACCATTTATCTTAGATTTTGATGAAAGATTATATAATATCTATCAAAAGGTTTATGACATTTGTAATTTTTTCAAATCTTGGGATGATTATAACAAAAATCAGAGAGCTAATCTCTTTAAAGCATATATTAATTATATAGATGATTTAGAAACTAAAGAGAAAATTGCTTTTTTTACTGAGAAATTTAATTATATATTAAGCAATTATGAAGTTGACTTAACTAGAAATAGTTTATTAGCATTTCAAAATTATTGTGATGAATTAAGATGTTTTAAAGGTTTATATGAAGAAAAAGGGCAAAAACTTATTAGAGAAAAATAAATAGGAATATTCTTTTAATTTTTAAGGCTTTTTGTTATACTTTATTTGGTGGTTCTAAATGGAAAGGCTTCAAAAATATATTGCTAACTCTGGTTATACATCAAGAAGAAAAGCTGAAGATTTAATAAAGCTCGGGAAAGTATTTGTTAATGGTAATTTAATAACTGAATTAGGATATAAAGTAAGTGGTAATGATATTGTGACTATAGATGGGGTTACTATAAGTAAAAATAATGATAAAGTTTATTATGTTTTGAATAAACCAAGAGAGGTTATTTGTAGTGTAACTGATGATAAGGGAAGAAAAACAGTTACTTCCTTAATTGATACTGATAAACGTATTTATCCGGTAGGAAGGCTAGATTATGATACAACAGGTTTAATTATTTTAACTAATGATGGTGAATTTGCTAATTTACTTATGCATCCTAAAAATAAAATTTTTAAAACTTATATTGCTAAAATAGATGGAATATTAAACGAAGATGATTATAAAAAATTAAGAAAAGGTTTATTAATTGATAATAGAAAATTAAGTATTGATCATTTTAAAGTTAAAGAAATTGATAAAAATAAAAATACTTCTTTAGTAGAAGTAACTATTCATGAGGGAAGAAATCATATAATTAGAAAATTATTTGAGCATTTAGGATATGATGTTAAAAAATTAACAAGAATAAGTATAGGCAATATAAATTTAGGCAATTTAAAAAGTGGGGAATATCGCTTGCTATCTAATAATGAATTAAAAGAACTAAAAAGTTATTTAAATAAATAATCGTGGAATTTGGCACTGGCATGAGATAAATAATTATCAGGCATAGTTATGATACCAAATTTTCTTTCTAAGATTTTTGGACTAACGTCTAGTTTGAAAATCTCTTTTTTCTTGAGTTCGTCTAAAACATATTCTTTGGTAACGACACCAATACCATAACCTATTTTGACAAATTCAATTAAAAGATTAGCTGAAGCAATTTCCATAATACTTTTAAGTTTAATGTGATTTTGATAACAATAATTATCAATATAATCTCTTGATGATGATGGTTGGCGTTGCAAAATAAATTGATAATTAAGTAAATCTTTAATATTTAATTTTTTATTAATTAATTCAGGATATTCTTTACTGGCAATAAAAATATCTTGCATAGTACCAATTTGTTCATATTGAAAGTCATCAATAATTTTTAAAGGGAATTTAGCTATAATAAAATCTAAACTGCCTTTTTTTAAATTTTCTTTTAAGATATTAGTGGGATCGGTAGATATTTCAAAAGTAATACCTGGATATAATTTATGAAAAGAGTTAATATAAGGCATTAGATATTTTTTAGCAAGAGTAGTAGATACGCCAATTCTAATCGTACCTGTAATAATATCAATATTATCTTTTATTTTTTTCTCAGCAGTTGAAAGAGAATTTAAACCATTTTTAATATCATTATAAATATTTTCTCCTTCAGTTGTTAAAATAACTCCCTTTTTACTTCTTAAAAATAATTTAGTATTTAAGTATTCCTCTAAATTATGAATTTGCTTAGTAATAGCGGGTTGAGAGATGTGTAATTTTTCACTGGCTTTAGAAATAGTTTTAGCATTAGCTACTTCATAAAATATTTTCCATAAATCTAAATTCATCTATAACCTCCAGTTATAATATTTATAATTATTATATATTTTTATTATATAGAATATTATGATATATTACAAGTAGAGGTGGTTGTAAATGGATGGTAATTCTTACAAAATGTATACTTTTATAAGAGGATATTGCGAAGCAAGAAAACTATATAATTCTCTTTTGGCACTTCCTTATGCAAGATTGATGCATGAAGGTGAGAAAAGAAAAAGTGGAGAAGATTATTTAATTCATCCTTTAGGGGTAGCAAGCTATGGAATTAGTATTGGCCTTAATACAGATGAAATAATAGCAACAGCACTCTTACATGATGTTATGGAAGATACAACCTCTAATTTAAATGATTTAAATGTTTCAAATGAAATTAAAAAAAATGTTCAATTATTAACATTTAAAAGAAATTTATTATTAACTAAAAAAGAGGCATTACAATGTTATTATGATGCCATTAAAGAAAGTGAAGTAGCAACATTTGTTAAATTATTAGATCGTTATAATAATTTATTTTCGATGGCTCAAGTATTTACTTTACCTAAAATTATTGAATACACTAAAGAAACAGAAGATTTTATTTATCCATTAATTAATGAAGCTAAAAAGAGATACCCTTTAAGAAGAGAAGAATTAAATGTCTTAAAAATCAATATAACTTCTTTGATTAATTCAGTAGAGGGGATGTTAGAATTTATACCAGAAAGTGAAAGAACAAGAGTTAGAAATAAAAAAACTAGCGAAATTGCTAGTTAATTAAGCTTCTGCTTCATCATATTCGTCATTGTCATAAACATCTTGATTGCAACAACCATGTTCACAATGTTCACAATCACAATCTTTTTCTTCATCATTAGAAACATAACTAATGGCATTAGTAGGACAACTAGAGATAGCGTTATGAGCATCATCAGTATCAATATTTTCATTACTAATAACTTCTGAATAACTATCATCACCAAAAGCAAAATGTTCTGGGTCAATAGATACACACATTCCACATCCTATACAGGCTTCTTTGTTAACATATAATTTTTTCATAATATCCTCCTTCTTAATTATATAAAAAATACTATTTAAAAGCAATTTTTTAAATAGTCAATCTATGTCAAATATTGTAATATTTTGGATTTAAAAATATTTTTAGATATGTTATGATATGTATGAGGTGTAACTATGGATTCACGAATGAATAAATATTATGATGAAGAATTAGAAAATACTAGATTCCATAAGAATGAAGAATTATATAGAGAAATTAATAAAGGTGAATTGGATAGTTTTGAAATTAAGAGTAATACAACCATTTTAGGAGATAGTGAGGCCTCCATTGATGTTGAAAAAATTAAAAAAATTTTAGATACTAAATATAAGGAAATTCCCAAAAGACAAAGTATTCGCTTAGAAGAAAGTGAAGATGTAAAAGAAACTATTGAAGATACAAAAGAATATGATATTAATGTTATTTTAGAAAAAGCGAAAGAACAAAAGCCAAATAATTATGAAGAAGAAAGACTTAAAAAATTGCATGATACGAATTTTGATATCTTGAAAAAATTAAATGTTAAAGATGATGAAACATCTAATCAAGATGATAGTGATTTTGAAAATACTAATCTTAAAAATTTAATTAATACTATTGCTTTAAATGAAAAAGAATCTAAGAAAAATGATGCTTTAGATATTCTTAGTGATTTAAAGGGCAGTGATGATACAGAAGTTTTAGAGGGATTAAAAGAAGAGGTAGCGGAAAAAGAAAATATAAATAATGATCTTACAAATTCTTTTTATACAGAATCAAATGCTATCAGTAAAAAAGATTTGGAAGATAGTGATGATTTTTCTAACGATATTGAATCAAATAATACATTCTTAAAAGTAGTTATTGGTATTATAGTAGTTATTTTTGTAATTGGCGTGATATTACTTATTAAAACGATTTATTTTTCATAATATTTATTATGAAAAGAATGTATTTGAAAAAAAATAGTTATCAAAGAACAATAAATAAAATTGTATTTATTGTCTTTTTTTGCCTTTTTTTAAATGCTTTTCTTTTATTTACGATATATTCGAAAAAGACTAGCCCTAAAATAACAATGTTGGTTAATCAAAAATTAGATAAAGTTATTTATCAATTTTTTACTGATTTAATAACTGATGATGTAATAAATAAAGATAGTGTTAGTAATATTTTAGATATAACTAAAAATAAGGAAGGAGAAATATTAGCGGTAAATTATAATCTAGAAAAAACATACCGAGTGTTAACTAATGTTTCTAATATTTTAAAAAAAGGTTTAAGTGATTTAGAAAATGGGAAAATTGATATTAATATATACGATAAATATTTAAATAATGGTCATCATAGTTTAGTTATGAATATTCCTTTATTTTTGGGAAGCAATAATGTTTTTTTAAATAAAATAGGCCCTTTAGTACCAATTGCAATTGATTTTAATGAAACCCTACTAACTAATATAAAAACAAAAGTTACTAATTATGGCTTTAATAATGCTTTATTAGAGATATATATTGAAGTAGAAATGCAAAAATTAATTATTACTCCTTTAGTAGAAAATAAAGAAAAATTTGTTTATGATATTTTAGTGGGAGCTTTAGTTGTCAATGGTAGTGTTCCGGAATTTTATGGTGATAATTTTGAATCAGCAAGTAGTATTTTAGATATTCCTATTCCTTTAAATGTGTGATATACTTGATAATAGGTGATAGTGTGAAATCATATTTTATTAATGAAGCAATTGATAAAGCAATTAATGATTATATAAGTAGCCGAGATAAAGAGGATAGTATTTTATATAATTCTTTTTTGGTTGTTGTTATTAGAATGCTTATTAATATTTATGGTGAATTAGATATTATTAATCCTTTTCAAGTTAAAAATGAAGAATCTTTTGACAATAATTTAATGAAATATGGTGCTACACTAGAACAAATTACCGAATTTAAAAGATTATTTGATGGCTTTTATACGATAGATAAAAAGAATGATAATGCAATAAAAAGAGAAGTTAATCCTTATTTTATTGAAGTTCAAAAATTATTGATTGATTTATTTACTTTAAAAAGAGTTAATTTTGGTTTAACAGCCTCAGATAGTAAAGAATTTTTTGATTTATTATATACGCCAGGAACTTCTAATGTATTAAGACTTTCTTATAATTATTTAAATGCTCAAGATAATATTTATGAAGTAGCGGAGTATTTTAAAGAAGCTTATGCAACTAAAGCTAAAGTTAAAGAAGAAGATAAAAAAGATTTATTTAGTTTTGATGTTTATCGTTTATTTAATTATAGTATTGCTGATATTAGTAAAATGAGTGGTGAAGAGATAACTAAACTAAATAATGAAATATATGAATCATTTGATATATCAAGTAATGCTTTAAATAAAGAATATTTATTAAATGAAAAAATAAAAGCTTTAAAAAGTCCCAAAAATCCTATTACAACTGGTAATGGTTATGTTGATATTTTATTAGTTATGAGCATCATTGTTACGACACTTATGGTAATAGTAATATTTGGAACAATAGTTATTTAGGAGGTTTTATGGTTAATATTAATGGAGTTTTTTATGAAGTCTTAAAAGATTATGGAGAAATGCTTAATACATTAGATTTAAATGAGATTGTAACAGATTATTATGATAATTTTGATTATATAGTAGGAGATTTTGCTTATGGAAAAGTAAGACTTAAAGGTTTTTATGAAAGTGATAATAAGCAAAGAAAAGATCATAATGATATAAAAAATGTTGATGATTATATAACTAATTGTTGTGCTTATGGTTGTAAGCATTTTATCTTGAAGAAAGTAAATAAAGAGATTGAAAAAGAAAATTAAGTTTGTTATAATTATAAAGAATAGATAGATGTGAAGGGATTGACTATTATGGGAAAAATTAAATTAAATTTAGTATCAGGGAGTGTCCAAGAAAAACCACTTATTACAGCATTTAAGGGAACTAATGCTTCATATGTTGTGCTTGATAATGAAATGAATGGTTCAATGGGACTACCTATTATTTTAGTATGCCGACTTGAAAATGATAAGTTAGTTAAAATAAATGATCAAACGGAATGGGGCATGGTAAAAGAAAACTTAAAAAGTATTATTGCTGGAGGAGTAATTAGTTATATTAAAGTGCCAGATACTTTAAATGCTGATGATGTGTACTATACGCAACTTACTTTACCACTTCCATCATATGATACGTTAAAAAATAGCTATAAAGTGGAAGAGAGTGTTAGTAGTAGTGATGTAAATCCGACTGCTAGTATTTTTGATATTAATCCTAATCCTTTGGAAAATTTGCAAGCTCCTACTAGTGATGTAGCTAATCCAACAGTGGAAAATGGTACACCAATAGCTAATGTTGAAGCAAGTATGGGTATGAATTCTAATCCAAGTAGTCCTTTAGAAAATGCTAATATGAATACTATTAATAATGTAAATCAAATAGATCCTAGTGCTCCTGTAATTGATTTAGGAACTCCAATGCCTAACTTTGGAAATACTACTACAGAAAGTGATCCTACTCCAATTAGTCCAGTAATTGAAGAAGCACCTAAAGTAGAAGTTACTCCTAGTCCAGTTATGGATATTCCTAATCCAGAAGTAGGTCCAGTAGCATCTTCCAATGTAGCCAATAATCCAATACCTTCTCCAATAGGTATTAATGAAGATATCTTTAAAGAACAAAAAGAAGCTTTCATGCAAGCTTGTGAGAATATGTTTGATGCTTTAGTTCAAAGATTTGAAAAAGAATTAGAAAAGAATAAATAATCTTAAGTAATGATTTATTTCATTACTTTTTTCATACAATTAAATAGATATGAAAGAAATAATAAATTATTATTACAATTTTGATTTAATTGATATTAATGAATTTAATAATTATGCCTCTTTTAGTTATCAAGGGGAAGAATTTTATTTTGTCTTTTTTAATCGAACTGAAGAAGAGTTAAAAGATCTTTTAGATATTATTTATGAACTTAAAATGAAAGGCATTAGAGTTCATGATATTATTTTTAATAGATATAATAGTCCTTTAACCAAAGTTGGTGATAATAATTATTTGCTTTTAAAATTAAATAGTTCTAAGGATGAAAGAATTAATTTTATTAGCATGTGTGAATTTTTAAGTAAGTTAAAATTAAACAATAATAATAGTAAACTATATCGTAATAACTGGGGTGAGTTATGGAGTAAAAAAGTAGATTATTTTGAAGAGCAAATTAATCTTTTAGGCAAAAATAAAAAAATCGTTTTAGATTCTTTTAGTTATTATATTGGTTTGGCTGAAAATGCTATTAGTTATGTTAATAAAATAAATAAAGTAATTGGTATTAGTGAAAATGACCATATTACTTTATCTCATCGTCGAATATTTTATCCTAATATTAGCTTAAATTATTTAAATCCTTTAAGTTTTATTTTTGATTTAGAAGTAAGAGATGTTGCTGGATATCTTAAAGTTTCTTTTTTTAATGGTGAAGATGCTTTATTAGATTTAAGTACTTATTTAAAAATGCGCTCTTTAACACCATATAGTTATCATATGCTTTATGCAAGACTTTTATATCCATCATACTATTTTGATATTTATGAAGATATTATGAACAATGATGGTAGTGAAGAAAAATTAATACCTGTTATTAAAAAAGTAGATGAATATGAATTATTTTTAAAAAGAGCATATGAAGAAATTAATAAATATACTCCTTTAGAAAAAATTGATTGGCTTCTTAAAGAAAGGTAGGTTTATATTTATAATCATTCATTAATTCATCAGCACATTTTTTAAATTCTTCATCTTGTAATAAAGAAAATAAAATACGTTCTTTAAGAAGAGCATAATAGGCATGATTATTCATTAAATGATCATCGGTATCTATTTTATCACCAGTAAAATAGGCTTTAGGTTTAATGTCAAAATGCTTTAAAGCTTCATCACATATTTTTATATATTCTAATCTTTCTTTAACTGTTTTGTTATTAATCATTTTTCTCCTCCTTTCCATTAAATTGGGACATTTATAATTCCTTTTATTTCAGGAATTTCTTCTTGGAACATCGGTAGTAAGCTTTCATTTATAGTACTATCTTGTCCAAGGCAATTCATACAATTGCCAGTTAGTTTAACATATAGATAACCTTTTTCAAATTTTACAAATTCAATGTCCCCACCGTCCATATTTAAATATGGTCGAATGGTTTCAACTAAATCTTTTATTTTATTCTCTAATTCCATAAATTACCTTCTTTTCTTTTATGGTAGTGTGCATAGTTTATACACAAACTACCTGATTTTTCCTTTATTTTTCCTATAATTTCTATATATTTTTCTT
>CANQZQ010000037.1 GCA_947628375.1 uncultured Bacilli bacterium
ATTCTTTGCCACTCACTATAAAAAGCATCTATTAATTGATATAATGGAGCATTTATATTGAAACGTACACAATCGTAACTAATATAATAATCTTGACCAAGTTCATAACTATCTATAAAATTATTAAACATTTGAATTAGAATATCAAAAGTTTTTTTATTTATATTCAAATTTTTATTTTTAGCAAGATATGGGTTAGCATATTGATATCCGTGTTCATCTTTTAATGTATTATTTGCATTCCTTAAACACAACCTAATTGATGTGCCATTATGAGAATCAAGCCAATGAACTTTAAAAGATGGTACTTCTTCTTTACCTATTCTTTTATAAGAATAATAAAATGTTAATTCTGCATTCTTTTCATATTTTTTAATTATTTCAGGTAACTCATTTTTTATAACATATTCATAAATATAAAAGGCATCAATTATTTCTAAGTCTAAATTATCACATGGCTTATTTTTATAATCCAAAGATACTTCTTTTAATCCATCCATTTTAAATAAGTTTTCCATATTATATACCTCTTCTCTATAAGAATTTATATTAATTGATTTACAGAATAAAGTCAATAATTTTATATAAAAAACAAAAGGACTGACTGCAGCCCAAACGTGCCACAATCGTCCTTTCGTACTTATAATATACGATATAATAAACATTTTTGCAAGTATTTTTTATAATATTTTTTTATATTTTTTTATATTAATGTAATTTTTTTAAAATATTACTCTTTCGACAAAATATGACAATTATTTTAATAGAAGTATTATATAATAGCTTCTTTGAAGGAGACCTTATGTTAACAACATGTGAAAATTATTATATAGATATAACAAAAAATTATATTAATAAAAAAGTTAAAAAAAGAAAAAGAATTGAAATTTTAGAATATTATCAATTAAATGGAAAAAAATATTTTATTGATGGAAGACATGTAAAAATAGATGTTAAGGAAAAAGAATTATTAATGGCTAAATATTTAAAAGATACATTTGGTGGAGTTATTTATTTAGTGCCAAAAGTTGATTATCCTCGTAACGTTAAAACTCCAGACTTTTATTGGCGAGGAGAATATTGGGATTTAAAAGAAATACTCGGAAATGGCAAAAATAATATAGGAAATAAAGTTAAAAATTCCAAAGGCCAAACCAACAATTATATTTTAGATAATTCAAAATTAGTGATGAGCAATGAGGAAGCAATTAACCAAATAAAACATATATATCGTGATAAAGAAAGAAATTGGGTAGATAAAATTATTTTAATAGAAAATAAAAAAATAATAAAAGTTTTTAAAAAAAACAAAAAAGAATGATAGCAAAGAAGACACTAATCATTCTTTTATTTTTATTTATTTGGATCAACTAATATTTTAATTGAATTAGAAACACCACTTGTAAGTTCTTCATAACATGCTTGAACATCTTCTAAAGTGACTGTTTTAGAAACAAATTTTAAAACATCTATTTCTTTATTAGCAATCATACTAATGCATTTAGCAAATTCATCTTTTTTATAAGCAATAGCTCCAATTACAGTAACTTCTTTCATAACGGCATCAATACTATTAAAGTTAATGGGTAGCATGGATACCCCCACTAAAATAACTCTACCACCAGACGCAACTAAACTCATTGCACTATTAACGGCTGGACTATTTCCACAACATTCTAATACTTTATCAAAATGTCCAATGTATTCTTTCATGACATTTTCATCTTTAGCATTAAGCCACTTATCGGCAACACCTAATTTTACGGCTGCCTCTCCTCTTTTTTCATTAGTTTCTGAAATTACAACATTACTGGCACCACTTTTTTTAGCAAACATGGCACACATTAAACCAATAATTCCTGCGCCAATAACTAAGACTTCATCACCAACATCAATATTAGCTAAATTATTAGCGTGGTATCCTACTGCAGTTGGTTCAACTAATGCTCCTTCTTCATCGCTCATATTATCAGGTAATTTGAAAACCATATCACTACGGACACTAAGCATTGGAGCAAGACCACCAGGGTTTTCTAGAGAAAGTCCACTTGCATAAGTCCAAGTTTCAGGACAATAATGAATATTACCAGAAAGACAAGCATCACAATGACCACATGGAGAAATAGGTAGAGCTGTTACCCGATCTCCTACTTTTAAATCTTCTCTTCCGCCATTATCTATAACTGTTCCTGAATATTCATGCCCCATAACTAATCCTACGGGAGCACCAAGCTCAAAATAATGTAAGTCAGAGCCACAGATACCCGTTTTGGCTACTTTAATTAATACTTTACCATTTTCTTTTTGGGGTTCTACACTATCTTTAATTTCAAATTTTCTAACCCCTTTAATTGCTACACTTTTCATATAATCCTCCTAGAATTATTATACCAAAATGCTTATATTTTATAAAAAGAAAAAGGTAATACTTGACATTACCTAACATTATTTATATAAAATATCTATATCAACATCGCCATTAATACCAGCAATTTTCCCATTATTAGCTAGTTGCCAAATTAAATAGTCACCCTTATAAGTTGTTTTTTCTGTATAATGAGCAAGCCAAACATTTGCAAAATCTTCCCAAATTTTTTCTAAATAAAATTTACTACCATACATCATTCCTTTATAGCCATTACTTTCAATTTTTTTAATAAAGGCTCTAGCTATTTCATTTACTTCATGAAAACTAATTTTAAAGCTATTCCATTTTGACCAATTTTCCCAATCAAAAGCAATTGGCAAATCTAATTTTTCTTTATCTAAAGTATTAATTACCCATTTAGCTTGATCTAATGCTTCCTTAATCTCTTTAGCTTGACTATTAAAATAAATTCCCACTAATAAATTAGCATCTTTAGCTTTCTTTAAATTTTCTTTAAAATAAGGATCTATAATAATTTCACCGTTAATACCATCTTGATAACCTATTCTAATCATTACAAAATTAGCACCAGCATTTTTAACTTCATTAAAATCTATTTTTCCTTGCCATTTAGAAACATCAATACCAACTAAATTAGCACTATCTTTATTCTTTTCTAAAATATCACTAAATAAAGTATTTTCTTTAACGGGATTACTATTATTACTACTAGTATTATTTTTACTTGGATCATAAACATTTAAAGTAACATTAACTTTTTTAATATTTTTACTACTATCAGATAAATAATATTCTAATTGATATTTACCTTCTTTATTTAAATCAAAATTTCCCTTTATTTCACATTTAATATTGCCACTATAATTATCACCATAAGTAATTAAATTACACAAATCACCATCATAACCTATTTTGACAGTTTTATTTGTACCACTAAAAACTAAAGGTGGCGTTTTATCAACAATATTTAATTTAAATCTATATATATATTTTTTATTATCTTTTAAATAATTTATGCTGTATTCTTTTTCTCCTAAAGAATCAGTATCAATTTGATAATTTTCACTTACTATTTGATAATTACTATTATTGATAAGAATATCATTTAGATAAACATTACTATAAACATCAATATCTTTATTTTCTATTTTAAAATAATTAACATTTTTTTCTTCATATATTTTTTCACTACAGCTAGTAAGAAGAAAACTAATAATAAAAATAATAACTAATTTCATTTAATCACCTTAATATATTATAATATTTATTAAAATATAAAAGATGCTTAAGGCATCTTATAAGTATTCAACTATTTTAATATTCTTTTTTAATTTTTCAATTAAATCTTCAGGTTCATATTTAGCAAATATATCGACAAAATTACTATGATCCATTAAAAACATATCATAATATTCTAAAAATATTTGTTGATAATTAGTAACCCCTAAATCTTTTAAATAACTGATATTTTCACATACTAATTTTTTATTTTCTTTAACTAAATTAATTAATTTTTTAGGAGAATTATTTAAAAATTCCGCTATTACTTCTTTATTAAAATTGTATTTTTCTAGAAATTTCATTTTTACCTCCCAAATCCTTTACTTTGAGATTCATCATAAACTTCAGGCTCAATATCAGCAAAACTAATTTCACTAATAGCACTATCTTCTCTTAGAGAATCTAATTCTTTAAGTTGATCTTGAAGACCTAATAGAGATTCTCTAATTTCATCATAAGATCTTGTTTGATTTAAAGATTCATCATCCGGTTTAATAGTTGTAAAAGTATCTTCTTCAAACCCTCTATCAATACCAATATTTTCACTTACTGGTTTAGTATCTATAAGTGTCGAAAAACTTTCATTTAAACTAACTTCCGAACTTGGTTTATGAACCGCTCTTTGAAATGCTTGTTCACTAAAAATTATATCCTTATACTTCTTCATAATATTTTATCCCCGCTTGTGTACAGTATTTAATTTTTTTAAATATATCTAAAGCATTATTATTAATTCGAATTGGATCTTCTCTATATAAATCTAGTTCATTTATACTATCAATAATATTAAAGTTTTTAAGAATCTCATTATAATCATTACATAAAACTTTTAATTCTCTTGCTTTAGTTATATGAACATCTTTTAACTTTAAAAATTCAACTATCTTTTTAATATCATCATAATTAACGATTGATAATGTTACTAAAAATTTTTCTAAAGCTATTTTTCTTTCTCTTTCATTTAATTCTAACAAATCTAGTTTAGCATTTATGTCTTCCATATTATCCCTCCTAATATGCAATTAATGGTACTTTTTTTGGATCTAAACCACTATTTTTTAATTTATTAATAGTATTATCTAAATCATCCTTACTATATTTAATTAAAATATTGGGATTTAAATAGATATCAAATGGTTCTTTGCCAATTTCAATTAACTTGCTAACTTTTTCAGCAAATTCTTTATCATATAGAAGTTCAGCATTCTCAACAAACATATCTAAATTTAATTCTTTTGATTTAGCAAAATTAACATTTTTTCTTAAATCATTTTCATTATAGTTTGCTAATACTTTTTCTAAATCGTTACTTGTAAAATCTAAATAATCAAAACCTAGTTCATTAAGTAATTCAATTAACTCATCTTTGGGAGATGTTGATTCATCTACTGTATCAGCACTTTCTTTAGCTTCAGCAAATACTTCAGAGATACTTTTACCACTTTGATTACTATGTTTTATTTTTTCTTCATAATCAAATAAAGCATCTTCAGGGAACATCATTAATTTAGCAGCTTCTCTTCTCTCGTCTTCATTAAAATCAAATTTTTCTAATAGTGAAGTAATTGAATCTCTTGTAATATTAATATTACCATTTAATGCTAAATCAAAATATTCATTAAGTCTTGCTTGATTTTCTAGAGCTTCATCTTTTCTTATTGCTAATTCTTCAATAGTAGCAATGGCACTATTCATTTCGCCTTCAACTTCAACTAATTCATCTTTAGCTTTTTTAGTTTCTTCTTTAACTCTATCAATAGTTTTAGGAAGAAGATTACTAACTTCTTCACTTAACCTATCAGGATTAAAATCTACTTTTAATTTATCTAAAACAAATTTAAAATCTTCTGTTTTAATATGACTTAAAGCACTAATTAATTTTTCACCTTCGTCACCCAAGATTCTTTCTTCTTCAGTTAGATTTTCAATTTTTTCTTGAAGTCTTCCTTTTTCTTCAGTAGTTCTTTCTTTAGTCTCTGTTGCCACTATTCTTTCTTTTTCCATCTTAGAAAGAATCACACTATCTTCACCACGTAGGTTATATAACTTATCTAATAATTTTGTTATTTCTGCAGTTAACATTTTCATTTATAACCACTCCCTCTTATTATGTTTAAATTATAGCACATTAGCAATATATTTGTAAACATTTTACTTTGATTTACCAAGAAAAAAATTATAGTTTTTTTCTATAATTTATTCTTCTTTATCTAATAATAATTTTTTAATCTTTGATTTTACTCTTTGAACAGTATTATCTATTTGCTTATAATTCTTATTTAATATTTTAGTTATCTCATTTAAAGTCATACCTTTATAAAGTAAAACAAATACTTCATATTCATTAGTAGTTAAATTATCTTTAATTTTTTTTAATAAATCAAGATAACTTTCATCTTCTAAAATATTTTTTAAAGGGTCATTAGCGGATTCATCACTAATGACATCTAAAAGAGTAGATTCGGTATCATCAAAAACCATATCTAAAGAAAAGACATCTTTTATTTCTTGATATTTTTTACGATTATATTTTCTTATTATACCTTTAATTCTTCTTTCTACACAAAGAGTTATAAAAGTAGGAAGAGATGTATCTTTTTCTTCTTGGAAATGTTTAATACCATCACTAAAACCAACCGTACATTCACTATATATTTCTTGATAATCAACATTTAATTTATTTAAATAAATTTTATATTTAGATATTAATATATCAATAATAAACTTATATTTATAATAAAGAAGATTTTTAGCAAGTTCATCTTCTTCTCTATATAACATAATAAGTTCACCATCATTAATATTTTTAAGTTCTTCTTCTAATTCATCTTTAGTCATTTTTAATCATTCCATAAATTAGTATGCCGGCTGAAACGGAAGCATTTAAACTATTTATTTGACCTTTCATAGGAATTTTTACTACTACATCAGAAGATGCTTTAACAACATTACTAATACCTTTACCTTCATTACCAATTACTAATACTTTTTTATCATTATAAGAAATGCAATGATAATCTATTCCATCCATATCAGCAGCATAAATAAAATAACCATGATCTTTTAAATAATTTATAGCATTAACTAAATTACTAACCATAATTATTTTAACATAACTTGTGGCCCCAACACTAACTTTATAAACAGTATCATTTACAGTAATAGATCGATCTTTAGGAATAATAATATTTTTAATACCAGCGGCTTCACAAGTTCTTATAATTGCTCCAAAATTATGAGGATCTTCTAAATGATCTAACATGACAATAAAATCACTATCAATATCATTTAAAGTATAGTATTCATAATCATATATATCAATAACTATTCCTTGGTGATTGCCACTTACCATTTTATCAAGAGATGATTTAGGAACAAAATCATATTTTAAATGCATTTTTTGAAGTAAAGGAATTAATTCTTTACTACTTATATAAATTTTTTTAATTTTCTTTTTATCTAATTCTTTTAAAACATTTCTTCCATAAACAAGCATTCTATCACCATCTTTCTTAACTTTATTTTAGCAAAAAATTTAATTAAAAGCTAACTTTCTTGCTTTATTTTTGGGATTTTCAGAAAATAACAATAATAAATTTTTTTGATTTATATTTAAATAATTAAACATATAAGAAATTATATCTTCTTTAAATGGCAATATTTCTTCTAAAAATCTTCTTAAGTATTCAAATGATAAATTAGCTAGTTCTAATTCTTTAATTACTTCTTTAATGCTTCCCTTTACAAGATAATCTTCTTTACTTTGTAATTTATGATTTTCAAATGATTCTATTTGTATTTTTACTTGATCATCTTTCATTTTTTCATCTTTTGTAGCATTAATAGTATATTGAGTTATATTATTATCACCAAATTGTGGGTCATTATTTTTGTCAGTAAAATTAAGAGAATAAATAAAAGATTCTTGACTAGGTAAAGATATTATTTGAACAAATTCTTCAATATTAAAATTTTCTGTTGGTCTTTTATAATTAAAGTTAAGAGAATATTGATCTAAAACAAAAGAAATAAAACCATGTTCTTGACTACTAATAGTAAGACTAACAATATCTTCAAATAACATTTCAATATGCATATCATCATAATCAAATTCATAATTATTACTATTTAAATTATTTTCATATCTATTTTTAGTAAACTGCAAATTATCTGTTTTAATCTCAGTAAGATAACCATACTTAGCAGGTATATTTCTTTTAATATCTTTGCTTTTTAATTTTTTATATTGAATAAAACCAACTGGCATATTATTTTCATCAATAATAACCCATCTATTAGAATTATCTTTTTTTAAAATAGTAAAACCTAATAAATCAATAAATCTTTTTTCATAATCAATATTAAATTGCATTTTTATTCTCCTTTGGCAATTGGTATTATATCATAAACTAGAAAAATTATATAGAAAAAATGATGAAGTTAATCATCATTTTTATCATCTTTACCAGTTATAAATAAATCAACAATTAAATCAACATTTTTGTTATCATTTGGCCCTGGTTTTCTTTTTGAATATTCTAATTTTTCCACATCAATATCTGTATCATAAAGAAAAGACAAATAGCGACTAAAACTACGTAAATCTTTAGCATTAAGATTTAATTTTTTCTTTTCTTTAGTATTAGAATTTTCTTTTGTTTTTACCATAATTTATGCATCCTTTCTAGAAAAGTATCTATACTACCCTTCACTATATATATTGTCTTTTTTTCTTTAATTTCCTTTTTTTTCGTCAATAAAATTAAAATTTTTTTAATTTTACTTGCTTATTAGATTATTTTTTTATAATATTATCTTTGTGATTAATTATGTTTAAATATACTTTAGATAATAAAAGATATCATACTTTAAATTATTTTTATAAAACTAAATTTATGAAAAAAGTATTTAAAGTTCCACTTGATGCCCATTTTAGTTGCCCAAATAAAATAAATGGTCAAGGCTGTATTTATTGTAGTAATAATAGTACCGCTAATATAATTGATAGTAATTTATCTATTGAAGAACAATTTTTAAATAATATAAAAATATTAGAAAAGAAATGGCCTAATAGTTTATATATTCCTTATTTTCAAAGTGGCACTAATACATATGCTCCTTTAGAAATACTAAAACCTTTATTTGAAAAACTACTTGATTATCCTAAAGTAGTAGGTATAGCTATTGCAACAAGACCAGATGCCATAAATAAAGAAATAGTTGATTATTTAAAAGAACTTAATCAAAAAACTTTTCTAACAGTTGAATTAGGACTGCAATCAAGTAATAATAAAACATTAGAATTTATTAAAAGAGGTCATGATGTAGACTGTTTTATTAAATCTGTTAAAATGTTAAAAGAAAATAATATTTTTACAGTAGCACATATTATTAATGGACTACCTTACGAAACAGAAGAAGATATGTTAAATACTGCTAGATTATTAAATAAAATTAAAATAGACGGTGTTAAAATTCATATGTTATATATTTCCAAAGATACAGAACTTGCTAATATTTATCAAATTAAACCATTTCATATCTTAACAAAAGATGAATATATAGATATTGTCATTAAACAATTAGAACTTTTAGATGAAAAAATAGTTATTGAAAGAATAACTGGCGATCCAATTAAAGAAGAATTAATAACCCCTAATTGGTTACTTAAAAAATTTTGTGTCTTAAATGATATAGATAAAGAAATGGTTAAAAGAAATACTTATCAAGGAATAAATGTTGAAAACTAATTAATTTTCAACATTTATTTTTTATAACAAAAAGAAGAGAAATTAAATTCTCTTCCAGGATTAAGTCTATGAAGGTTTTAACGAGTTTTCCTTCTCGATATTAAATTAATTAATTTAATCAAACTATATTTTAAATAATAATCACTATATAGATTAGTTTTAAACTTTTTTATTTTATTAACGGACAAATTTTTTAGGACAATAAAATTAATGCAAAATTTATTTAAATTAATTATTTTAATATGTTGTAATAATTCATTATCAATACCATAACTTATATATTTATTCTTATGTTCAAATATTATTAAATAATCTGGATATATTTTTTTTAAAAATAAATATCTATTCTTAAGGCTCATTTCTGACTCTTTCAAAAAAATATTTGTTTATTAATCTTCTTATTCTCATCTGACTACCATATTTTTTGTTATAATAAAATGACATTATACTTGCAAAAGATACTTCTAAACTAATATATCCTTTTTTAACATATAAGCTATTTCTTTGATTCGCTTTTTTATTTTTTCATAACTACTTTTTTTTACATTAATAATAGTTTTATTATTAATTACTTTATAAGTATAACCTAAAAAAGAAAAGCCTTCCTTATTGTTAATTATTTTTGTTTTTTTATTATTTAATTTTAATTTATATTTATTATTTAAGATATTGCTAATTTTTTTTAATGCGTTATTTAATATTTCTTTATCATGATGAATTAATATAAAATCATCCATATATCTAATATAATATTTAATATGCAAATTATTTACTATGTAATGGTCAAGTTCATATAAATAATAGATAGATAAAAACTGACTTGTCATATTTCCTATTGGTAAACCTTTACCATAATAATATAATGGTAATGAATCTACTTCTTCTTTCAAATTAGGATGCTTTATTAAATATTTTTCTTTAATATCAATTATTTTTTTATTAACATAATCTTTATTAGTACTATCAATAATATTAGATAGAATTTGATATTCATTTTCATTTAATTTATCTTTTAATAATTTTTTTAATATTTCATGATCTATTGTATAAAAATACTTACTAATATCTAATTTTAAAATGTAAAACTCGTTATATTTTTTATTTAATTCCAAATATTTTTTTAATAGTTTAATACCATAATCAGTACCCATATTTTTTCTAGTTGCTATGTTTCTCATATCTAAATATTTTGTTAACTTTACTTCTAAAATGTATTTCGTAACAAAATGATTTATTATTTTATCAGTAATACCTTGGGCCATTACAATTCGATGTTTTGGTTCTTTAATTAAGAAGATATTATATAATCCTCCATTATATTTATCATTTTGTAAAATATTAATTATATAATTAATATTTTGCATTTTATTTTTTTCAAACATATAAACTTTATATTTATTTTTAACATTTTTAGATATTTCTAATTCATACAAATCTAAAATAGTTTTTAAATTAATTTTTTCTTTCATTTTTTATCCAACTATAAATCATTTTATTAATTTCCTCCAATTCATTTATTTTATTTAAACACTGACGCTCACTGATATATTTCTTTTTATATGCTCTTTCAATATAAAAATCTAACATATTTATTTTTGACATAATTTTAATTTGAATATCTTTCTTTTTTTCTAAATCATCAAGATTATTGGCTATATAAACTAGTTCTAATACTTTCAGAGAATCTTTATATATTAAATCTTTATTGATATATTCTTTTTTAGGAAAATTAACTAAAATAATTTCTATTCCTAATATAAATTTTTTTATGTTTTTTACTATTAAAAATTTTTCACTATGATATTGCATTTTCAATAACCTTCAATAATTTATCTAACTCACTATCACTAAGTTCATTAACTTTTTTTAAAACTTTTTCAATTCTTTCTTCTACTGATAAATTATTTTTTCCATTGCTTAATATTTTTTTATAACCATTTAATTTTTTAAAGTCATGTTCTTGAGTTATTTCATCCTTTTCATAAATTTTATAAGAAATCTCATTATCCTCTAAAGCATTAATGACTTTATTAAATGCCGTTTCCGGAAATCCCACACCGCCTTTCTCTTTTACTATTTTATAATTCAATAGATAATGAATGACAATAGCATCATCACCAAAAGTATTATAAAATTTACCAGATTTTCTAATCTCTACTACATCTTTCATAACCATTCCTTTCTTTCTTAGCGAAGTAGATAGGAGGTTTCGTAAAACCATCCATCCTCGCTTTCATTTTAGACCATTTGGTCTATGATAATCTTTGTCTTCTATCTTCCCAAATACATAGCCTTGGCCATATAATCTCCACAAGTTTTAGAAGTCTCGGGCGAACCGAATTGTTGTTGTTCAAGTTGTTGTTGTTCATGTTCCCACTCGAATTCACATTCCATGCATTGTAATTCCCGTTGCTATTTCGACCATAACGCACTTTTTTCTTTATCAAGATTACCATATCTCTATATTAAAACATAAAGACCGAACTCTCACACCCCCTCAAACGGGTCGCCCGGGTGGAAAAGCACCCAGGG
>CANQZQ010000038.1 GCA_947628375.1 uncultured Bacilli bacterium
TAAGCGAGTTTACTCGCTAAATGTACTTTCAGTACCTAAAATAAGCCACGTACTTTCAGTGCGTGGTAGTTGACATAAGAAAATTTATATATTATATTATAAATTAAATTAATTGAAGGTGATAATTTATGGCGTTTATAAAAAAATATAAATTTCTTATAAGTGTTTTAGTTGGTGTTCTTATAGGAATTATTTTTAAAGAAAAAGCGATAATTTTAAAACCTTTTGGTACTATATTTGTTAATTTAATCTTTTCCGTTATTGTTCCTTTAGTCTTTATCATTATTTTAAAAAATATTGTTACTAATGATAATAGTAAAAAATTTAAAAAATTAGCTATTATTGCTTTCATTGTCGCTTTTGCAACTTTATTTATAACTGGTATAATGACGGAGCTTTCTTTAAATATTTATAGTCCTTTTCAAAAAATAACTGTAAGTGAAGCAGATACTAGTTTAGAAAAGATTAATCTTTTTGAAAGTATTGTTAACATGTTTACTGTTAATGATTTTGGTGAGTTATTTAGCAAATCTAATATTTTATCATTAATTTTAGTAACAGTTATTATTGGTATTAGTATTAATTCATTAGAAAATGCAACTAAATTAAAAATAAAAAATATATTAGATGTAGTATATAAAATTATTCAAAAGTATTTAAATATAATTATGCTTTATGCTCCCATTGGAATTAGTGCTTATTTAGCTTCTTTAATTGGTGAGTATGGTAAAATTTTTATTTCTCAATATTTAGGCTTTATTATTATGTATCTAGTTTTGGGAATTTTAAATATTATCATTTTTCATACTTTATATTTATTTTTAGCAGGTGGATTAAAATTAGTTAAGAGTTATTATAAAAATATTTTTAAAATTATTATTACAGCTTTATCTACTCAATCATCAGTTGTTACGATGCCTACAAATATAAAAGCTTTAGAAAACATGGGAATAGATAAAGATGTTGTTGGTATTTGTACGCCAATATTTACTTTAGTTAATATGCAAGGAAACGTAATTCAAAATACCATGAAAATATTTTTGCTTATTAATTTATTTAATATTCATTTTAGTAGCTATAGCTTTATAGTTTTTATTTTAATAGCTATTTTAGCTGGATCTATAACAGCTGGAATTCCTGGTGGTGGTGTTATTAGTAATACTATTTTAGTAAGTGCTTTAAATGTGCCATCCTATGCCTTACCTATTTTAATTACAATAGAATGGATGCTTGATGCTTTTGCAACTGTATTTAATGTTTTAAGTGACACATCTACAATTCCTTTAGTTAGTAAATTATATAATAGAAAGGATGGTAAGAATGCTAATCTCCGAAGAGAAAAGTTTAGTAGAAAGAAATTATAAAACATTTATTTTACAAAATAGCTCTCAAAATTTTATTATTTTGAATGATATATATAAAAGTATTAATATTAAAATTAAAAAAATAATAAAAAACATAAAAAAATATAGTTATCATGTCAAAGTTTTTAATATATCTATTTTGGCAAAGAAAGTAATTAAATGTTTTAAGAAGGATAACATTTATTTTGATACAGTATTAACTGTAGGTACTGGGGGAAAGCATTTTCTTGATTCAATTAAAAATGATAAATTATTTTTAAATAAAGAAATTATTAATTTAGATTGGCATCGCCATTGGGATAACCAAAAATCACTTGGCTTTGAAACAGATATTTCTACATATGATTTAAAAAATAAAAAAATTTTAATAATGGAAGATGTTATTGCATCAGGAATGACATTGGTAGTTTTAAAAGAAGAAATAGAAAAAAGAGGAGGGGAAGTTGTAGCTATTAATGCCTCTTTAATACAAGAAGCATCATTTTTAAAAGACAAAAGTATTGTACCAACATATGTGGCAGTAAAAATTAATAAACCAAATGATATAGCTCTTGATCCTTTTTGGTATCCTCCTATTTATTCACTGCGCCATTTATTATATGGGGATATGGAAATGAGTGGCTTTTACGAAATATTAAATGAGAAATATTTTAATAATGAAAATAAAATAGAAAAAATGATAAAGAAATATCGGGAGAAAGAAACATGGAATATTATTTAGGTCTTAATTCAGAACAAAATTTTAATTTTGATTTATTTAAAAATTTTACTGGTGTAGGAATGATACGAGGAGAAAATCTTTGTATTAATAAGATGCAATATTTTACGAAAGATGATTTTTGTAAATATGTTAGTGATTATTTAGTTTACGTAGCTAGTAGTTTTCCGGATGGTAAAGTTTGGTATCGAACAGCTGATTTGGTACCTCATCAAGTCAATTTATTAGATGGTTGTGATTACTTTTTTAATGAAGCTCACTATTTAATTGGAACAAGAGGCGTAAGAAGAAATTTAAAATTTGTAGATACTTATATTAAAGAATTATTATCTTTTATTAAAGCTTATAATTTATGCTCTAATTTAGGGCTTCTTATACCTTATGTCTCATCTATTGAAGAAGTAAAGAAAGTAAAAGAAATTTTAAATGTTCTTAATTATAATGGCCAACTTGGAGTAATGATTGAAATTCCTTCCATGATTTTTATGCTAGATGAATTAAATGATTTAGGAATTTCTAATTTTACAATTGGTATTAATGATTTAACAACGAATATTTTAGGAGCTTATCGTGAAAATGATGCTTACAATAATAATAGTATTGCTATTTTAAAAACTATTAATTATATAGTAGAAAAAGTTCATTCTTTTAACAAAAAAGTTACAATAGCGGGTTATTTAAATTCTATTTTGTTAGAAAATGCTAAAAAAATAGGAATTGATATAATTAATATTCATTATAATGAAATACCTTTATTCTTTGATAATCAAGACGAGTTATTTTTTACTAGTCATTATAAAAATATTAAAGATAATTATAAAAATATAAAATTACAAAGGACGCAAAAATGATTGAGACGTTTTTAAAACAAATTTTTAACGATGATAATATATTAATTAAAAATATCTCAAGATTAAAACATAAGAACTTAGTTTACTATGTTAAAAAAGGTGATAAAGAATATGCTGTTAAAGTTTATTTTCAAGGCGTAGATAAATTAGATAGGTATAGTACAGAAAAACTATTATATGAATATTTTAATAAAACTAATTTAATTAATATTCCAACTAATATATTTTTAAGTGATTCTTATCCAATTTTAATTACCAAATGGATTAAAGGAACTAGTTTAAAAAAGAAATTGAAAAAAGAAGGTCTTCAAAATAATTTACAAGATATTGCAATAATATTAAATCAATTTAATAAAATATGGAATATTAATGATAAAAATTTAATAAATCATTTAAAAACCAATGAAATAGGACTTTTTAATAGAAATAAAATAGAAGAAGAGCAAATATTTAATAAGATTATAAATAGTCATCAAAATATAAATTTTGATGAAATAATTAAATTATATTATGTTTTAAAAAAAAATTTAGAATTAAATAATTTAAAAGTTATTAATTCTGATGTTTCCGCTCATGAGTTTATTAAAGAAAATGATATTTATTATTTTTTGGATTTTGAAAGATTTTGCTTAGGGGATCCAAATAATGATTTAGCTAGATTATTTTTTTCCATATCAGAAACTTTAGAAGAAAAAGAAATTTATGAATTATATTCATTATTTGAAAATAATAGTTATTTTGAAAAATTATCTTTTATTTATTATTTTATAGAAAAATTATTGGGTAATCTTTACATTTCTCCTTTTGATATGAGTGAAGAAAAAATTATCTTTTTTATTAATTTTGCTCTTAATTTATATCAAAAAAAAGATAAAATTAAATCTCTTTAATTTTATCAATACTATTTATTAGTTCACTTTTTTCTTTAACTTCAATAACAACATAATTGTTTTTTAGTAATTCATCATATTTATGAAAATTAATTTTTCCTTTTCCGATTTCTAAATGATCACTATCGCCATCATAATCATGCATATGAATATGTCTTATTTTTTTAGTTTCTTTAAATAAGGGATAAGCTTTATCTCCATTTTTTTCATTATGACCAATATCTAAGGTAAAACCAAGTCCTTCATATTTACTAATTACTTTTACCGCATCACTGACAAAAGGATAAATTTTAGTATTTTCAAAATTAATTTCAAGATTATTTTCTAAAGCTAATTTATTTAATACTTGGCAACTTTTATCTAAGTTTTTAATATATAACTTACGATACTCATTATTTAAATACACTTTACCATTTGGAAGAGTAAAATATACTCCTGAATCGATATGTAAATTATATTTTTTAATCTTATTTTTAATTCCTAATTTTATTTCTCTAATAGCTTCTTTTAAATAGCCTTTTCTTAAATCGTTATTTAAAGAAGCAACATTTAATTTTTCTGATAAATGCATGGTAAATTCCATATTATATTTAGTTATATCTAATTTATTTATTTCCAAACAATAAGGAAGATCCATATTAAGTTCTATAAATTTTAAATTATATTTTTGAGCAAATTCAACATTTTCTAAAATATTTTTAAATTCCAATAAAGAGGGCATACCATATTTCATTAAAATCACCTATAAATATTATAGCATTATTAAAGAAAAATGGTTGTTAAAAATAAAAAAATATGATAAATTAGTTGGTAAATGAGGAATGACTATGGATAATTTAGAAAAAGAACGCCAAAAATTATGGGAAATAAAAGATTTATATAGAAAGCTTTTAGATTTTTATCAAAAAAAAATAGATTATGTGACAAAATTTTATAAAAAAGAGCCTTATTTACAAGCTAATTTATTAGAACAGTATACTAATAAAATATTGCAAATTGAAAGGCATTTAGAAGATCCTTTTTTTGGAAGAATTGATTTTACCCAAAATAATGCTACGCAAAAGGAAATATGTTATATTGGTAAAGTGGGAATATTAGATGAATCTGGTAATATAATTACTGTTGATTGGCGTGCTCCGATTGCAAGTCTTTTTTATGACTCTAACATTGGCCCTGCTGAATATTTATCACCTTCAGGAATTATTAAAGGAGAGCTTGAGTTAAAAAGACAATTTGATATTAAAAATGGAAGTTTAATTGATTTCCAAGATGTTAATACTGTTTCTAATGATGAATTATTAAAACCTTTTTTAACTACGAGTGCCGATAATAGATTAAAAAATATTGTAGTTACAATTCAAACCGAACAAAATAAAATAATTAGAAGAGACTTAAAAGAAAATAATATTATCCAAGGTACTGCTGGGGCTGGTAAAACAACAGTTGCTCTTCATCGAATTGCTTATTTAGTGTATAATGAGCAAAAAAATTATAATGAAAATCAATTTATTATTATTGGCCCAAATGCTTATTTTATGGATTATATATCAAGTGTTTTACCAGATTTAGATGTTAATACTGTAAAACAATATACTTTTCTTTCAATTGTTCAAAATTTTATAAGTGAAAAATTTAAAATAGTTAATCAAAATATTTGTTTAGAAGATGCTCTTAATGGTAAAGAAAATCAAATTATTAAATTTAAATCATCCCTTAATTATAAAAACGCTATTGAAAAATTTATTAATGATGTTAAAAATAGTATTATACATGGTCCTATTGTTTATAAAGGAATAAAAATTATTGATGAATCAGTTATAGCTAATTACTTTAATAAAAAAGACGTTAGTATTAATGAATCGATTAAAGAATTCAGTAAATATTTTAAAAAGTATCTTAAAACTAATGCTGATGAATTAAAACACCAGTATTGGCTAAAGTTTAGAGATGAATATTTAAATTTACCTAAAGATAGTAAAAGAAGAGAAGAAATATTAGCAGATACAGATAATTTTAATAAAGAAATAATGGAAGAAAATAAAATAATTAGCAATTACTTTTCTTCTGTATCATTAAAACCATTAGAATTGTATCAATTATTTATTTTAAATTGCGAAAAATACTTATCTTTATCTTCTACTAATATAGATTCTTTAAAAGAAAAAACTTTAGAAGCAATAAAAAATAAAAATTTAGGTTATGAAGATTTGCCAGCTTTAATGTATCTTAATTTAATTTTTAATGGTTATAAAGATTTTGATAAATACATTCATGTTGTTGTAGATGAAGCTCAAGATTTTGGTTTATTTCATTTTTGGATTATTAAAAAGTTATTTAAAAATAGTACTTTTTCAATTTTTGGGGATTTGGCTCAATCAATATATTCATATCAAAGTATTTTAAATTGGGATGAGGTTATTAATGAAGTCTTTGAAAAAGATTGTAATTTATTGACTTTAGATAAAAGTTATCGTACAACTTATGAAATTATGGAGTGTGCTAATAAAATTTCTAAATGTTTTGGTTTTGGCAATGCGAAAGCTGTTTTAAGACATGGTGATGATGTAGAGACATTTAAAGTTAATGAAAATATAGCAGATTTTATTTTAGAAAAGATAAAAGAGTATCAAAACAATGGATATCAAAGTATAGCTATTATTTGTAAAAGTGAATTAGATACCATTAATCTTTCTAAATTGTTAAATAAAAATAAGATTAATTTAAATATTATATCTAGTAAAAACACTAAATTTGATGGAGGAGTTTGTTTAGTACCTAGTTATCTTGCTAAGGGGTTAGAATTTGATGCCGTTATGATTTATGATACTGATTTATATGATTATCAAAATGAACTTGATATGAAGTTGCTTTATGTTGGTATGACGAGGGCATTACATAAGTTGGATATTATTTATCAAAATGAATTGATTTTACCATTAAAAGATTTAGATAAAGACGAAGAGTTAAAAAGAAAGTTATAGGTAAAGTTAATTATGACAGAATATTGGGATTTATATGATAAAGACAGAAATAAATTAGAAAAAATAGTTAAAAGGGGTGACTATTTAAATGATGATGAATATCATTTAGTAGTTAATGCTTGGATTAAAAATTCTAAAGGAGAATTTTTAATTACTCAAAGAAGCAAAAATAAAAGTCATCCTTTAATGTGGGAATGTACTGGAGGATCGGTACTTAAAGGCGAAACATCTAAAGAAGCAGCTTTAAGAGAAGTAAAAGAAGAATTAGGTATTGATATAAGTAACTCTAGAGGTAAATTTATTGGCAGTACTCTAAGATATTATAAAGGATGTCCTGATATTTTAGATGTTTGGTTATTTACTTGTGATATTTCCTCTAAAGAAATTAAAATTCAAGAAGAAGAAGTAAATGATTTTATGTGGGCAAGTGTTGATAAGATAAAAGAATTATATGACAATAAAAAATTTGAAGCTAATGCTTATTTTAAAGAAATTATAGAAAATAAAGTAGAAAAAAATAATATATTTAAAAAAGGTTATTATTGACTTTGGCAATAAAATTTGTTAGTATACGAAAACGTCAGGGGGGATTATAATGGCTAAAAGACATTATGTGACTAAAATTGAAAAATATCAAGATAACTTAAAAAATGCCAAAGTTGAAGGAACAAGTGGAGCAATTGTTAGTTCTCTTGCAATGTCTTTGTTAGTTTTAGTTGCTAATTCAGATATGGATGCATTAAATACTATTATTGCTGCTATAGGAAGTTCTGTTTCTTTAACTGGAGGACTTGTTGCTATGGTCGATGGCTTAATTGGAAAATATGTATATAGTCAAAAAATTGAAGAATTAAAAGAAGCTAAAAGTGAATATAGAACGAGATAAAGGAATTTATATGAATATAGATATTAAAGATCTAATAACTTTAGATGGAATTAATAGATATGTTGTTGCA
Source organism: uncultured Bacilli bacterium (assembly GCA_947628375.1). Taxonomy (GTDB): domain Bacteria; phylum Bacillota_I; class Bacilli_A; order RF39; family UBA660; genus SIG200. Next base: position 7,761 of record CANQZQ010000038.1, read on the forward strand.
AGTAAAGTTTTATATGAGAATATTAATTATTATTATTTAATAAATATAAATAATAACAAAGATATCTTATTTTGTTATGAAGATATTAATGAATTAGTAGAAATTGAAGATAATGATTTAATACAAAGATTAATACCTTTATTTTTTCAAAATACTCGTAATATATTAAAAGAATATTCAAATAATAATTAATTTTACGTAAAAAGTGTCAATTTTATTTGACATCTTTTTTTTAATGATTTAGTATATAGATTGAAAAAGAAAGCGAGATAAACTATGAAAGAAAAAAAATTAACTGGATATCCTTCTATAGATAAACCACAAAATAATGGATATTCATTTTTTGAAAAAAATCCCATTATACCTAATTTAAGTGTTTATAATTCTCTAAAATTAATTAATATGTTATACAAAGATAGAGATGCTATTGATTGCTTAGATGTTAAGGTAACTTACGGTAAAGTTTTTGACGATGCTGTAACAATTTCAAGAGCATTGAAAGAATTAGGAGTTAAAAAAGGTCAAATTGTATCGATTGCTATGCCAAATTATTATCAAGCAGTTGCTTCTTTTTTGGCTTGTAATAGAATTGGGGCAGTTACTACATTTTTAAATGCAAATGCTGGCGAGGAAGAGATATGTGAATATTTAAATTTATTTGAGTCTCCTGTATTTATTAATTTTGATAAAAATCCTAAAGAAAATTTAAAATATAAAAATAATACTGGTGTTAAACATATAATTACTCTTGATAAAAGAAATGAGAATAATATTTCATTACATAATAATTATCATTTAACATCAAATGACTATGTTATTGATTTTAATAGCTTAGGTAGTATAGCTGAATTTCAAAAAAAAGGATTGCCTGAAAACTCAAGTAAGAATGATTCTTTAATTTTATTTACCAGTGGTTCAACAGGTAAACCTAAATCAGTCGTTTTAACTAATGAAAATATTTTAGCAGCAGGTACTTATTTGAAAAATTCTAGTCATTCTAAATCATTAAATGGCGATAAGACTTTAGTTTGTGTTCCGTTTACTTATCCTTATGGTTTCGCTACTTCAACTTTAATGACTCTTTTAATTAGTAAAACAGCTATTTTGGCTCCGAATATGTCTAAAGATACAATTAATTATTATTTAAAGAAAAAACCAAATATAATATTTGGTAGTCCAGCATTGTTAGATTTAATCATGCGTAATGCTGAGAAAGATTTAGATTTATCTTCCGTTACAACTTATATTTCTGGTGGAGATTTCTTATTGCCAAGTAAATCTGAACAAGGGAAAGAATTTTTTAGAGAACATGGAGCACAAAATGTCGAAATTGGCAATGGCTCTGGTAATGCTGAAACAGTTAGTTGTGGTACTAATCCTACTGGAATAGAAATTAGACCTGAAACAGCAGGTAAAGTTCTTGTTGGTACTGAAGCAATTATTGTTGATCCAGACACAATGGAAGAAAAAAAATATAATGAAGAGGGTTTAATGTGTGTAAGTGGTAAACATGTATTTAAAGAATATTATAAAGATTTAGAACAAACTAAAGAAGCAAAATTTATAAGAGATGGTAAAACATATTTTAAAACTGGTACAATGGGATTTATTGATAAAGATGGATATTTTACATTAACTGGCAGACAATCTAGATTTTATATTTTATCTACTTTAAATAAAGTTTATTGTGATTATGTACAAACTATTATTACTAATTTAGAAAGCGTTAATGAATGTGCTGTTGTTAAAGTACCTGACGAAAACATGCTATATGTTAATAAAGCTTATATTGTTTTAAATAACGGTATATTCCCAAGTGAAGATTTAAAAAAAGAAATTCTTGAACAATTGGAGAAACCAATTAAAAATTCTATTGGAGAATATGAACAATTAAAATGGTACGAAATTCCAACTTATATTGAATTTGTCAAAGAATTACCATTAAAAGCAGGGACAGAAAAAGTTAATTACTCTTTACTTGAACAAGATGCAATAGAAAAATTAGATAAAGGGAAAAAATTAATTAGGGAATAATTTATTTATTCCTTTTTTTGTGATACAATTGTACTTAGATAGTAGAGGTGTTAATTATGGGAACAGGTTTTTTCTTTCCTTTATGTGCTATTCCATTTAGTTTAATTATTATATTATCTTTTTATAAAAAAGGACATATTAAAAGTAAGGAAACTGTAATATATTCTTCTTTATTATTATCTAACTTGTTTGGGTTAATAATAGAAATATTATGTACTTATGCCTCTAAAATATATACTACTCATTATGTAATAAGCATTTTGATTTATAAATTATATTTATTATATTTGATATTTTGGGTTTCTACAATGGCTTATTATGTTTATAGTATGATAAGAAATGAAAATGTGATAAACGAAAAAAGGATACCACTATTTTTTATCTATTATCTTATTAATTTTATTATTTTAATTTTATTACCTATAAAAGCTGTTATATCTGATAATTTTGAAACAAGATATACGACTGGTTTAAGTGTTTATTATACATATTTAATTTCATTTATTGCTGTTATATTTATTTTTATTATCTTATTAATTAATAAAGATAAAATTAAAAATAAAAGGTATGTACCTGTTATCTTGTTTTTATTACTTGGTAGTTTAGTAGCAATTATTCAAATGTTTTGGCCTCAACTATTATTAATGACTTATTGTGAAACATTAATTTGTGTCATAATGTATTTTACCATTGAAAATCCTGATGTAAAGATGATTGAACAATTAAATATTGCTAAAAGTCAAGCAGAAAAAGCTAATAATGCTAAGACTGATTTTCTATCTAATATGTCTCATGAAATAAGGACCCCTCTTAATGCGATTGATGGTTTTAGTCAATTAATATTAGAAGAAGATGATATTAATGTTATTAAAGATGAAGCAAGAGATATAATTACTGCTTCTCAAAATTTACTAGAAATAGTTAATGGAATATTAGATATATCAAAGATTGAAGCTAATAAGTTAGAAATAGTTAATACAGAGTATGAACCAAGTAAAATATTTGATGAACTTATTAAGTTAACTAAAGCAAGAATTGGCGATAAACCACTAGATTTTCGTGTATCTATTGATAAAGATATCCCAGATTATTTAAATGGAGATTATGTAAGAGTTAAACAAGTTGTTTTAAATTTACTTACTAATGCTGTAAAATATACTAAAGAAGGCTTTGTCGAATTTAAAGTAAATACGGTTAAAAAAGATGGAGTATGTCGTCTAATAATTAGTGTTAAAGATAGTGGAATAGGTATAAAGAAAGAAAATATTGATAAATTATTTACTAAATTTGAAAGATTTGATTTAGAAAAGAATATGACAATTGAAGGAACGGGTTTAGGTCTTGCCATAACTAAAAAATTAGTAGATTTAATGCATGGTAATATAGTAGTTAACTCAACTTATGGTAAGGGGTCAACATTTACTGTAGCAATTGATCAAAAAATTGTTAATAAAGAGAAAAAAGAGGAAGTAAAAGAAGAAATAAAAGTTCCTAAATCAATTGTTGTTAAAGGTAAAAAAGTATTAATTGTAGATGATAATTTAATCAATTTAAAAGTTGCAGCTCGGTTACTTTCTACTTATAAAGTGGCAACTGAAGAAGTGTCAAGTGGGTTTGATTGCTTAAAGAAAATAGAAGAAGGAAATAGTTATGATTTAATTTTAATGGATGATATGATGCCTAAGATGAGTGGAGTAGAAACATTTAAAAAATTACAAGAAATTGATGGATTTAGTACTCCAGTTATTGCTCTTACTGCGAATGCCATTGCTGGAATGAAAGAAAAATATTTAAAAGAGGGATTTAATGATTATATATCTAAACCCATTGACAAAAAAGAATTAGAAAGAATACTAAAAACATATTTGATTGAATTAAATTAGAAATTCCCGAAGGTAATAAAAAAATGAATTATAGAAGTAAAATCCCATATTAATTGGGA
>CANQZQ010000039.1 GCA_947628375.1 uncultured Bacilli bacterium
GTTGATTTACCACTTTCATGCATCCCAATGGGAACACCACGTCCATTATCAGCAATAGTAATTGAACCATCTTTATGTAAGACAATCTTAATATAATTACCATAACCATTTATTATTTCATCAATGCCATTATCAACAATTTCCCATACCAAATGATGTAGACCTCTTTTATCAGTTGAGCCTATATACATACCAGGACGTTTTCTAACCGCCTCTAAACCTTCTAATATTTTAATAGATGATTCATCATATTTTGCCATATCTATTTTCACCATCTTCATTTTATCATAGGCTTGCAAGTTATTTCAACTTTACCTGGACAATTTTTGACGTAAACCATAAAAAAACAAACTATTTAAAGTTTGCATTTATGATACTGTACAACTTGTAGTTGTAACAGTTATAACAATATTTATATTTTTACCTGCCAATGCTTTTTGATCAGCACCATCTAAATCACCATTTTCACCTAAACCATTATTTTGAAGGTAGACATCACCTTTAAGAGTTTTACTACTATTACCTTCTTCTCCCCCAGTCAAAGTATAAGTAAAGTCTTTAGTTATAGAATCATCTGTTTTTAAAGCAATTAAATCAATTGGATTTGAAACATCTTCTGAAAAAATTATACCATCATTACTATCAGACAAATCAAAAAATAAACTATTATTAACTAATGAATCTTTTAAACCATTTTCTTCTAATTCTTCTCCAAGTTTAATTGTTAAAGTACCACTACAATTGTAAGTATAATTAGAATTTCCTCCAGTAGCAGTCATTGTAGCTAAAGTAATATTTTGAGCAGAACTATTATCAGAAGAAATACTTTCAGTTTCTTCTACAGCATAATATTTTTTACCTTTATTAGTTAAATTCATTTGCGTAGCAGTAACATTTAATGTTAATTCTTTACTTCCTGTAGTACCAACCAAACCAATAACAGGCGTTAAAACATTAACATTGGTAGTTGCTGAAGTGTTTTCACCAATGACTGAAAAATATGCAAATGAGGCCCCTATTACAGCAAGTAATAAAACAGCAACTGCAATCACTGATAATATTATTGAATTTTTTTTAAGCATTATATTTCCCTCCTTACAAGAAAACAAATACTTTATCCTTATTTAAATTTTATAACATTTACTATATTAAAGTCAATTATGACTTTAATTGTTTTTCTTATTTTACACAATTTTTATTAATAAATACCTAATTTTATTTATTTGTTTTCTTTAAGTTTCATTATGTCTTTTATTGGTATTTCTGTTATACGTGATACTTCTTCAATTGATATTCCATTTTCTAACATTTTCTTAGCTACATATGCTCGTCCTTCAATTCGCCCTTCATCTCTTAATTCATCACACCATATTTTAAAGTTTTCTTCTGATGATGTCTGATTCCACTCTTTTAAAAATTTTATTGCATCTTCCATATATTCATCTCCTTTTGCAATTTTTTCTATTTCTTTCACACTATCACTTCCTATTATTCTTAAATATCTTATAAATCTATTTTCATCTTTTCTAAAAGGAATTTCTTTAACTTTATCATATCTTACTAAATACATAACTATATTATCATTTATTTCTTTATTAGTAATTTTATTTTTTATACTATATCCATTTACTATTTCTGAATTTTCTCTTTTATAATTCCCTTTTATTAAATTTAGACTTATAACTTTTTTATATTTTTGAGATTTTATACCCCTTTTTTGATTACTATATAACCTACAGAGATAGCCTAAACTTTTATTATAATCTCTTGTTCTAAATCTATCTTTATACATTTCTAATGATATTATAGTATTTTCTTCAACAAGAAGTAAGTCGCCATAATAAGCTCGATATTTTTTATTATTAGAAGTTATATATGCTTGTGGTTCTATTTCAATTAACATCTTAATATTACCATCTTTACCTATATAATCTAAAAATGATTTAATAAAATCTTCTAAAATTTCTTTATGAGAGAATACATGTTTAAAAGCTCGATCATCTGTAAGTAAGCTAAACACCGTTGACATAGGACTCCTTTCTAAAAGGTAATTATTTTTCCTCCCTCTAATAATATATATTGCGTTTTTTATTCAATTTCCTTTTAATTTATAAAAATATTTTTATAAATTTACATTTTTATTACCAAATCTCTATAGATTTTGCATAAAAAAACACAAAAAAAGAAGCATAATTTGCTTCTTTACTAAATATATATTTAATACATAAATTAATTTTTCATATTTTATAATACTAAAAAAGAGTGTATTAATCACTCTTTTAACCTTTTTTGAATAATTAGCAATATCATGTAGCACTATTCAGCAGGTGTAGTATCAATTGTACATTTAACATCATTAACTCCAATTTTAAATGTTAAATTTTTACCAGCCAAATAACTTTGATTTTGAGTAGAATTTTCTAATAAGACATAAGCTGATATAGTTGCTGATTGATTACCAGTAAATTTAAAATTTAAATTTTGAGTAGCACCTTGTCCTTTATCTTTAACTATTTGTGCATCTACAGATGCAGTATCATCTGATCCAGTTAAATTTTTCAAGCCTATAGTTATATCACCATTTGTTAAGCCTTCAATATCAGTTAAACTATCACTAGTAACTTCAATTTTTCCAGTACAGGTATATTTTGTATCATTATCGCCACCAGTAATAGCTACTTGTGCTATATCAATATATTTATCATCGTCTGCAGAAGTAGTTCCCGGTTTATTACAAGAAGCTTCCTCTGGACAATCTGTATCTTTGGCATAATAATACTTTGGTGTTTCATAATTTGCCATTTCTGCTGCTGAAACCTTCAAATATAAATTAGAATGATCACTAGTTACAGCAACTGTAGGTATTTTTCCGGTTTGTACATTTGCTTGTATAGTTTGATTTTCTGCATTTGCAACACTAAAGTATGCAAATGTAGCACCAACTACAGCAACTAATAATGTAGCAACAGCAATAACTGTTAATAACATTGTATTTTTCTTATCCATGTTAAAAAATTTCCCTCCCTCCTATTTTAATAATATTTCCGAAATACTATTATATTTCTATACTAATCATACAAAAATATTTGGTAAGTGTCAATAAAATAAGTATCATTTTTTTATAAAAATTATTACAAAATATGACAATTACTATTATTAAACAACTAAAAATAGCATTTTTAAATAAATGTAAAATTGATGTTTACAAAAATAAAAATGATGAAATTAATCATCACTTTTATTTTTAAATTGTAATATTATTGGAGTTCCAACTAAATCAAATGCTTCTCTTAATTTATTTTCTAAATATCTTTCATAACTAAAATGCACTAAATTTTTATTATTAACATTAAATGTAATTTTAGGAGGTCTACTATCAGTTTGATGAGTAAAATAAATTTTTAATCTTTTGCCTTTATATGATGGAGGTTCATGAAGTGATACTGCTTCCATAATTACATCATTAAGTAAACTTGTTTTAATCTCTTTTCTATTATTCTCATATGCTTTAATTACTTCTGGCATTAAAGTATTTAATCTTTTTTTTGTTTTAGCTGATGTAAAAACAAAATTAATATATGGTACAAAATTAAAATAAACTTCTAATTCTTTTTTCCATCTTTTAATATCTTCATTAGGATCCTTTACCGTATCCCATTTATTAACACATATAACTATCCCTTTACCTGCTTCAATACAATAAGATAAAATATGTTTATCATGTTCAATAATTCCTGTACTAGCATCAATTACTAAAACGCACACATCACTTCTATCAATTGCTTTCATACTTCGCATTAAACTATATTTTTCAAGATTTTCATAAATTCGGCCTTTTTTTCTCATTCCGGCTGTATCAATTACTATATAATCTTCTTTATTATAAGTAAATCTAGTATCAACGGCATCTCTTGTTGTACCAGCAACATCACTAACTATTACTCTACTTTCATTAAGTAAAGCATTTATTAAAGAACTTTTACCAACATTAGGCCTTCCCACAAAACAAAATTTTAAAATATTTTCATTTGTTTCATCTTCTTCATTTATATCACTAGTTAAATAATCAAGTAATTCATTAAAACCTAAATTATGTTCAGCAGATACTCCCATTACCTTAGAAAATCCTAATTCATAATAATTATAAATATTATTACTTCTTTTATCATTATCAATTTTATTTACTAAAACAATAACTTCTTTATTACTTTTTTTAAGCATATTACGAATTTTTTTATCGGCCTCAGTTAAATCTTCAAGTCCATCAACAACAAAAAGAATAGTATCAGCTTCAAAAATAGCTATCTCGGCTTGCATAATAATATCTTCATCAAAATTATCATGATTACCATGAATACCACCAGTATCAATTAAATTAAATTTTTTACCATTATAAGAAACAATCCCATAAATTCTATCTCTAGTTACCCCTGGTGTATCTGAAATAATGGCTTTTTTTTCTTTAATTAAACGATTAAAAATACTACTTTTACCAACATTAGGTTTTCCAATTAAACAAACACTTTTCATAATATCCCCCTAACTACAAGATAAATTATTATCTTGATTTATTATCGAATAAATTTTATCATTTTTAAAATAAATAATGATATCTAAATTATCTAAATATTTATTATCATTACTAGGATCTAAAATACATTTATAACTATCAAATTCACAATTATTATCGCTTTCTATATAATCATCTAATAAATCATGAACTTTAATATTTAAACATTGATAATTATTATATAATTTATTACTATTCTTAATTAAATCTATCCTATCTTCGCCATATAATATAGCTTTTTCATTAATATAATCTAATTTTCTTTTTAACATACTATTTTTAATTAATTTATTAATATTAGTAAAAGAAGGCACAGAAATAGCTAAAATAAGTGAAATTAAAGTAATAACTGCTAATAACTCAATTAAAGTAAAGCCCTTTTTATTCATAAAATCCTCTATTTATTTAAATAACTATTAATAATATCTAATACTTCATTACGTCCTTTTTTAGTAATAGTGGACCAAGGAATAAAAGAATCTTCTTCTTTTAAATTAAAAGTATTTTTAATTAATTTATCTTGTTTAACACGCCCATTTTTCGTAACTTTATCATATTTAGTAGCCACAATAGTTATATTTAAATTATAATATTTTAAAAAGTTATACATTAAAATATCATCTTCTGTAGGTTTATGACGATAATCTACTAATAAAAAAACATGGCTTAAATTTTTTCGTGTTTTTAAATAATCTTCAATCATTAAACCAAATTTTTTTTGCGTTTCTTTGGCTACACTAGCATATCCATAACCGGGAACATCAACTAAATAAAAATTATCATTAACTAAATAAAAATTTAATGTTTGCGTTTTACCTGGTTTAGATGAAGTTCTAGCAAAGTTTTTTCTTTCAATTAAAGTATTAATAAAACTACTTTTACCAACATTACTTCTTCCTAAAAGTAAAAACTCATTTAAATTATCAGTTGGATATTGACTAACACGAATAGCAATAATAGGTTCTTTAACAGAATCAATTTGCATAAAAAATCACCAATTACATTATATATTAAATTAATATTATTTGCAAATCATTAATCATATAAAAAGCAACCAGATTAATCTGATTGCTATTCAACAGTCACTGATTTAGCTAAATTTCTTGGTTTATCAATATCACAATTTCTAAGTTTAGCTACTTCATAACTTATTAATTGTAAAGGTATAACAGAAAGAATTGGCATAACTAAATTATGAGCTTTAGGTAATAAAATTAATTGATCATAAAAATCATCATGGCATTCTTCATTAGTTATATAAATTATATAAGCTCCCCTTGCTTTAACTTCTTTTAAATTACTAATTGTTTTAGAAACAATATCTTTATTAGTACAAATTCCTATTACGGGAGTTCCCTTAGTTATTAAAGAAATAGTTCCATGTTTAAGTTCTCCAGCTTGAAAGGCTACACTATTAATATAAGATGTTTCTTTTAATTTTAAACTTCCTTCTAAACATAAAGCATAATCTATAAGTCTTCCGATAAAGAAAGTATCATTGCATTTATAAATAGCTTTAGCATATTCTAAATAATCTTTAGAAAGTAGTTCCTTAATCTTTCTTTCTAATCCTTTAAATTCTTTTAATAATTCATATTTTCTAGATAATTTAACTGTAAGTAAAGCCATTAAAGTTGTTTGAGCAAGAAATGCTTTTGTTGTTGCAACAGCAATCTCTGGTCCAGCTTTAACATATAAAGTATATTTAGCTTCTCTGGCAATTGATGATAAAACGACATTAACAATAGCTAAAGTATCAATACCATCTTTTTTAGCTTTTCTTAAAGCTTCTAGGGAATCTGCAGTTTCCCCTGATTGACTTATAACAATAACTAAAGTATCTTGATTATAAAAATTCTTTTTATAACGATATTCTGATGCTACTTCCACGCATGTTGGAATCATCGCATATTCTTCAAGTAATGACTTAGCAATACAGCCTACATAATAAGCACTCCCACAAGCTACAATATGAATATTTTTATATTTTTTAAAATCAGGCATTGTCTCTTTAAAACTATCATTATTAACATAATAATTAAAAGTATCTAAAAAGACTTTTTCTTCTTCATGAATTTCTTTTAACATATAATGTGGATAACCATTAAGCATCGCATCATCACAAGATCCTTCAAAAGTATTAATCTCTTTTTTAATGTCTTTTAAATTAAAATCAAAAACTTGATAACTATTATTATTTATTTTAGCAATTTCATCTTTTTCTAATAAAATATATTTATTAGTATAATTTAATATAGCTGGAACATCACTAGCAATAAACATGCCATCATTAGATAAGGCAATAATTAAAGGGCTTCCTCTTCTAACAGCGTAAATATTTTCTTTATCATCATCACAAATAATACCTAAAGCAAAACTACCTTCTAATTTTTCTAAGACTTTTTTAATTGTTTTTAAGATATCTTTTTCTTCCTTATAATAATAATCTAGTAAAGCTGGAATTACTTCGGTATCAGTTGTTGATAAAAATTTAACCCCTTTCTTTTTTAAATCTTCTTTTATTTCTAAATAATTTTCAATTATCCCATTATGAACAACGGTAAACCTACCAACTTGATGAGGATGAGAATTACTAACACTAGGTTCTCCATGCGTTGCCCATCTAGTATGACCAATAGCCATATAAGATGGCGTATCTAAATCAATTAATTTTTCTAGGGAACTAATTCTCCCCACTTCTTTAGTAATATTAACTTTATTATCTAATAAATATGCTACTCCTGCTGAATCATACCCCCGATATTCTAAAAATTTAAGGCCATTTAAAACAATTGGCAAAGCTTTCTTTTTACCAACATAGCCCACTATTCCACACAAAAAAATACATCCTTTCAATCTAAGTATTGATATATTATTTGTTACAATTTATTTTGCTTTTTCTAATATATCTAACGAATAACTTATATCCGTGATAGCACCCGCTGATTAATCGATAACTATCAACCTCGTCAACCATTAAAGGCCCTTGCGCTAACAATAAAAAATACAACCTTTCTATTTTATTGCTTTAATAAATTATATCATTATATAATATTTTATGCAAAAAAAAGAAAGATTATCTTTTTTTCATAACATCATTACTCATTGTTGCAAATGTAAGATAAGCTTTCTTATCATCATCTTTAAAACATATATTAGCTAAATTATCATATAAAGAAATAGTTTCTCCAGTTAAAGTTTGAACTGTAAATAAGTCTTTAGCTTCCAAAATAAATTCTTTTACATTTGGAAAGTAAGTATTTAAAGCATTTATTATTGACTCAATATCAATTAAACCAGCATTTTGCCAAATAGATGTCCCTAGCAAAGGATTATAATGTTCTAAAGGAATTACTACTAAATTATCATCAAAATTACATTCTGCCGCGTCTTCAAAATTATTATCTTTTCCTCTACCAACAACTATTTTACATTTTCTATCATTATTTTGATACTTAATTTTTATCCCATTCCAAATATCATATTCTAATTTTTCATAAGTTGGATAATGCTTAATAATAGAAAAAATACCATTTATATCAAAATAATTAAAGTTAACTCTAAACAAAGAGGCTTCATCATTAAAAGCTTCTAAAGAAGCTGATATTCCATCATATATTTGACTAAAAGCATTATTATGATTACTAAATTTAATATTTCCCATTAATTTATTATATAAACTATCTTTATTAAATAATAAAATATATGATAATAAAGAAGTATGAGGTGAATAATTTCCAATTACTTTACCTAAATCAGTCAGTAATTCTATTTTAAAGTTATCTAAATCATAAATTATTTCATCACTGATTTTTTCACTATCAACTTCTATATGGCCAATATAATTATTATCTTGATCATAAAAAACAACTTTTCTTTTATTATTATCAATAACATATTGATAATTAGTAACATTAATATTAAATATATTGGCTAATAAGATTATCTTATTAACTATATCTTCTTTCATAAATAAATTTATTATTTCTTTTTCCATACCAAATACTCCCATTTGTTAATAAATATTTTATTTTATAGTATATTTAAAGTCAAGAAAAAAGTTGCAATATGCAACTTAAAAAGGCATTTTCATTTTACCATTATTTATATTTTTCATCATTTCTTGCATCATTTCAAATTGTTTTAACAAACGATTAACTTCTTCAACACTTCTACCACTACCTTTAGCAATTCTTTGTTTTCTGGTAGCTTTTAAAACTTCAGGATGTCTTCTTTCATAAGGAGTCATTGATAGAATAATAGCTTCCACATGGGCCATTTCTTTAGGATCTACTTTAATATTATTAAGTCCCATATTTCTCGCTTGAGGAAGCATTTTAATAATATTTTCTAAAGGCCCTAATTTTTTAATTTGTTTAAAAGTTTTTAAAAAATCTTCTAAATCAAATTTACCTTGTCGCATTTTTTTAGCTTGTTCTATGGCTTCTTCTTCAGATACTATCCCTTCAACTTTTTCAGCAATCGATAAAATATCTCCCATATCAAGAATTCTTTCCGCCATTCTCACTGGATAAAATTCTGATAAGCCATCCATTTTCTCAGAATCTCCCACAAATTTAATTGGTACATTAGTAAGATGTCTTAAAGATAATGCTACCCCACCTTTAGTATCACCATCCATTTTAGTTAAAATGCAACCAGAGAGTTTTAGAGTTTCATTAAACCCTGTTATAACGTTAATGGCATCTTGTCCCATCATGGCATCAATAACTAAAATAGTTTCATCAAAAGGAATATTTTCTTCTAAATCTTTAAGCTCATTCATTAATTCTTCATCAATTTGAAGACGTCCTGCTGTATCAATAATGACATAATCTAAATGTTCACTTTTAGCATATTCGATGCCATCTTTAGCAATTTCTAAAACTGTTTTATTATCTTCAGTAAAAACAGGTATATCTAAAGATGAGCCAATATCTAAAAGCTGTTTTATTGCGGCAGGCCTATATATATCACAAGCCACCAATAAAGGATGACGACTATATTTTTTTCTAAGTAGATTAGCAAGTTTTCCCGCTGTTGTTGTTTTACCACTACCTTGAAGACCACAAAGTAAAATAATCTCAAAAGGTTTATCAGTACTTAAAGGCACATAATTATCACCAAGTAAATGAACAAGTTCATCTTTAACTATTTTAATAAATACTTCATCAGGTTTAAGTGATTTATCAACATCCATACCTAAAGCTTTTTCTTTAACATTACTTATAAATTCCTTAACTACACTATAGTTAACATCAGCCTCAAGTAAAGCCATTCTAATTTCTTTCATGGCATCATTAATATTATCCTCGGTAATTTTACCCATTCCTCTAATATTCTTTATGGCATTACTTATCCGATCTCCCATATATTCAAACATAATTATTCTCCTTTACTTTGTTGATTTTTCTTTACATCTTCATCAATTACTTTTAAATAATCATCAATATTTATTATATCATTAATTTCTTTTTTAATTTCATTTATATCATTTAATTCTAAAACATGTTCTAATTTAGTATTTTTTAAAACTATTTTTAATTTATCTTCATAATTAAATAACTTTTTCTCCACATTTTTAATAATAGTCCCTACTCTTGCTTTAGAAATATTTTTATATTCAGCAATTTCTTGCATTGTCATATTTTCTCCATAATATAAATCAAATATTTCCCTATTACTTTCTTTAATTAAATCTTTATAAACTAAAAATAGTTCATTATAGTATAAAAACTTATCCATCATATCATATCCTTAAATAAACCATAAATATAATTTTCAATATCAAATGGTTTTAAATCAGTCATTTTTTCACCTAAACCAATAAATTTAACAGGCAAACTAACTTCTTCTTTAATAGCAAGAACAATTCCCCCTTTAGCAGTCCCATCAAGTTTAGTTAAAACAATACCTGTAATATTAGTAATTTCTTTAAAAGATTTAGCTTGAGATATTCCATTTTGACCGGTTGATGCATCAATTACTAAAAGTGTTTCATGAGGAGCACCAGGAATATGCATACCAATAACTTTATTAATTTTTTCTAACTCTTTCATTAAATTAACTTTATTTTGAAGACGCCCTGCTGTGTCAATTAAAACTATATCAGCATTTTCTTCCTTCGCTTTAACTAAACCATCATATATTACACTGGCCGGATCAGAATTTTCCACTCCATAAAATAAAGAACCAGTTTTATCTGCCCAAATTTGTAGTTGAGAAACAGCCCCTGCTCTAAAAGTATCTCCCGCAATCATCATAACTTTCTTACCTTCATTTATGTATTTGTAGGCAAGTTTCGCAATCGTTGTCGTTTTACCTACACCATTTACTCCTACCATTAAAATAACAGTTGGGCCTTCATTATTCATCTTTATTTTATCTGATAAACTTTCCCCTTCAACATATATAACTAAAAGTTCATCAACAATAACTTCTTTTAAATATGAGGTATCTGTTATATTTTCACTTTTAACTCTTTTTCTTAATTTATCCATAAAATTCATGACCGTATTAACCCCAATATCAGCCATAATTAAAGTTTCTTCTAATTCTTCAAAATATTCTTCTGATACTTTGGTATATTTAATACCTAAAATATTTAATTTAGAAACAAATTCCTCTCTAGTTTTTTTTAAACCTTGGTCATAATTTTCTATTATTTCTTTTTCTTCTTCATCTTGAATTTCTTCTTTTTTACTTACTAAATTTTTTAATTTATCAAATAAACCCATTTGATATCACCCATTTAATAATACCAAAAAAAAATGTTATTTAAAACTTTTTTTACTTATTTCTTAAGAAAATTGCAAGAAATTTTAAAATTTTTTTCAAATTAAAAGGAAATCAAGAAAAAAAGACGTAAATATATATTAGAGGGAGGAAAAAGATTTATTAGAAAATTTCATAGCAAATAATTGATAATGTCAATATAAAAAATCTATGTTAGACCGGATTGATTAAACAAATAAAAAATGATATTATAATAAAGAGAT
>CANQZQ010000040.1 GCA_947628375.1 uncultured Bacilli bacterium
CAAGATACATTCCAAACACTTACTGCCGATGATATATATAATATTGAATCGGGACGAACCGTATCTTGGTGGGGAGATAATGTTGCGTGGTATGGTGATTATAGGGATGGACACGAAATGACTTGGACGGATAAAGTACAAGCCAAGGTCGGGTTAATGTATGCTAGTGATTATATGTATTCGATTGATTTCGATGGCGGATTAGACTCATCTGATACTTATTGTCCTGGATTAGAAGGACACTATTGTGGATACAACTGGATTAATGATGGTACTTTATATTATTATTGGATAATGTCCGTCTATGGATACTCTAATGGGGCTGGAATGTTTTATTCTAATGTAATTAGTGGTATTGGCGATCTGTCATCAGAGTTTGCTAATGACTCTGGAAGGAATATAAAACCGACGATGTATTTATTACCGTCTGTGAGCATATCTGGTGGATCTGGGGCAAGGTCGGATCCATACATAGTCGAAAAACCATTACAATAATCTTTAATGATGGTCGTAATTGGCATAATAAATTAAGCGAGAAGGAAAACTCGTAAAAACCTTCATAGACTTAATCCTTGGGAAGAGAGTAATCTCTTTCTTTTTATGTTGAAAACTATTAAGTTTTCAACAAAATTTCAGATTATTTAGTGTTAAAAGTAAGTTAACTATGATAAAATATTATCTGTGAGGAAGTGTTTTATGAAAACAAGAACAAGATTTGCTCCTAGTCCAACGGGATTTATGCATATCGGGAATTTAAGAACCGCTATATTTGAATATTTAGTAGCCAAACATGATAATGGCGATTTTTTACTTCGAATAGAAGATACTGATCAAACAAGAAAAGTTGATGGAGCGATTGACTTTATTTATGATACTTTAAAATTATGTAATATTGAAATAGATGAAGGTCCAAATAATGAAGGAGAATATGGACCATATGTTCAAAGTGAAAGATTAGATATATATAAAAAATATGCTTTAGAATTAGTAGAAAAGGGGCATGCATATTATTGCTTTTGTACGGAAAATGAACTTGAAGAAATGCGGGAAAAAGCTAATCTTCGTCATAAACCATTTTTATATGATGGTCGTTGTTCAAAATTAAGTAAAGAAAAAATAGAAGAAAATTTAAAAAATGGTGTTCCTTATGTAATAAGACAAAAAATGCCTAAAGTTGGAGAAACTATTGTTGAAGATGTTATATATGGAAAAATTAAAATAGATAATAGTATTTTAGATGATCAAATATTACTTAAAAGTGATGGTTTTCCAACTTATAACTTTGCTAATGTTATTGATGATCATTTAATGGCTATTACTCATGTTATTAGGGGTAAAGAATATTTAGATCAAAGTGCCAAATATAATTTATTATATGAGGCATTTGGATGGGAAAAGCCAACATATATTCATGTACCAATGGTTTTAGGAAGCGATGGTAATAAGTTATCTAAACGTAATGGTGATGCCTCATTTATGGATTTATATAATGAAGGATTTTTACCTAAAGCAATTGTTAATTATTTAGTATTACTTGGATGGAGTCCAGAAGAAAATAAAGAAGTATTTACAATGGATGAATTAATTAAAGCTTTTAATCCAAAAAGAATTGGTAAATCATCATCTACTTATGATATTAAAAAATTAGAATGGTTTAATCAAAAATATATTAAAGAATTAAATGATGAAGAATATTTAGCATTTATTAAACCATATTTAACATATGATATTAGTGGTAAAAGTAATGAATGGGTAGATAAATTATTACTTATTTATAAAGATCATTTATCTTATGGTAAACAAATTGATGAAATGGTTAAAATATTTTTTGAAGATAGTATTAGTATTAGTAAAGAAAATGAAGAATTTCTTAAAAGTGATGAAAATATACCTATTGTAATTAAAACTTATCATGATGAATTAGAAAAATTAAATAATTGGGATGTTGATGCAATTGCAGAAGTTATCAATATTGTTAAAGAAAAAACAGGAGTTAAAGGGAAATTATTATATATGCCAATTAGAATTAAAATAAGTGGTGTAGAACATGGGCCAGAACTTCCTGATGAAATTTATTTAATAGGTAGAGAAAAAGTATTAGATAGATTAAAATAGAAAAGAGGTTTTTATGCATTTATATAATACAGAAACCAGAAAAATAGAAGAATTTATTCCTTGGCATAAAGATGTTGTGACAATGTATACGTGTGGTCCAACAGTTTATCATTATGCTCATATAGGTAATTTGAGAACATATATTACGGAAGATATATTAGAAAAGTCTTTAACTTATTTAGGATATAATGTTAAAAGATGTATGAATATAACTGATGTAGGACATTTATCAAGTGATGCTGATACAGGCGATGATAAAATGGTTAAAAGTGCTAAAAATGAACATAAATCAGTTTTAGAAATTGCTAAATTTTATACTGAGGCTTTTTTTAAAGATTTAGCTTATTTAAACATAAAAAAGCCAGAGATTATTAGTCCTGCAACAGAAAATATAGATGAATATATAAAAATAATTACTAAATTACTTCAAGATGGTTATGCTTATAAAGCGGGAGGAAATATTTATTTTGATACTTCTAAATTAGCAAAGTATTATAAATTAACTAATCAAGAAGAAGAAGATTTAATTGAAGGGGTAAGAGATACTGTTTCCGTTGATGAAAATAAAAAAAATAAAACAGATTTTGTTTTATGGTTTACCAAAAGTAAATTTGATAGTCAAGAATTAAAGTGGGATAGTCCTTTTGGTGTGGGTTATCCTGGTTGGCATATCGAATGTTCTGGAATTAGTTTAAAATATTTAGGGGAATATTTAGATATCCATTGTGGGGGAGTTGATAATATTTTTCCTCATCATACTAATGAAATAGCTCAATCAGAAAGTTATATAGGTCATAAATGGTGTAAGTATTGGGTCCATGGTGAACATTTAAATGATGCATCTGGTAAAATGAGTAAAAGTAAAGGCGATACACTAACTATAAGCACTTTAATAGAAAAAGGTTATAATCCTTTAAGTTATCGTTTTATGTGTTTACAAAGTCATTATCGTAAACAATTAACTTTTAGTTATGATTCACTAGATGGAGCAGAAAATGCTTATAAAAAATTAAAAAATAAAGTTTTAAGTTTAGATAATAGCGGTAATATTGATCTAAAAGTATATGAAAAATTTAATGAAGAATTTAAAAATACTTTAAATGATGATTTAAATACTGCAAATAGTTTAAGTATTATTTATGATGTTTTAAAAGATAATACTAATGATGCGACTAAATATAAGTTAATTAACGATTTTGATCAAGTACTAGGATTAGATTTAACTAAAAAAGAAGAATTAAATATTGATGAAGATTATATTATGGAAAAAATTAAAGAAAGAAATGAAGCAAAATTAAATAAAAATTATGCTTTAGCTGATCAAATAAGAAATGATTTAGAAAAAGAGGGTATAATATTAAAAGATACTCGTGAGGGAACAATTTTTGAGGTGAAGTAATGAATAGTAGTATGCTTAATATCTTATTGTATATAATAATTATAATTGTACCGATTTTAGCTCAATTAGGAATAACTATCAATTATGGAAAATATAAAAAAGTTGAAAATAAAAAAGGTTTAACAGGCTTTGATGTAGCTAAAAAAATATTAGAAGCAAATGGACTTGATGATATTTATGTTGTTGAGACTAGTGGTAATTTAACTGATCATTATGACCCAACGAGAAAAGTAGTGAAGCTTTCAAAAGATATTTTTCATGGTAATAGTATTGCTTCTCTTTCTGTAGCGGCCCATGAATGTGGACATGCCATTCAAGATAAAGAAAATTACACGTTTATGCGAATTAGAAGTTTTTTAGTCCCTATTGTTAACTTTACTTCTAGTTTTGCTTGGATAGTTATTTTAATAGGTTTATTTGCCGAATATTTTAATTTATTTCTATTTGGAATTGGCTTAATTTCTATTGGCTTATTATTTCAGTTAATAACACTACCAGTGGAATTTAATGCAAGTTATAGAGCTAAAAAAGAATTAATTAAATTAAAATTGATTGATAATGAAGAAGATGATGGTGTAAGAAAAGTTTTATTGGCAGCTGCGATGACTTATGTGGCATCGGTATTAACATCAATTCTTGAAATAGTTCGATTATTTGTAATGTATAATGATCGAAATTAATTTGTTTCTGAAAGCGAAACAAATTTTTTTTGCTTTAAATTGTGAAAGTTTTGTGAAAAAAGAAGGAAATTGACCATAAAACGCAATATATATTATTAGAAGGAGAAAAATATTTTACTTCGTAGAAAGGAGAAAAAATTGTTAGCAACGGTGCAAAAAGATATGCTTACAAATGATCTAACTTTTAAATATGTATTTTCTAAAAATAAAGTTTTAGAAGATTTTCTTAAAAGCTTTTTTGAATATATGAAAATAGATATAAATATTTTAATAAAAGATATTATACCTGAATCATATATTTATGCTAATAATAAAAGATATAAAAGCTTTTTTGGAGATTTAGTAGTAACTCTTAGTGATACTAAAACATTATCAATTGAAATGTATAGTAACAAATTTAATAAAGAAAATTATAATAAAAGTTTAGCATATGCTTGTAGGCTATATAGTAATCAAGATGTAAAAAAGAAGTATAAAGATTTTAGCCAAGTTATAAGTCTTAATTTAGTTGAAGGAAATTATAAAAAAATTAATAATCAATTAGTTAATACTTATCTTTGCAAAAATAAAGATAATAATCAAGAAATAGATGATAATATAATTATCTATTTAATAAGATATGATCTAGTTGATAAAATAATTTATAACAAAGATGAAGCAAGATTTATAACTTATTTACGAATAATTAGGAGTAGAAGTGTAGAAGAAATGAATAAATATGCGAAGGGAGATAAAAAAATGGAAGAATTAATGGAATATGTTAGAAAATGGAACGAAAAAAGTAATAGAGAGGGATTTATTAGATTTAAAAATGAAATTAAAGAAGAAGGGGTAAAGGAAGGCAGAAAAGAAGGCAGAAAAGAAGGCTTAAGGAAAGGAAAAGAAGAAGGTGTTAAAGAAGCTCAAATTAATACCGCTCAGCAATTAATAATGTATGGATTTAATGAAGAATTAATAAGTAAGATAACTGGGCTATCAAAAGATAAAATAGCTAAGTTAAAAAAATGAAATTATTTTAATTGAGAAAATAAATGCTAAAAGTTAAATAAGTAGCAAATGTTAACCAAATAAGATATGGTAAATTTAAATAAAATGAAATTCTATTTTGATAATAAAATAATTTAAGTAAATAAATAACTGATAAAAGTAAAATAATAGTCCAAATGCAAGTAAATAGATACCATTTAAAAATAAAAAAGAAGATGCTCCATAAAAGATTAATGGCTAAACTAAGATAATAAACTTTATCTAAAGTTGGACTATTATTTTTAGATTTATATAGAAGAAAGGATAATCCTAATAAAAGATAAATAATTGACCAAGCAATTGGGAATATGTATCCAGGTGGGGCTATAGGTGGCTTTACTAATGAAGAATAATCCATAAAATTAGAAATTAATACCCCAATTAAAGAACCACATATAAGAGGGAAAAATAAATAAAAAATTTTTTTAATAATATTCAAAAACATCACCTAGTAAAATATATGTTAGATGAGTTTTTTATAATACTTCCAAGCCAATATTTTTAAAACATGATTATCGATTTCTTCTTCAGTAATTATATTTTCATTATAGGCATTTTTAATATTATTGAAACTGTTTTGATAATCGGATGTTATTAAAAGATCATTTTGAGCTTTAATTGCTTTTATTTCCGTATCGCTTATATCTTTTAAAGCATTCATACTAATATCATCTGTAATGATGATACCTTTAAAATTTAAATCTTTAATTAATATATCATGAACGAGTTTTGATAAACTAGAGGGGTTTTCTTTGTCAATATTAAAAATTATATTATGACTAACCATAATAGCTTCAGCACCAGCTTTTATTCCTTCTTGAAAAGGAGGAATATCATATTTTAGTATATCATCATAACTTTTGTTATCAATTGAAGAAGTTATATGGGTGTCTAAATTATTACCATAGCCAGGGAAATGTTTTAAAGTGTAAGAAACATGGCCTTTTTTACTAGCTTCAATAACAGTTTTAGCATATATGCTTGTATGTTCTGTATCCATACCAATGGTTCTTTTATACATATAATCATTGGGATTGGTTGAAACATCCACTACTGGAGCTAAATTTAAATTAAGACCTAATGTTTCTAAAATTTGACTTTTATTTAAAACATCATCGTAAATTGCTTGATAGCCATTTTCATTGTATAATTCTTGGGGAGATTTAAAGGGAGTGCTAACTAAATTTTTATTGCTACTTAATCTTGAAACAGTGCCACCTTCTTCATCAATTGCGGTAAGAAGAGGAATTTTAGAAATGTTTTGCAAATCTGTAATCATTTTAATAACCTGCTCTTTAGTTTTATCTTTAAAATCACTAGCAAAGAAAACGAAGCCTCCAAATTGATAATTTTTTTGAATACTTAAGTCATTTTGGCTAGGATGTCTTACTAATAACATTTGGCTTATTTTTTCATCAATAGTAAGAGTGTTTAATAATTCTCTGGCGTTATCATAATAATCTTTGAATAAATCAGTAGATGTTATATTTTGATCATTTATTTTATCTAAAATAGAAGTATTAAAAGATAAATACCCAATAATACCTAATAATATTAAAATGAGAAATATTATATTTTTTGCAGACATTATGATCACCTTATTTTTATTATATCAAAATTTATAATAATATATTAATTAAATTTAATCATAATAATAGAAGGTGAATATATGAAAAAAAATATCAAAATGTTTCTATTAATAATTTTTGGCATTGGTTTAGTATTTAGTATTTATAATATTTCTATATGGCTTATAGATAATTATCATACTCAAAAAGTTACTAAATTAATTAAAGATGCCACAATAATTATAGAAAATGATACCGATATAAAAGAAGATGAAACATCTAATGAACCAACTTATGAATTAGTAAATAAACCTGATGATTTAAATGATTCTTACTATGAATACACAGAAGTTCCTTTTTTAAAAATTGGTTTTGATGATTTAAAAAAAATAAATTCAGATGTTGTTTCCTATATAAGCATTCCAGGAACATCAATTAATTATCCGGTTGTTCAAAGTAGCGATAATGAATTTTATTTAACACATTCCTTTGATAAAAAATATAATCAAGCTGGTTGGATATATATGGACTATCGTAATGATCCTTATGATTATGGAAAAAATACTGTTATATATGGTCACAGGAGAAAAGATGGTTCAATGTTTGCTTCTTTAAATAATTTACTTAAAAAAGATTGGTTTAATGATATAAGTAATCGTATTATAAAGTTATCTAATGAAAAAGAAAATTCTATTTGGCAAGTATTTAGTGTTTATAAAATACATGAAGAAAGCTATTATATTATGACTAAGTTTAAAACTGACGATATATATCAAGAATTTTTAGACACCATAAAAAAAAGAAGTATTTTTGATTTTAAAACTGGTGTTAATATTAATGATAAAATACTTACTTTATCAACTTGTTATGATTTAAATGGTAACCGTATAGTTGTTCACGCTAAACTCATAAAAAAAGGAAATTAACATTCCTCTTTTTTGCAATATTTATAAGTAGTTAAAAAACCTATAAAACTTGTAAATAGAATTGCACTATAAATTGTTATGTTATCAGCTGTGTCAGGGTTTTTAGCAATATCTAAACCTAAGACAGTTTCTATTTCAGTTATAGTGAATTCTTCACCTTCATCTAATGTTTTAGTTATACCATTCATTGTGATAGTACCATCAGCGCCATCTTTAGCAACCCAGATTGTTGGAGCAGTTGTTTTTTCAGTGTTGTTAACAACATTGATATCTTTTCCAAGAGTTAGAGCAGGGGCTTCAGTTACATTTGAACCTTTACCAAGTTCAATACCACCAAAACCGTTTCCAGACACATCGATATTACCATCTAATGTTACTTTAGCACCATTGATTAAAAGACCTGCATTACCACCAGTTAGTTTAATGTCTTTAATAGTAGCAGTAGTTTTATATACTTGAAGAACATATATTCCACCCCAGACAGTATTTGATTTAGAGGCATCTGTTCCAAAAGTTCCTACATATTTCATGGTGTGATTAGCGCCATCAATAGTTACTGGTCTAGTAATGTTAATTTTTTCTGTTGTTTCAATGTCTTTACCTAAAGTTATTGTATCAATAGTTGAATCGCTTAATGCTTCAAGAAATTCACTTTGACTATTAACAATAAGTGTTTTGGCATTAGTTACAAATGGCATAAAGCATAACATCATTAGAACGAACATAATTGTCTTTTTAAACATTTTAAAACATCCTTTCTACTTATATTTTGATTGTTATTGTTTCGGTTATACTTCCATATCTTACCAAAATAGAATTAATATGTTAATTGGCCTTATTAACGAAATTAAAAATAATGAATAGTTATTTTTTAAATTGATAAATATTAATAGATGGTGTATTAAAAAGACGATAGTTAAATTTTTCATAACCTAGTCCATTAGAAATAAAAATTTCTGTATCATTTTCTTTATAATAAGAATTAATGTAGGTTTTAGCACCTTCTTTTTTTATGATGCCATTTAAATAAGGTAATTTAATAATACCTCCTAAACTATGACCAGATAGAATAGTGTTAACGCCATTTTTTATAAGATTATTTGCATTATCAGGTTCATGAGTTATAACAATAGTATGACTTACTTCAACATCTGTTTTTAATAAATCATCTATTTTATTTACATCACTTATGCCAATTATATTAATTGGAGTATTATCTTTATAAAATAATAACATATTTTCATTATCTAATAATTTAAATTCAGCTTCATATAATAAATCTTTATAAGAATTTAAAAATTTTAAATCATTATCACCTATAACAGCAAATTTATAAAGCGTAGCTTTAATTTTTTTTAATTCATCTTTTAAATAATTAATGTCATCATCATTATAACTATAACGATCATTAAATAAATCACCACTAAAAACAACGATATCAGCATTTTCTTTGTTAATGGTAGAAATGATATTATCTAATTTAGCTTCATCTTTATCATATAAGATATCTGAAAAATGAACTATTTTTAATTCTTTAAAACTATCAGAAATATTTGGAGCATAGATTTTAAATTTATTAGTTTTTAATTTATTAATTTCAATATAATGACCATATAAAAAAACACAAGTTATTAAAAGTATTATTATAATAATTATTTTTTTCATGCTAAACCTCCAAATATTAAAATAAGACATATTAGATTGTGAATAAAATGATAAGTTATGCTTGTCCAAATGTTATCAGTTTTATAATACATTAATGAAAAAGCTATTCCAATCGCTCCATAAGAAATTAAAAATAATAATTCATAAGTTATCCCATTAGAAAGGGAAGTTAAGATATGCAAAAAAGCAAATAATAAACCAGATATGAATATATATAAATATTTATTTTTGATATAGTCTTTTAAAATAACTCTTGTAAGTAATTCTTCTACAAGGGGAGCAGTTATTAAAATATTAAAAAGAGAACTAAGTGGAAAAGCCATTAAAGTTTCTCTATTAGCAGTTTCATTTAAAGGCATTTGATAAAAAAAAGTAATGATATTTAAACTTACAACCATGACAATTAAACCAACAATATAATAAATAAAACTTTTTTTTAAATAGCTTTTTCCATTGTTCTTATAATCGTCTAATTTAGCAATAATCTTTTTTCTAAAAATAATTAAAAAAATAATTATTAATAATAAATTAATTAAAATATTACTTATTTCGTAATTGGGAGAATTAAGATTTAGACTATCATGGAAAACTAAAGATAATAGTAAAATTAATAGATAATAAATTATAATTAGAAAAAATTCTTTTCCTAAGCCATTTAAAAAATTAATAATTTTTTCCATCTTGAGCACCTAGATTAAATATATCATAACTTAAAAAACTATTCAATGGCGCTTGCTAAAGATTAGCTCTTGTGTTAAAATTTTTATTAGATAGAGAGTAGGTATAGTAGAAATGAAAAAATTATTAATTTTTTTGGGAATATTCTTTTCATTTACAATAAATGTTAATGCAGCATCTTTATGCTCATATAAAGAGCAAGTAGAGTTAAATCAAAAGGCCGCTAATGTTAAAGCTAATTATGAAGTAGCTACTATTACTGAGCAATTTGAAGATGGACCAGTAGATATAGAAGTATTTAGAATTTCAATTATAAATATGACGGAAGATTTTTATGTTGAGGTTTCTAATAATGTCGATAAAACAAGATGGGATTTTGATTATGACGATACAGCTGATGGTATTGTTTCATTTGATTGGAATTCTGAAGAGATGACAGCGTTTACTTTTAAAGTTTATACTTCTTCTAAAACAGGATGTCCTGATGAAGTTATTAAAACTATACCACTTACAACACCTAGATATAATCAATATAGTAATACAGCTATTTGTGAAGAGATTCCCGAATTTTCTCTTTGTCAGAAATATGTAACAACTAAAGAAATTTCTCAAGAAGATTTTTTGGAGAAAGTTGATGAATATAGAACTGGTGAAATAGATAAAAATGGGGAAGAAATTAATAAAAATCAAGGCTTTTTAAATAATGTTTTAAATTTTATAAAAGATTACAAATGGATATTCGTATCTGTTTTATTGGTGTGCTTTTTAATAGGAGGTTATTTTGCTGTTAAAAAGATAAAGAAAATTAGAAATCAAAGGAAGATGGGATTATGAGAAAAGTAAGAAAAATAGCATTATTTTTAATAATGTTTTTGTCATTTATGAATGTTACTAAAGCTGCAAGAAATTGTGCTGATGCTTTATATGCTAGAAGTGGCTTTGATTCTGGTACTGGAGTAAATTTTACATATACACCATATGGTGGTAGTACTAATACAATTAATTATCACTTATATAATCTTGTAGATAATGATGGTATGGTTTTTTCAAGTTATTGCCGTCAAGCAGGAATGAGCGCTGGAAAAAGTGATAAAGGAGATACTACGTTTGTTTGTAGAGAAGTAGTTTTTGATGTTACCGATGGGCAAGGGATAGAAAAACATGCTTATGATGCAGGTGTTATTGAAATTTTAAAAAATGGATATAGTACTAAAAATCCTGGCCAGAAACTTGTTGCTAATG
>CANQZQ010000041.1 GCA_947628375.1 uncultured Bacilli bacterium
GGCTCACTAGAATTGTATTTTTTAAATAAATCTTCTTCTAAATATTTATATTCCATAATTCCTCCATAGCTTTATATACTAATATAAATTTTGTTTAAATGCAATATCATTTTAATTAAAAACTAGATTTACTTTTTAAAAATAACTCTAGTTAATATTATATCTTTCTTTCTAATTTAGTTTCATCTTTTTTTAAGAAAGGGATCCCTTCATCAAAATATTTGCGATAAGCTGTATATAATGAATTGGGTTCTACACAAAAGCCAAGTATTTCTGAAATAGGAAATAAGATAAGCTTGTTCCCAGGCAATTCATATACTTTAAATTGTTCTTTTAACGCCACATTATTATCCTCTATTTCATAATAATTAATGGTACAATCATCATTTAAAGTGGTAATACATTCATAATCAGGTAATTTAGGTGTTGCTTCATTATAGGTTTTATTAACAATATACTTTATTAATGGTTGATCTTCTATCTCGCTAGTAGCAAAATAGTTTCTAAATTCTTCCGTTTCTTCTTCGCTTAAATTATAGCATTCAGTACTTACCCTAGCATTAACACGGGCATCATTTTCATTACAATATCTATTACCTTGAAGAATTTCATTAATAAAAGCATTATCTTTTCTTCTTAAAATGAAAATAGTATCTTCTAATGGGGCATAGATAATTTGTTTTAATCCATCTTCTTGCCATAAGGAAAGATCACTCGGATTAATTCTTACAACTAATCTATCTTCCCATCTTTTAGTAAAATCTAAAGTTTCTTCACTATAATAGGCATAATAGTATTTTAAAAAATCAGTATTGGCACATAAAAACTTTAAAGTTCTAGTGCATTCTTTTGATGAAGCGTATATAGCATCTATACCCGTAAATCTACCACGTTTTGGTCGAAAATTGGCTAAGCAAAAAGATATAGCTGTTATGGCTTTAATGCGAGCAAAGCCAAGTGGCTCACTAGAATTGTATTTTTTAAATAAATCTTCTTCTAAATATTTATATTCCATAATTCCTCCATAGCTTTATATATTAAAATAAAATATTTTTAGATGCAACACTATGTTATTTTTAAATTTTTTAATATTTCTTTCTGTTCATGACTTAATTTAAAAGATTCTCTTCCTTTTTGTAATGCTTTATTATATATCCATTTATCAATATTATTTTTATTATCCAATAAAAAGTTAATTGTTTCATCAAAATATTTTATTAAACTAATTGAGTATGCCCAAGCAAGAGCCATTTTAACATAAAAATAGTTGCTTTTAATACTTAGTAAAATACTTAAAACATCTTGATAATAAGTATCATTTAAATAATATGTTAGTAAAATAACAATAGCAAATCTTAAATAATACTCTTCTTGATAATTTAACAAATTATTAACATAATTAAACATTTCTTTGGGATACTTTTTAACAAATTTAAGATTACTTACAAAAATATCACATAAAGCCCAGCAGTCAATTTGAACTAGGTAATTATCAATTAATTTTAGTCTTTCATTTAAGGAGATATCAATACTTCCAATAATTATCCCTTTTAATAAGAGACATTCATAAACATTATCATTTAAATTATTAAAGATTTCTTGATAAGAATATTTTTTTAATAAATCTTTTGCCATTTTTCTTAATATAGGAACTTTTACACCCAACATTTCATATTTAGTTTGACAAATTTTTAGATTAAATTTTTGATAATCTTGATTGGCATTATTTTTTAATTCATTTATAATATTCATTTTTCTTCCTCTTACATATATTATAAGGGGTTATACAATTAATTAAAAGTTAATATTTTTGTAAATTTTATATAAAAATTGACTATTTTTGACATAAAAATATTGATTTTTGACGTTAAAAATGTATAATAGTATTCATAAAAAAGAGGTGTTTTAAATGGCTAAGTGCATTAAAAAAGAAAATTTATTAAAAGGTGCTTTTATTTTAGTTCTTGCTTTAATGGTTCTTACAGTAAGTATTTTTTATAAAAGATTTGATGGAGGAAGAGCTTATAATTATCTAGCTTTATCATATGATACAACGGATCATATTTATTTATCTGATATAAATTATATAGAAGAAGAATCATATGTTGAGCCTGGATATTATTTAAGACTTGATAAGAATAATTCAAGTGGTTTAATTACACTTAATATTGAAGGCGTAAAAACACCATTTATTAAAGGTATTGCGGCTTGGGCAACTTCTAATTTAGTTTATGATGTAAGTGGTTATGATTACGATTATTTTACGGCTTATATAGGAGTCGATGCTAAAGAAGTAAGTACTTATTATAATAGTGGAGTTACATTTACTATTTATACTTCAAAAGATGGCGAAGAATGGACAACGGCTTATACTTCTGGTATTAAAAAAGGTTGGGATGATGCCGAATATGTTAAAATTCCTCTTAAAGATGTTAAATATTTAAGATTATATGCTTATGAAAATGGCGATAGTTGGTATAGTATGTGGTATGATGATGCCGTTTATGCTGATGCCAAATTAATTAAAGAGGGTTATGAAGAAGTTAAAACAGATGATAACTCAATTGTTAAAAAAATTAGTGATTATGATGCTTTAATTAAAAATTACGAAAGTGAAATTAAAGAGGGAACATTTACTAATTTAGATAAATATAATTTAACTTTATTACAAAGAGAATTTGTTTCTAATGTTGGTTATGATATTTTGCAAGCTTTATTTAGATATAGTAGTCATTATAAAGATGTTTTGAATTGGTTAATGAATGATAAAGAAACTCTAGAATTATATGTTTTAGGGGGAGAGCCTGATGGTAACTATGCAACTAGCTTAAGTATTTTAAATGAGTTATATTTTAAATATAAAGATACTGATTTAAAAAATACTTCAGTGACAGAAAATGGTGTAGCTTTAAAAGATTTATATAAAGAAATGATTATTACCTTATCACTTACGCACTCTGCTAATGTAGGATTATGGGTAAGTGGAGCCCCAGAAGATCCAGATGATCCGAATGGTTCAAATGCAGTTGATCGTTATGAAATATTTAAAAAGTTACATGAAGATGGTTTATTAATTAATAATATTTTTGAAACAATTAGTGTTGAAGAAATGCGTTTTGTCATGAATAATATTATTGATGATGAAGAAATAATTTGGTTAAATCATTATACGACGGAAAATAATAGTAAAAATCCATATACTTATATAACATATCGTTTTGGTTATGAATATAATAATCCAAAATATTATGTAGAAGATTCTAAAGATATGTGGAATAGTAAAAAAAGAGGTAATTTACCTTATGCTTATAATTTTAAAGATTATGGTATAACTTATAAAGAAGGATATCCAAAATTATGGATTGTCTTTGAAGAAGGTTCTGTTTGTGGCGGACTTTCTAAGACTGGTTCTAATATTTGGGGTAGTTATGGTGTTCCTTCTAGTGTAGTATCGCAACCTGGTCATGCTGCTTATATTTATATGTCAATTGATGATAATGGTCATAAAGTATGGAATTTATATAACGATGTTTCTGGTTGGGGGCAATCAGGAAAAACTGAAAAATTATCTGTAAGAATGCCAAATGGCTGGGGTAGTGGTAGTTATGCTGGAGGCTTCCCAGCAAGCTATGTTGTATTAGCACAAGCAGCATTAGATGATTATGATAATTATAAAATAGCGGAAGAAATTTTAATGAGTGCTAAAGTTTATGAAGATGATCCAGATGTTTTAGAAAAGATTTATCGGGCTGCTTTAGATAAACAAAATATTAATTTTGATGCATGGCTTGGTTTAGTTGAAACTTATGAAATGCTAGAAAAAAGCGAAAGTGATTTTTATAGTTTAGCAGAAGAAATTGCTACAACATTAAAAAATTATCCTTTACCAATGTATGATTTATTAAGAATGATTAGTAATAATATTCAAACTCCTAGTTACAAAGCGCGTTATATAGAACTTGTTAAAACTACTTTAGAAGAAGCTACTAAAGAAGATAAAAGCGTTGTTAATGATAATGTTAAAAGACAAGTTGCTAATTATTTATTAAACGCTAATAAAGATGCAGTTGCTACTTTCGCATTTGATGGTGATAATGCTGGTAAAATAGTTTTATCAAAAAGCTTTGATGGTAATGGTGTTAGTTGGCAATATAATTTAAAGAGTAGTTTAAGTGCTAATGATTGGCAAGATGCAGAAGGACTAGAACATCAATTGACAGATGAAGAACTTGATTTAATAAATGCTGAAACTGATATTCATATAAGAATAGTCGGAGCTTTAGATGTTGTTTATGACATTCCAGTGGAAGCAGCTAAATTCCCAGCTTCATTAGCTATAAATGATAACGAAAATGTTTTTGTTGGTCTTACTGATTCAATGGAATGGAAATTTATAGATGATGAAGAATGGACAAGATTTAGTGAGAAAGAACCAGATTTAAGTGGTGATACTAAAGTTTTAGTAAGAGTTGGTAGATTTCAAAACTTTACTCCAAGTGAGGAACAAGAATTTACTTTTACAAGTAATGGAGAGAGTGAAACTAATAAATATGTATCTTTTAAAAGATTAGAAATAGATAGTGTATCATCTGATGAACCAGGACATGATAATGGTAAAGAACATGCTATTGATGGTAATCTTAATACAATGTGGCATACAGCTTGGGATGGCTCTGATAATGATAAATTTATTGTTTTAAAACTTGATGAACCATCATACATTACTTCTTTAGAGTATGTTCCACGTCAAAGTAGTACTAATGGTATTGTTTTAAATGCTAAAGTATTAGTTAGTATGGATAATGAAAATTGGACTGAAGTAGTTAGTGAAACAGAATGGGCCTTAAATAATTTAAGTAAAACAGTTGATTTTGAAAAAGTAGAAAAAGCTCAATATGTTAAAGTAATTGGAACTAAAACATCAGGTAATTATATGAGTGCAGCGATGATTAACTTATTTGAAGATGCTAAAAGAAAAACTCCACCAACGGCCGAAATAGAATATAGTACAAAAAGTTTAACTAATAAAGATGTTGTTGTAAAATTAGTTAATGCTAATAAAGATATCACAATTACAAATAATGAAGGCAAAAATACTTATACATTTACTAAAAATGGTTCATTTACTTTTGAGTTTGAAGATGCTGATTATAATAAAGGTAGTGTTACAGCTACAGTTGATTGGATTGATAAAGTAGCACCAAAAGCTAATTTAAAATATAGTACAACTAGTGAAACGAAAGATAATGTAACAGTAGAATTAATAAGCGATGAAGATATTGAAGTTATCGGTAATAATGGTAGTAAAAAATATACATTTACTAAAAATGGTTCCTTTACCTTTAATTTTAAAGACAAAGCTGGTAATGAAAGCAAATTAGAAGCTACAGTTAATTGGATTATCGATGAAAATAAAACTACTAATGATAGTCAAAATAATAGTTCAAATAATAGTACAAATAATAATGTAAATAGTAGTTCAGATAATAATAGTAGTACTAATAACAATAATAATACTACTCAAGATAATAATGGATCTAATAATCAAGAAAGTAGTAGTAATAATAGCAATCAAGGACAAAATTCTAACAACAATAATTATGGACAAGATACTAATAATAATAGTAGTCAAGAAAATAATAATAGTGAAGAACATGTTATTCAAAATAATCAAACTGATAATAATGTCGAAAAGACTAATACTGTTGGCTATTTAGAAATAGCAATAATTGTATGTATTGTCTTAATTGTTACTCTTCTTATTGCTTATATAATTATTAGAAATAAAAATAATAGATTATCTTAGATAAAACCTCAAATTTGAGGTTTTATTTTTGTTAAAAAAGTTGTATAATACCAAATTGTACATAAAAAGAGGTGTTTTTATGACTTTAAAAGAAGTGTTTCCAGTAAGTGAAATATTTGACCCTGAAATTTATTATGATGGGGAGCTTCATTTAGGTGATAGCATTCATAAAGAAAATGAGCTTTTATTAAATGCTATTCAAAGTAAAAATAGTAATGCTTATGCGGAATTCTTAGAAAAAAATTATTATAAATATATGAGAGAATTCTTTGAACCTAACAGTATGGATTTAAAATTTAATGTCGCTATTTGTTTAGGCTATAATAAAAAGACGGATAAAAGAGGCATACGTTTTTCGTATATTAATTATTTAGTAGAGAAATTATTTGCTAATAAGGTAAATGGAGTTGATTTTTCCGGCTTTGATAAAGCCATTGAAGAAGATAAAAGCGATGAAGAAGTAATTGAAGAAGCTAGAAAAATTATTATTGAAACTAAAAAAAGATTTCAAGATATTTTAAAAAATGGTCAAAAGTCACCATATTTTAATGATATTGTAGATGACTTAATAGATCATAAAATTAATTATAAAAATCCAGGAATATTAAATTATTATTTAAAAAATGGAATAAATATTTTAAATAATTTCTTAAATATTAGTAGATTAAAATTATATTCTTTCTTTGATAAGCAAATAAATTTAGAAGAGTTTTTAAATTGTTTTTCTTATGATAAATTATGTATAGTTATTATGTATGAATGTTTAAAAACTTTAATGTGTAATGAAGAAAATGTTTCTATAAACTTACTTAGAATCGTTATGCATTATGCAGAAGCTGTAAAAATAGTTAGAAAGACTGATCACTCATATAATCCTTCTGCAGTTGTTAACTTATGGGGAAGTAGTAAAAACAAATTAATTGATGTAAATGTTATTTTAGAAGGATTAGATAAATATTTAAAACTTAATCCAGATATTATTGTTCCTGATTTAAATTCCGATAAAATAAAAAGTATTTTAAAAAATTTTGGTTATCGTGAAAGTGAAATAGAGGCATTTAATCCTCAAACTAGAACGGATGCTTATAAATTAGATGAATTAATTAAAAGAATGCGAGAAGAAGAATTATTATTTGCTAAATGGGAATTTTTACCTAAAGGCAAAAAAAGAGAAGAAAATATTTCGAAAGGAAGTTATTATAGTTATAATAAGACTATTGATACTTCTGAATTTATAAGAAAATTTAGAATAGTTAGAAATTATATTGAAGGAAGTAATTATCTTTATACAGTCGAAGGTAAAGATACATTTCTAGGTTATATTGCTTATCTTTATCCTAATGGCAAAGTTATTTTCATGCGTGATTATACGAAGATTAAAACAAGAAAAGAAATGGAAACATCTGCTATATATGTAATGAACTTTAAAGATTTTCTTTCTTTGTCTAAATTAACTAAGCAAGAATTAATTAATCTTATTAGTAGTGCTCCCGAATATGGAATAAGAAGAATTTATCATTTTAAAAATATGGATCGAACAATTAATATTTTAGAGTCATGTATTATGGGTGATGATTATAGTGAAGAAGTTAAATTATTTATTAATCGTTTAGTAACAAATGGAGAATTAGAAAGGAATCTTTAATGTTAAAAGATTATTTATATGAAGAACTATTTCTAGAAAAAGAGATTGTTTTAAACTTAATTCAGATTGATAATCAAGTATGTCATACTAAATTAACATATGAAGATATTTTAGAAATGTTTAAAAAAGATGTTAAATTAGAAAAAATAGATACTTATAAGCATTTTATCTGTGATGGAGATGTTTATACTGTTTTAGAATTATTAATTAATTATGCTCCATATATTTTAAATATTTATATTGATCACATGTATTTAGCTATTAATAGTTGGCTTATTCATAAAACATGTAATTATTATAATAGTCTGGGAATAAATTTAAATATTAATTTAGATGATTCAATAAATCCTTTAAAGTATCAACAATATGATAATGTTGTAATTTCGGGTGATGAAGGATTTATTGAAGGCATTAAAGGAGATTTTAAAAATAATTTAAAGATTGTTCTTTTTCCCTAAGTTTCGCATAGATTAAATTAGGGAGTGATAAATTTGTCTAATTATAGAGAAATAGTAACTAAAGCGGTTATTGGTAAAGCTAAAAAAACTAGTAGTAGTAATTTTAATTTAACACCAGAAGAAAGAGCTGATACTGTTTTAGGATGTTGGGTTATCAACAATACTTTTAATGGAGCAAATAATAATGGTAGTGTTTTAATTACTGGATCATTTGATGTCAATGTTTGGTATTCATATGATAATGATACAAAAACCGCAGTTAGTACAAAAAGATTTAACTATTCTGATAAAATGAATGTTCCACTTAAAAATGATACGGTTTTAGATAACAATTCAGAAATTATTGTGCGTAGTTTAAAACAACCAACTGTAACTAATGTAGATATTAAAGATGGTGTAGTTAATTTAACGATTGAAAAAGAATTAGGAGTTGAAATTGTGGGAAATACCAAAGTTAAAATTTCGGTTGAAGATTTAGATGATGATTATGAAGAAATAATTGATGAAGAAGTAGATGAAGAAATTGATAATGTTAAAGAAGAATATTTAGATACTGAAGAAGTAAAAGATAACTAGTCAACGAAAAAATGTTGACATAAATAATTCTATTTGTTATATTATTAGTAGTAAAAAAGGAGGCAATTATGGCTGTTAAATTAAGATTAAAAAGAATGGGAGCTAAACAAAAACCATTTTATAGAATAGTTGCAGCAGATTCAAGATTTCCAAGAGATGGTCGCTTTATTGAATCAGTTGGAACTTATGATCCAGTTAAAGGAGCTGAAAAAGTAACTTTAGATGAAGAAAAAATCCTTAATTGGTTAAATAATGGAGCTCAACCAACAGATACAGTAAGAAATATTTTATCTCATGCTGGTATTATGACTAAATACACTAATAATAAAAACAAAAAGAATTAGGTGAACTAAATGAATGAAGTAGAATTTGCTGAATATTTAGTAAAAAGTATTGTTTTAGAACCTGACCTTGTCAAGGTCTCTCTTTTTGAAGCTGATGAAGATGTTACTATTTTAGAAATATTAGTTCCAGAAGCGGAAATGGGAAGAGTTATTGGCAAAAATGGTAAGACATCATCTGCAATAAGAACTCTTATTGGGGCTTATGCTGCCATTAATAAAATGCCAAAAGTTAAAATAAATATTGATTCATTTTAAGAAATAGACATCTATTTCTTTTTTTCTAGGAGGCTTTATGATTTATTTACCCAAAGTAAAAGGCTTATGTAAAAGTTTAAATGATATGTTAAAGACTATTTATGATGTTTATGAAAAAGAAATAAGTAAGGAAAATCCCCAAAATATTTATCTTTATCATGATTTTATTAACAATAAAAATATTATAAATGAATTAAATAATTTAGGCATCTATATTATAGATGATATATTTAAACTTAATAGTGATGATCTTTTAATAATTGGTCCACTGGGAATAACAAAACAAAATTTAAATTATTTAAAAGAAAATAATATATCTTATATTGATATATCTTGTCAAATTATGAATAAAGTAATAACTAAAATAAAAGAACATTTAAATAATCTTTATCATGTTTTAATAATTGGAGATTATTATTTAGATATTGATGGTATAGATTATATTAATAATATTGAGGATTTAAAGAAAATAGATAGTAAAGCAAAAATATATTTACCTAAATTACCTAAAACAAATGAAGAATTATTTAATAACTTAGCTAAGGTAATTAAAGAAAAATTTAAAATGGTCGTAATTGAAGAATTTAAATGTCCTAGTTATAAACAAATTATTGATAGTAAAATAGAATTAAAAGAAAAATATCAAAAAGTTATTAACATTGATAATAATGATTTAAATATTTTTTCTACAAATATTTTAAAGAGTAATTATCATTATCAAGATGATTATGCTTTAATAACAGATCTTGATTTAACAGAAAAAGAATTAGATAATTATAAATATTTATTAAGTTTTTTATTATATTATAAAGATTGCTTAGAAAAAATAGTTAATAATAATTCTTTAATTATGGCTTCTTTAAATAAAGAAGATAATTTAGTTATTAAAGACGCAGTCAATGATTTTAATGATTTAAATCAAAATGGCAAATGTATAAGAGGCACTTTAATTGCCTTAGGAGAATATTTTGCCAAAGGCAAAAATGAAAATTATGTTAATTTAGCTAGTGCTTATGAAACATTTGAAAGTGCTATATTAATTCATGATGATATTATTGATAATGCTAAATATCGAAGAGGAAAACTAACTATTCAAGAAAGATTATCAAAAGCTTATTTAAATAAAAGAGAAGGTAAGAAATATTTTAATGAAACATTAAAAATGGCTGATTCAATTGCTTTATGTGTAGGTGATTATGGTTTATTTCAAGCAAGTAAAATAATTTATGACAATTATTATAATCATCCATTATTTTATAAAATTCTAAGTACTTATAATGATATTGTTGATAAAACAATAAAAGGCGAAGTATTAGATGTTTTTTTGCCATTTGCTTCTAAATATCATTTTAAAAAGATAGGGGAAGAAGATGTTATTCTTACTTATAGCTTAAAAACTAGTTATTATACCATTAGAGGTCCTTTTGCTTTAGGTTATTTACTAGGAGGTAAAGTATTACCTCAAGATATGGAAGATATTTTAAATAATATGGGAATTTATTTTCAAATAAAAGATGATTTATTAAGTGTTTTTAAAGATAAAGAAACATTAGGTAAATCTAATGTTTCTGATATAAAAGAGTTTAAACAAACTATTTTATATACTTATATTATTAACACTGAATATAAAAATGAATTTTTAAAGATTTATGGTAAAAAGAATATTACTAACAAAAAATTAAAAAAGATAAGAGAATTATTAACATTATCAGGAGCTTTAAAATATAGTGAAGATTATCTTGATAACTTATATTATGACTCTTTAGATAAAATAGAAAATTTAAATTTAAAAGAAGAAGATAAAGATTTATTAAAAGGTTTATTAATTTATTTAAAAATAAGGGAAAAATAAAATTTCTCTTATTTTTTTTGACCGTTTCGAAAAAAAGGTTCAGGCCACGTGCTTAAGCACGTAAACCCTTGAAGGGTTTAAAGGCAA
>CANQZQ010000042.1 GCA_947628375.1 uncultured Bacilli bacterium
CTTGTTTCTGTTGCTGTTCCATTACTCAATGTTATTGTTGGATTTTGTGTGTCTAATCTTATCGATTGAGTTTTACTCCCTACATTTCCTGATTTATCTTTTACACTTACTGTTATTGAATGGCTTCCTTGTGTGGTGCCTATTGTTATTGTACTATTTAATAATTTTGATGTTGATGTATTGTAATTACTACAACTATTTCCATCTACTATACAATATCCTTCCATATTTGTTTCTGTTATAGTTGATGTGTAATTAACTGTTGTTGTATGTGTATATCCACTTGTTGCTACAAATGGACTTACACTTGTTCCAGTTAATATTAATGTATTTACTACTGGTGCTGTTCTATCTACTGTTATATTTCCTGTTGATGTCGTTGTCGTACTTGATATATTATTCGCTTTATCCTTTAGGTATACATATATTGTTTTTTGACCTTCTGTATTTGTAAATACATTATTCTCTATTGTTATTGTTTTTACTCCATTTGTTAATGCCCATGTTCCATTACAAGTTGTACTACTTGTACTTAAGCAATATTGTGCTACATCTTCATCTGTCCATGTAAATGTATATGTTACATTATAATCATATGTATATCTATTGCTTAAAGTTGCTCCACTTGATGTTTTACCTGTTATATTAAATGAATTTACTGTTGGTTTTTCATCTTTATCAAAATATATTTTACAATGCATACTTTTTTGGCTTGTTACTATTATACTTCCATCTATTACCTTGTTTGTTAAACTTTGTTCTACTGCATTAGGTATTTCTATATTGTTACCATATTCATAACATTTGGTTAATTTCTCATTTAATAGATATCCTTTATCTGGAAAAGTATCTTTTTCTTCATATGAATTTCCAAAAGTTTGATAATATATTCCAAATTCTTTTCTTTCTACTTCTTTTTCTTCTATTTCATTATTATCCATTTTATATGAATAACTTTTATTATATGTTAGCATTACTAAAGAAATTATTATAACTATTATTAATGTTACTTTATTATTTTTACTCATATCCTATCACCTATCGTATACTAAAAAATGAGATATTAGTATATGGAAATAATATCTCATTTTTTTGAATATGTCAATATCTCATTTTTTGGTTAATTAAAATAATAGGTGATGAATAATGAATAAATTAAAAGACCTTAGAAAAGAAAAAAATATTTTACAAAAAGATATCGCCAAATATTTAAAAATTAAACAAAATACTTATTCTCAATATGAAAATTGTATAAGAGATATACCAACAAAAGTATTAAGAAGAATATCTACTTTTTATAAAGTAAATATTGATTATATATTAGAGATTACAGATGTTAAAGAACTTTATCCCAAATCAAAAATTAATAATGTAAATTTTAACCGTTTAAAAGAGGTCAGAGAAGATCGTGATTTATATCAAAAAGATATTGCTCAAATATTAAATATCAATCAAAAAAGTTATTCTACATATGAAACAGGTCTTTGTGATATTTCAACAAACAATATAAAAAAATTAGCATTATATTATAATTTAAGTATAGACTACTTATTATATATTACTGATGATCGAAAACCACACAAAAGAAAATAATAAATATTTTTATTAAATATATTTTAAATGAGATTTATTCCCTTTTAATATTGAAAACTTAATAATTTTCAACATTAAAAGAAAGAGATTGCTCTCTTTCCAAGGATTAAGTCTACGAAGGTTTCTACGAGTTTTCCTCCTCGAGCATCCACTAACCTTTAGAAACAACAATGAAAGGCTCGCTCATACTTCCAATTCCTCCACGAACTTTCACGTTTTCGGCCGAGATGTAGAATACAGGACGCGCTACTCCGGAATGATATTTCAGTTCCGCGTCTATCGTACCATCAGCTCGAATAACGTAGGCTGTTGTGTCAAGTGCATCAATCACCCACTCTACCTGAGTATCATAGTATAAACCAACTCCATTCTGGGTCAAGTGAAGCCAACTATTCGAGCATTCAGCCTCATATCCGCACGATGTCTTAGCCGAATCAACACCATCCACAGCATAAGAAAAATAATAATCACTTAAACTAAGTATTCCGTAGTTAAGGGTTATTCTGCGTACATTCATCTCAAGTGAGT
Source organism: uncultured Bacilli bacterium (assembly GCA_947628375.1). Taxonomy (GTDB): domain Bacteria; phylum Bacillota_I; class Bacilli_A; order RF39; family UBA660; genus SIG200. The sequence continues at coordinate 2,122 of CANQZQ010000042.1, forward strand.
AAATGTCACTAGCACTTGCAGTCTTAGGCCATGACCATATGCTACTATCAACTAATTCTCCTGTCGGCCAGTTTTCATCAACAATCATTTCAAACCAAGTTTTCGATGAGTTTGGAATCTTCAAATTAAGGCGATTCGATAAGACACCCTTAACAGAACTGGCTAGTGAACTTTCGTTCCACGAATGGTATGTATCATCTTCTAAATTATCCCAAGAAGTACTCTTAGTCCAAGGGGCAGGGACATTATTTATAAGCTTCAGCTTTCCATCTTCAGTAATTCCAATTATTCGATACATAGAGTCACTTGATGGTGAATTACAATCTGTAGCATTTGCTTCACTATATCCAAAGCATATCCAATTATCTACCGCATCTTTCGTACCTACAAACCTGTACATGTCTCCAAGTAGTTTGTCACTTATACCTTTTGGTGCTACACCTAACACTTCTTTTGCTTTCTTTTGACCTGCCGTTAAAGATTTATCCGTAGTAACGTCTATTGCTGTACTTGTGGTTTTTCTTCCTGAATTATCTGTTGCTACTCCAGTTATAGAATATGTTGTTCCATCTTTTAAGCCATCAAATAAACATGCATTATTTGTATATATTCCAGTTTTTGTTTCATTATTTCCTACTGCTGTACACGTTACACCAACTATTCCATGAACATCATTTGCATCTACTGTTACGGTTATACTTGTTTCTGTTACTACCCCTTGAGTTAATGATATTGTTGGATTATATAAATCTAGTGTAATTGTACTATTTGCACTTCCTGTATTTCCTGCTTTATCTTTAACGTTAATTACCACATTATGACTTGTTTCTTGACTTCCTATTATTACTTGACCACTTATTAATGTTGTTGATAATGGACTATTACTATTACATGAATTTTCTCCTACACAATAACTACCCAAATTTGTTTCTGTTATAGTCGATGTATAATTAACCATTGTTGTATGTGTATATCCACTTGTAGCAGTAAATGAATTTGCGCTAGTTCCAATTAATGTTAATGTATTTACTACTGGTTTCGTTCTATCTACTGTTATATTTGCAGTAGAAATAGATGTTGTACTTGATATATTATTCGCTTTATCTTTTATATATGCATATATTGTTTTTGATCCATCATTTGTATTAGTTAATGTATAATTACCACTTTTTCCATTTAATTGTTTCCAACTACAACTATCACTATTATTTGTTTCATTTATACAATATTGTACTACATCACTTTCTGTATCTGTATAATCAATTGTAATTGGTAAATTAGATGTTTGATTTGTAAATCCATTATTTAAATCTTCATTATTGGATGTTTTGCCTGTTATATTAAATGAACTTACTGTTGGTTTTTCATCTTTATCAAAATATATTTTACAATACATACTTTTTTGGCTTGTTACTATTATACTTCCATCTATTACTCCATTTGTTAAACTTTGTGTTACTGCCCCAGATATTTCTGTATTATTTCCATATTCATGACATTCTGTTTTTGTTGTATTTAACAAATATCCTTGAGTTGGAAATGTATCAGTTTCTTTATATGTTGTTCCATCTTCTTGTAAATATATCCCAAATTCTTTTCTTTCTATTTCTGTTTCTTCTGGTTCATTATCATCCATTTTATATGAATAACTTTTATTCCATGATAACAATATCATAGATATTGTTATTACCATTATTAACATTATTGTATTCTTTTTATTCTTCATAGATTTGTACCTTCTTCGTATCTTAATTTACGTTAATATAATAATATAATATCTTATTCTACCTTAAAAATCAATAACTTATTTTACGTTATGATAAATTTTAATTGTGATAATAATGAATAGACTCAAAGATTTAAGAATAGAACATAATTTATATCAAAAAGATATTGCTAAAAAATTATATATGAGTCAAAACGGCTATTCGCAATATGAAATTGGCACAAATGACATATCTACGACTATGTTAAAAAGAATATCTAAGTTTTATAATGTTTCAATAGATTATATTTTAGATCTTACTAATGATAAAAAAGCTTATAAAAAATCACTTATTAATAATTTTGATAATAATTTAAATAGATTAAGAGAAATAAGAGAAGATCGCGATTTAAACCAAACAGAAATTGGAAAAATAATTGGTATGAGTCAAACTGGATATTCAGCCTATGAAACTAAAGATAATGATATACCCACCAAAATTTTAATTAAACTTGCCTTATATTATAATGTTCCTATTGATTATTTATTATATATTACTGATGATCGGGAACCACATAAAAGAAAATAACAAATATTTCTACTTGTTATTTTCTTTTAAACTTAAAGATACTTTTTGTTTTTCTAAATTAATATCATCGACATAAACATCAATAATATCTCCAACAGATAATATTTCACTTGGATGCTTTATATAATTATTACTCATTTTTGAAATATGAATTAAACCATCATTTTTAATACCAATATCAACAAAAGCGCCAAAATCAACAACATTTCTAACTGTTCCTTGTAATTTCATCCCAACGCGTAAATCTTCTAAATGCAGAATATCACTTTTTAATATTGGTTTTGGTAACATATCTCTTGGGTCTCTATTGGGTTTTTCTAAGCATTCAATAATATCATCTAACGTATATTTATCTAATCCAATATTTTTTATAATCTCTTCTTTATTAATATTTTCTAATTTTTTTTGAATATCATTGGTGCCAATTAAAGATAAAGGAATATTTAAATAATTTAATAATTTTAAAGTATGCTCATAACTTTCAGGGTGAATACTTGTCATATCTAAAACATTATCACCATTTTGAATTCTTAAAAATCCAATAGCTTGTTCATAAGTTTTTTCATTTAAAATTTTTTTATTTAATAATTCTTTTCTATTTTTAAATGCTCCATATTCATTTCTAAATTTAAGAATTTTATCAATTGTACTTTTTGTTAAACCGGATATATATTTTAAAATTGCAGGAGATGCGGTATTTAAATTAACTCCAATTTGATTAACTACTTTTTCAACAACAAAATTAAGACTTTCTTTTAATTTTTTATCATTAACATCATGTTGATATAAACCAACACCAATACTTTCTGGATCTATTTTAACAAGTTCTGATAAAGGATCTGATAATCTTCTACCAATAGAAATAGCACTTCTTTCTTCAACATGTAAATTAGGGAATTCCGCTATAGCTAAAGGACTTGCTGAATAAACAGATGCTCCCGCTTCACTAACAATAATATACTCTACTTTTCTTTTAGAAGATTTAATAACATCGGCAATAAAACTTTCTGATTCCCTAGAGGCTGTTCCATTACCAATCGCAATAACATCAATATTATACTCATCAATTAATTTTAAAACTATTTCTTTACTTTTTTCATATTCACATTTAGGTTCATGCGGATAAATAACTGTTATTTTTAAAGGTTTACCAGTAGAATCTAAAACCGCTAATTTACAACCTGTTCGATAAGCTGGATCAAAACCTAAAATAACTTTTTCTTTGATTGGTGGTTGCATTAATAATTTTTCTAAATTATCTCCAAAATTATTTATCGCCACATCCTCAGCTTTTAATTTTAATTCACTTCTTATCTCTCTTTCAATGGAAGGAGCAATTAATCTTTTATAACTATCTTTAATAGCTTCTTCCACAATTAAAGATAATTCTTTATTATTGTTATTTTTAATAATTTTATTATTTAAATAATCTAATATTAAATTTTCATCTATATCAATAGATACTGTTAAAATATTTTCATTTTCACCTCTATTAATAGCTAAAACACGATACATTTTTATATATTTAACCGGTTCTTTAAAATCATAATACATTTCATAAGTTTTTAATTCATCTTGACTATCTTTTTTCTTTTTACTTACTATTATGCCATTATGATAAGTTAAATATCTTATTTTACCTCTAAAAGATGCATTATCACTAATCCATTCAGCAATTATGTATTTTGCTCCCATTAGGGCATCATCAACTGTTTTAACATTTTCATTTAAGTATTTTAGAGCAATATCTTTAATACTCCCCTTTATATTAAAACTCATAATTATTTTTGCAAGAGGTTCTAAACCATTTTTAATGGCTTCGGTCGCTTTAGTTTTTTTCTTTTCTTTAAAAGGTCTATAAATATCTTCAATTTCCACTAATTTACTTGCTTTATCAATTGAGGCTACTATTTCTTCTGTAAGTAAGCCTTTTTCATCAATTAATCTTTTAACTTCATCTTTTCTTTTTTGTAAATTAATTTCATAACTATATTCCTCTTCAATTTTTCTTATTTGTACTTCATCTAAATTCCCAGTTACTTCTTTTCGGTAACGGGCAATAAAAGGAATAGTGTTTCCTTCACTAAGTAATTTTAATGTATTATTAACACTTTTAATACTGATGTTTAAATTATTAGCTAAATTTTCAATTATTTTATCATTCATATATTTACTCTTTCTATTAATTCAATGGTTTTCATATAATCTTCATCTAATAACTCAATTCGATAATTTTTAATTCCCATCTTTTTTAATTCATCTAATTTATTAAATAAATTAGTTTTATTAGTATTTAAAATAGTTGTACTATGATTAATTGTATTTGTCTCAATTCTATATAATGCATTATTCCGATCTTTTAAATAATAATGTTTATTATTTTGACAAACATGACATACATTATCTTTATTTACTAAAGTATTTAAAGGACAATATTTCATAATCATGAGTTCAATATTGCCATAAAGATATATCTCAATACTATCTTTATTATTAGTTTTATTTAAAATATCTTTAATATCATCTATCGTACATTCTGGTGACAAACAAAGATTAGGACAATAATTATTTAAATAATCTAAAGTATAATGATTAGTAATATTTAAAAAATAATCACCAAGATAACCTTTAAATTTATCTAAACTAGCTAGGCCAGTAACTAGAATGCGCGAATACTTTTCGTTATGACTTTCTTCATCACGCGGAAGACGATAACATAATTTATCACTCATTAAATCTTTGTTAATAACGATAATATTATTAACATTTTTATCTAAACAAGCCTTTAATTGTTCTTTAGTCCTAACTAAAACGCTTAACCCAATAACATTTCTTTTACCTATGTTTCTATTTTGATATTCTTTTTCAATATAATTTATTTTAACATTTTCCCTTAAATTTTTAAGTTTTTCTAAAGCTTCTCTTCTTAACTCATTTAAAAGTCCAATAGGAATAAAAATATTTTGATCCATTTTAATATCTAAATTATTAATCATAAAGGGAGTATTACCACATTTTTTTAAACATTCTTCAATTCTTTCTTTACTTACTGGTGATGTTTTAGAATTTTGAACTAAATAATCTTTCGTAATATTAATGGTATTATCACCATCTTTGACCATTATTTCGAGAGATTCATTTATCTTAGCATTTAATATTATATCAATAGGTATTTTCTTAGTTACTTCTTTATCTATTTTAACTAAAGGTAGAGTAAGCATTACTTCATCTAACTCTTTTAAATTAAGAAAATTATCTAAATAAATAATATCGCCTTTTTTACCCTCATTAATTAAATTACCATTTTTATCATACATAAAATTAATAGTTAAACCCAAATTACTATTTTTAAATCTAATACCTTCAAATTGTTTTAAATTATGAGTTAATTTAATTTTTATTTTCTTATTAGTAACCTCTGTTACCATACCTACAGAAATCCCTTTGTGATTAGGGGCTTTAATATTCATAATATCTTTATCATCAAATAAATAACCATTTGTATATTCGCGATTAAAAATAGCTTTTAATAAAAATAAATCTTCATCTAAAACTTTTAATTCTTCCTTATTTTCATATTGTTTCATTAAAGTTTTATATATTTTAGTCACAATTCCAACATAAGCTGGACTTTTCATTCTTCCTTCAATCTTAAAACATTTGACATTGCTAGCCATTAATTTTTGAAAATTAGTAATTGAACATAAATCTTTAGGGCTTAATAAATATTCGCCATCCGTATCAATTAAATTATTATCTTCATATAACTTATAAGGAAGACGACACATCCCCGCACATTCACCACGATTGCCACTTCTACCTAAAATGGCTGATGAAAAAAGACATTGTCCACTATAAGAAATGCATAAAGATCCATGAATAAATACTTCTTTTTCTAATGAAGTTTCGATATTATTAATATAATCTAAAGACAATTCGCGGGCAAAAACAACTCTTTTAACACCCAATTTTTCTAAAAAAGATAAAGAAGATGAGGAATGATTATGCATTTGAGTTGAAGCATGAATTTCTAAATTAGGTAAAATTTGATGGACTAAATCAATAAGACCAATATCTTGCATGATTAAAGCATCGACCCCTATTTTATGTAAGCTTTTAATATAATCTAATACTTCTTCTATTTCTCTTTCATATACTAATGTATTAACCGTTATATAAATTTTTACGCCATATAAATGGCATAATTTAGTGGCCTTACCTATTTCTTCTAAAGTAAAATTACTAGCAAACGCTCTAGCTCCAAATTTTTTACCACCTAAATATACCGCATCAGCCCCATTATTAATCGCCGCGATTAATGAAAGTTTATCACCAACCGGAACTAGTAACTCATGCTTCATAAGTAAAATCCTCCCATATGCCCGTTTGAGGATATAATTTAAAATCCATTATTTCATCTTTAACAGGATGTTTAAATTTCAGATGATAAGCATATAACGCTATTTGTTTTTTATCTTGATAACCATATAATTGATCACCATATAAAGGATAACCACGATTAGCAAATTGTAATCTTATTTGATGATGCCGTCCCGTTATTAAATTAACTTTAACTAAACTCAAATTATCTTTATTTTCTAAAACTTTATATTCTAATTTGGCATATTTCCCTTCTTTAGAAATAATACTTATTTCATCTTTTTTTAAGATATAATCTTCCATAATACCATGACCTTTTAAATTGCCATGACAAATAAGTAAATATTCTTTAGTCATTTCATGATTAGTTATTATTTTAGAAAGACGACTTGCAGCTTTACTAGTTTTCGCAAAAACCATTATACCTCCAACTGGTCTATCTAAACGATGAACAAGTCCTAAATAAACATTCCCTGGTTTTTGATATTTTTCTTTTAAATAATTTTTAATTATTGTAAGTAAATCTAAATCTTTCGTATAATCACTTTGACATAAAACATTGGGCTTTTTTTCAACCACTATAATATGATTATCTTCATATAAAATATTTAAATTATTCATTAGTTACCCTACCTGTAATACCACAAGGTAAATAAATATTATCACCCTCAATTGGTAAACATAAATCATCAACTAATATCTTTTGTTTTTTAAAATTAATCTTTAAAATATTTTCTAAAGATACTTTTGGTAAATTAGTTGAATAAGTATTAATAATTAAAAAGATGAAATTATCAGTTAGTAATTCTTTACATAATTTAATAAGTTCTTCTAAATCACTTTCTAAACTCCAAACTTCGCCATTAGCCCCTCTTCCATAACTAGGGGGATCCATAATAATGGCATCATATTTATTTCCTCTTCTTATTTCTCTTTTAACAAATTTAAAAACATCATCTACTAAATATCTAACTGACTTTTCTTCTAAATGATTTAATTTAACATTTTCTTTCGCCCATTCAATCATCCCTTTAGATGAATCAACATGTACTACACTAGCACCCGCTTTAAGACAGGCAACAGTGGAAGCACCCGTATAAGCAAATAAATTTAAAACTTTAATATCTCTATTAGCTTTCTTTATTAAATCCATTTCAAAATCCCAGTTACTGGCTTGTTCGGGAAATAGCCCTGTATGTTTAAAGCCCATTTCTTTAATCAAGAATTTTAAATCTTGATAATTAATTATCCAAGACTCTGGTGTTTTCAATTTATTTTCCCAATGTCCTCCGCCAGAATTACTCCGGTAGTATATAGCATTTATTTTGTAATCATCAAAACTACCTAAATCCCAAGTAACAACAGGATCTGGCCTAAGTAATAGAATATTTTTCCAATTCTCTAGCTTCATTCCTTTACTTGTTTTTAATATTTTATAATCTTGCCAATTATTACTAACTAACATAATACCACCAAAATTATTATACTAATAAAAGGCCTAAATCTCAATTAGATTTTAATTTTTAATTCTTATTCTCCTTCTCTCATTAATTTTCTTCATTATGTCTTCATAAATAAAATGATTACAGATATTTTTTTCATAATTGTTTACTAATTCATCATTATTAAATTCTTTCCTTTTTGGTATTTTAATTATATCTACAGGGCGCACTAATTCTTTATTATTATCATTTTTTTTAAATTTATTAAAAATTTCTATTTACAAAAATTATTTTTATTGATTTAATAAAAAATTAAGGAAGATGTAGATAGGTTGTTACCTAAACTTTTTTGAAAAAACTCAGGTGGGTTTTGGATAGAA
>CANQZQ010000043.1 GCA_947628375.1 uncultured Bacilli bacterium
TCCTCCTTTATCTTTTGTTTGGCTATTTTTATTATATCATTTTTTTATTTATCAGTCATTATGTTTAACACAACATTTTTTAAAAGTCCCTTGAAAAAATGGAATAAATAAGATAGAATTAATAATAGAAGTAAAGGGGCTAGATTTGTGTGAATAATGCAAATATACAAAATAATATGCAAGTTTTAAATATACCAATTGAAGACATTATACCTAATCGCTTTCAACCAAGGCTTTCTTTTGACGAAGCTGGCTTAAGAGAACTTGCTTCATCAATTAAAGAACACGGGATTATTCAACCCCTAGTTTTAAGACGCCTTCAAGATAAATATGAAATTATTGCTGGTGAAAGAAGATACAAAGCTGCAAAAATGGCTGGACTTACTAGTGTTCCTGCAATTATATCCGAAATGGATGATAAGAAAAGTGCTGAAGTGGCTATCGTTGAAAATGTCCAAAGAAGAGATTTATCTTCAATTGAAGAAGCAAAATCATATAAGACTTTACTTGATAAAGGTTACTTAACCCAAGAAGAATTAGCTAAAAAAATGGGTTTAAGTCAATCAGCTATTTCTAATAAATTGCGTTTACTTTCTTTATCTCCATCTGTTCAAGAAGCTTTAATAGAAGGTAAAATTTCTGAAAGACATGCTAGAAGTTTATTAGTATTAGAGAGAAAAGAAGATCAAGATGAATGGTTACAAAAGTTAATAAATGAAAGACTTACTGTAAAAGAATTAGATAAAAAACTAGAGAGTTTTAAAAAGAAAATAGGTGAAGAAGATATACCAATAATTGAAATAAGTCCAAATATTGAAGAAATAAAAGAAAAAGCTACTGATATTAATGCTTTTAATAATATTGAACCTATCGAAGTTATGCAAGAAGAGAAGCAAGAAAATAAAATACCTAATACTTTCTTTAATTTCTTAGAAAATGAACAAGCTAATATGAGTTCTATAAGTGAATCAGTTGATGATGATATTGAATTATTAGACTTTGTTGCTCCAAGTGATCCATTAGATGAAATAGAAGAAAACAATAAAAAAGATATGAATAAAGCTAATAGTTTAATTGAGGAAGTAAATAATTCACTTAAAGAGAATGGCTATAAAGTAAATATCGAAAAAGATGAAAATGAGAATAATATAAAATATATTATTACTATAGATAAAAATTAAAATAAGGCCGAAGCCTTATTTTTTAGTATCTGGTTCACTGCCTTTTAAAAAATAATAGATATATGCGCGGTTTTGATTATTAGTATATTTTCCAGTAACAGCATCAAGTATTACTCCAACAACATTATCTGGTTTAGTATACCAATTATCTTTATTGTCTGTTTTAATTTCTTCCATAGTATCTGCCCAAATATTTTTAGTGATACTACTATAACCTGATGGAAATTCTCTATTATCATCATAACCCACCCAAACAAGCATTAAATTTTCTTTATTATAACCAACTGTCCAATAATCTGTACCTGTTGAACCTGTTTTAATAGCGTATTTTTGACTTAATTTACTTGCTATAACTGAGGCCGTAGCATTAGTATAATCTTTAAAATTAGAGTTAGTAGTACTTGTTAATAATTCATTTAATATATAAACATAATTAGGGTTTAAAACTAAACTTTTTTGATTTTCTTTAGTATATATAACATTACCATTAGCATCTTCAATTTTTCTAATTAAATATAAATCTTTTTTATAGCCACCACTTGCTAAAGTAGTATATCCGGTAGCAAAATCAATAATATTTATTTCATCAGTACCTAGTGCTAATGAGACATTAGGTTCAAGTTCTTCTTTTATTCCCACTCTTTTAGCAGTTTGGACTAAGGTTTTTGGTCCTAAGAAAAGATTGGTTTTAACGGCATATATATTATCAGAGAAAGATATAGCTGCCGCCATCGTAATTTCTTTATTAGCATATTTATTATTAAAGTTATTAGGGCTATAAGTATCTTTATTATTAATATTAAAAGTAGTATATTCACTAGTGAATGTTGATGCTGATGTTAAATTATTTTCTAAAGCGGCATAATATAAAAATGGTTTCATAGTAGAGCCAACTTGTCTTTTAGATGAAGTTGCTCGATTAAATTCACTAGTGCTATAATCTCTTCCGCCAATTAAGGCTTCAATTTTACCAGTATTAGGATCAACGATAATACTAGCTATTTGTAAATCTTCATCTTCTAAATTATTAAGCATATTTTTCTCTAAAGATGCTTGTTTAGTTAAATTTAAATTAGTATATACTTTTAATCCTCCAGTTTGTAAGATACTTTTATCTATTCCTAAACCTTCTAATTCTTTATAAACAGCATCTTGATAATACATTAAAGTTTGTAAATTTTTTTCATCGCTTTTACCATAGATTGCAACATTATCAAAATCTAAATTATCATATTCATCTTTTGTTATATAATCATTATTTAATAAAGATTTAGCTACAAGATTAGCTCTTTTAATGGAAGCTTCTTTATTTGATAAAGGATTTATTCTATTTGGACTTTTGGGAATGCCTGCTAAAATAATAGCTTCTTCTAATGTTAAGTCTCCTGCATCTTTATTAAAATAAAAATTTGCAGCATTACTAACACCATAATTACCATTACCATAGTTAATAGTATTTAGGTAAGCTTCTAAAATTTCATCTTTATCATATTGTATTTCAACAATAATGGTTAAAAAAGCTTCTTCTAATTTTCTTTTCCAAGTTTGATCAAAATCCAAATATAAATTTTTAACTAATTGTTGAGTAATAGTTGAGGCCCCTTGTACAATATCTCTTGATGTAATATTTTCAATTATAGCTTTACCAATTCTAATAATATCAAAACCATTATGATAATAAAAATTTTTATCTTCAATTGATATAACAGCATTTTTTAAATTATCATTTATATTTTCTAAATCTATCCAAGATGAAGTACTACTTCCTTGATAAACTAATTTATCATCTTGATCATATAAATAATAAGTACCATTATTGGTAATATTTAATTTAGGAGTAATAAGGGCATAAATATTGATTCCAATATATATAAAAACAAAACTTGTAAAGCCAAAAATAAATAATTTTATTAATACTTTTAATATTTTCATAAGCCACCTAATTTCTATTATGTAAAAAATATTAAAAATTATGTTGAATTTATATATATGTTATGTTATAGTTTTTAAGAAAAAGAAAGAATTAGGTGATCTTATTAAAAGAATAAATTGGCAATTATTTAATAATGATGAATTAATAATTAATAATGAAAATGTAGAGTGTGAATATAAAGATAAAATTATTAAATATAAAGAAGAAGATGGTATTAATATAATTGATTTAGAAAATCAAATATATAAAAGAGATAGTAAAGAATATTTAATGCAAATTAATATAAAAAATAATACTTTTAAATTTACTTTAAAAGAGAAAAATAGAATATTAAGTGATAATTTAACTAATAGTAGTATAGAGAAAAAAGATAATGATATAATTATAAAATATCAAATAGAAGATGAAGTTAAAAAAATAATAATACATTTATTATAGTAATATTATAATAAATAGCATATAATGTGAAAGAAATGAGGAAATATTATGAATTTAAAAGATATATCAAAAGAAGAATTAGAAACAATGGGATATGATGAAATAGCATATTTAGTTTTAGAAAATAATAAAAAGAAAATGAAACTATATGATTTGTTTAAAAAAGTTTGTAGTGTTTTAGAATTACCTGAGTCAACTGTTGAAGATCGTATTGCTGATTTCTTTGAATTATTATCAACTAATAAGAAATTTGTTTTATTACCTAATGGTTTTTGGGATTTAGCGACAAATCATTTACAAGATATTATTATTGAAGATGATGAAGAGTTATCTAGTGAAGAATTAGAAGAAAATGAAGATGATGAAGATAACATGATGGATAATGAAAATGAAGATGATGATATTTTCTATGATTCTGATTTAGATGATTCTGATGATGAAGATGATGGTTTACAAGATTTAGTTGTTATTGATGATGAAGAAAATCTTCAAGAATAAAATAAACAGGTATTTTTAATTAACATATAATATAAGTAAATGTGAGACGTAATAGTTTCACATTTTTATACGGAGGTAAAAATGAAAAAATTGTTGGAAAATATAGGAGTAAGAGTTTCATTAATTACAATATTAATTAATTTTCTTTTATTTTTATTAAAATTTATTTTTGGTTTTATTTCCCATTCTCATGCCATTATATCAGATGCTTTTCATTCTTTATCCGATGTTATAACAACAGTGGCAGTAATTATTGGTTTAGTGCTTTCAAGTCAAGATGCAGATAAACGCCATCCTTATGGCCATGAAAAAATTGAATCTTTAGTAGCCGTTATTTTATCATTTATTTTATTTATTTCTGGAATATCTATTGGTTATATTGGTTTTAGAGATATTTTTAGTGCTAAAGAAATAATTATTCCAGGGGTAAGTGCTTTAGTCGTAGCGGTTATATCTATTGTTACGAAAGAAGTAATGTTTCATTATACGATGAGAGTAGCTAAAAAGATAAGTAGTACATCAATGGAAGCTGATGCATGGCATCACAGAAGTGATGCATTATCTTCAATCGGTAGTTTTGTGGGCGTATTTCTAGCTCGTTTAGGTTTTCCAATCTTTGATCCAATTTGTAGTATTTTAATATGTATTTTAATTATTAAATGTGCTATTGAAATTTTTATTGACGCTACAAATAGAATGATTGATACAGCATGTGATGATGAGCTTAATAAAGAAATAATTGATACTATTTTAGATGATAAAAATGTTATGAAAATTAATGATTTTAAAACAAGAATGTTTGGTGATAAATGTTATATAGATGTCGAAATAGCTTTAGATGGAAGTAAATCCTTAAAAGATGTTAATAATATTGTTGTTAATATTCATAATAATGTTGAAGAAAAGTTTAAAGAAGTAAAGCATTGTAATATTCATGTTATACCTTTTGAATAAAACATGATTACATGTTATAATATAAAAAACCAAGAAAGTACGTGATAAAATGTTTGAAAGATTAGACAATATTGTTAAAAAATATGAAGAATTAAAACAAGAATTAGTAAAACCTGATGTTTTAAATGATTATAATTTATTAAAAAAGTTATCTAAAGAACAAAGTGATTTAGAAGAAACAGTTAGTAAATATAATGAATATAAAAGTATTTTGACTTCTTTAGAAGAAGCTAAAAGTTTACAAAATGATCCCGAACTCAAAGAAATGGCTTTGGGGGAAATTGAAGAGTTAACTAAAAGGGAAGAAAATGTTAAAAAAGAATTGGAAATTTTACTTGTTCCGAAAGATGAAAATGATGGCAAGAATGTTATTATGGAAATAAGAGGAGCCGCTGGAGGCGATGAAGCAAATATTTTTGCCGGTGATTTATTTAGAATGTACTCTTATTATGCTGAAGAGCAAGGTTGGAAAATAGAAGTTTTAAATGCTATTGAAGGAACAAGTGGTGGATACTCACAAATTGAGTATATGGTTAAAGGCAATAATGTCTATTCTAAGTTAAAATATGAAAGTGGATCCCATCGTGTTCAAAGAGTACCTGTAACGGAAACACAAGGTAGAGTTCATACATCTACAGCAACTGTTTTAGTAATGCCCGAAATAGAAGATGCTCAAATTGAGGTTAAGGAAAGTGATTTAAAAATTGATGTTTTCCATTCAAGTGGAGCTGGTGGTCAATCAGTAAATACATCAAATTCCGCGGTTAGAATTACTCATATTCCAACTGGTGTAGTTGTTGCTTGTCAAACAGAACGTAGCCAACTTAAAAATAAAGAAAATGCAATGAAACTTTTAAAAATTAAATTACATGATGCGATGAAACAAAAACAAGAAAGCGAAGTAGATGCTGAACGTAAAAGCAAAATTGGAACTGGTGATAGATCAGAAAAAATTAGAACTTATAATTATCCCCAAAATAGAGTTACGGACCATCGCATTAATTTTTCCATAATGGAATTAGATAGAGTAATGGATGGTAATTTATCACCTATAATTGAGGCTTTAATAACTGAAGACATGCGACTTAAACTTGCAGGAGAAGAATTTAAAGCATAGATGACTGATATAGAATTAATAGAAAAATATGTTCCAAAAGAAAAACAAAAAGAAGCTTATGAATTATTAAAGAATAATTGTCCTATTCAATATATAATAGGTAATGTTGAATTTTATAATACAATAATTAATGTTAATGAAAATGTTTTAATTCCTAGATTTGAGACCGAATATTTAGTGGAAAAAGCAATAAAATATTTGAAAAAGTTAAATAAGAAAGATTTAAATATTTTAGAAATTGGAACAGGAAGTGGATGTATAAGTATAGCGTTAAAGAAAAATACTAATTCTTTAATAACTGCAATTGATATAAGTAATGAAGCAATAAAGTTAGCAAAAGAAAATGCTTTACTTAATAATGTTAATATTAATTTTATTTGTGAAGATATTCATAAATTTCAAACAAAAGATAAGTTTGATCTTATTATTAGCAATCCTCCTTATGTTCCATATGATAGTTTAGTTGATGAAAAAATAAAATATGAACCAGAAATAGCAATATATGCAAAGGAAAATGGAACATACTTTTACAAAATAATTTTAGAAAGATTAATTAATAATTTAAACAATAATTATTTAATTGCATTTGAGATTGGTGATAAAGAGGGAGATATTATAAAAGAATTAGTTAATAAATATTTACCTAATTCTTATACTTTACTTGAAAAAGATTATAATAATTATGAAAGATATTTTTTTATATCTGATCAAAATATATTTATATAAAAAAAGAAATAATTATACTCTTATGAAAATAATTATTTCTTTTTTTGTTATTCAAAATCACTTAATTTATCTTTACTAAAATAGATAATATCTTCAATTTTACAATTAAAATAATTGCATAATCTACCTAAAACATAAATGTCTATTCTGGTTGCATCTCCAGTCATTAATCTTTTAATTACTTTAAAATCAGTTTCTGTATCTCTCATTAATTTATTAATACTTATTTTATTATCATTTAATAATTTGCTTAATTTAAAGTAAAAATATCCATCTATAGTCTTAATTTCTTTAATCATGATTATCCTCACTAAAAAAATTTTAACAATGTATTGGTTACTTGACTATTGGCTATATAACCAGTATAATAATATGTGAATAAATAATAAGTGATTGAGAAATGGGGTCGTCTATGAAAAAGAATACAATAATGTTAATAATGATAATAACAATATCTATGGTATTGTTAACATGGAATAAGAGTTATTCATATAAAATGGATGATAATGAACCAGAAGAAATAGAAAGAAAAGAATTTGGAATATTTTTAGAAAAGAGTCAAGGTTCACAAAAAAATGACACTGATTATGAATCTACAGATACATTTCCAAATACAGGATATCTATTAAATACATCAAAAACAAAGTGTTATGAATATGGAAGTGATACTGAAATACCTCAAGCAGTAGAACAAAGTTTAACAAATGGCGTAATAGATGGAAGTATAATAGTCCAAAGTACAAAAAGTATGTATTGTAAAATATATTTTGATAAAGATGAAAAACCAACAGTAAGTTCATTTAATATAACAGGTAAAACATCCAATAATGAAGACTTAAATAATGGATTTACATATCAAACATCTGATTTACCAATTACATTTGATTATACAGATAAAGAAAATAATGTAGCACAATATTGTGTAAGTGAAATAAACAATAGTGATAGTTGTAGTTGGAAACAATTAAATGGAAAAAGTGATATTTATACATTAACTAATACAGCTGATGGATTAAAGACAATATATGTATACTTAAAAGATATGGCAAATAATATATCAACCGCCAAACCAACAAATATAACAGTAGATAGAACTAAACCTGTAATAAGTACATTAACATTAACAGGAACAAAAGCAACTGGAACATTAGTAGCAGGTTATACTCATACAAATAGTATAAAATATAGTGGAAGTATAACAGAAACAAATATGGAAGGATATTGTGTAGGAGAAAATACATGTAATAGTTATACGAATCAATCAAAAACAATAAGTGGAAGTTTAACAATAGGAAACACAGAAGGAAGCCATACAGTAGTAATAAGTGTTAAAGATAAAGCAGGAAATATAACAACACAAAATAATAACATAACACTAGATTTAAAAGATCCAACAATTTTACTAAGTCAAAAAAATATAACAGAAAATACAATTGTAGTTACAGTAACGGTGGCAGATACAGGAAGTAGTGGGATAAAGAATGTAACATGTACAGCAGTAGGAAATAATGAAACAAAAACAGGAACATATAATAGTACTGCTAAGACATGTACATTTAGTGGTTTAAAAGATGGAACAATATATTCTATAACTGGAGTTGCAACAGATAATTCAGGAAGATCAAAAACAAGTTCAGCAATAAATGTAACAACAGTAAAAGGAAAATTAACAAGAGAAAATATCCCAAGCAAATTATTTAATGGAGTTAATCCGAATGGATTAAGCAATAATTTATTAGGAGACATGTATAGATTTGTAGGGACTAAAGCCACTGTAGATAATTGGATATGCTTTGGATATAATAATGTAAATACTGATTGTAAAAGTGAAACTAACGATTATATGTACAGAATAATCGGAATAACAGAAGATGGACAAATGAAACTTATCAAAAATACTTCCATTATGGAATCGACGACGTTTATGTATGAATGGGATGATTCTGAAGAGGTGGATATAAGTTGGCCTAATTCTAGTTTGTATAAAAGGTTAAATGGCCTATCAAGTGGAACAAAACAAGGATATCGCGGAAATGCCAATTTATTTATAGATAGCAAAACAAGTAATGTACAATATATACAATCGACTGGCTCAGAAGAGAATAAGAAATGGTATAACAAAATAGAAAACCATACATGGAAATATGGGACAATCACGGATAGGAATTTTGATGCTGATGGCGGATATAATATAGAGAGTAACTTTGCTGATAATATTGAAGCAAAAATTGGCTTGATGTATTTAAGTGATTATTACTATTCATACGCGACAGATGGATCAAATTCATCGAATACAAATTGTTATTTCAATAATTCTTGTATGGATAGTTGGATAAATTTATGTAATAATGGAAAAATTAGTGAAGGTTCTTCGGAATGGACTATACAAAGATATGGGAGTGATTTTGCTGGTAACCAGTACACGTGGATCCGGTGTGAATGTTCGTACTGGAATGTCCGAGAACTAAATTCCGGTAACGAAGTTCGCCCGGTATTTTATCTGAACTCCGATGTAAGAATAAGTGGAGGTAGGGGTGCATCGTCAGATCCATTTATAGTTGCAGCATAAAAAATCGAGAAGGAAAACTCGTTAAAACCTTCATAGACTTAATCCTTGGGAAGAGAATATATTTCTCTTCTAATGTAATTATTCTATAACTTTTATAAAAGTTTAGGTTAAAATAAAAAGTATTGTTTTATCAATACTATGGACTAACTTAGGTTAGTTTTTTTCATCTTTAATAATACTTTTAGGATATGGTTCTCTTATATCTGTACGATATAATAAATAATCGATACTTGTATTATAAAAATTAGCTATTTTGTTTAATATTTCTTCTGTTAACATAGTCTGACCAGTTTCAAAATAGCTATAATTTCTTTGAGTAATACCTAGTTTTTTGGCAATTTCAGTTTGTGTATATCCTTTATCTTCTCTTATTTCTCTTATTCTGTTCATTTTTGATTCACCTAAGTTATATTTAATCATAGATAAAAATTATCTATTGACTTTTAGATAAAGAATATCTAAAATATAAAGTGTAGACAATATTTGTCTAAAACTATAATAGGAGAAATATCTATGAAGAATAAAAAGAATACAATAATGTTAATAATGATAATAGCAATATCTATGGTATTGTTAACCTGGAATAAAAGTTATTCATATAAAATGGATGATAATGAAATAGAAGAAAAAGAAGTAGAAAGAAAAGAATTTGGAATTTATTTACAAGAAAGTGGAGAAAATTATACAGAAACAGATAAGTTTCCAGATACAGGATATCTATTAAATACAGTAAAAACCGAATGCCGTGAATATGGAAGTGATAATGTAATACCTCAAGCAGTAGAACAAAGCTTAACGAATGGAGTAATAGATGGAAGTATCATAGTAACAAGTCAAAAAAGTATGTATTGTAAAATATATTTTGATAAAGAAAGTACGATTCCAACAGTAAATACATTTGGAATAACCGGAGCAGACGCAAGTGGAACAACTTTAAATAATGGTTATACATATAATAAAACGGTAACATATACATTTTCATGGGGAGATAATGATGTAGCACAATATTGCTTAAGTACAAGTAGTACAACTTGTAATGGAACATGGACATTAACAAATGGAGCCAAAAC
>CANQZQ010000044.1 GCA_947628375.1 uncultured Bacilli bacterium
TCCTCCTTTATGTCTATTCATTAATAATTTATGGTTAATCTTTTTAAGTGTGAGTGCTTAATTTATTTGTATTTATTCAATACATCTGTTATAATAAAGCATGAGGAGGAAAAAGATGAAAAAGTTTTTAATATTTGGAGCATTGTGTCTTTTTACCCTATGTGGATGTGGAAAAATACCAAAGCTTGCTAATGGGGAGGAGGCTGTTGTCACTTTTAAAAAAGATGGCAAAGAACATGCAATAAGTGCCAATGATATTTATGATGTATTAAAAAGCGATTATGCTTTAGCAGCTACTATCGATTTAATTGATAAATATATTCTTGAAACAGAATTTTCAAGCTATGCTGAAACTGCTAAAAAAGAGGCTCAAAATAATATGGAAGCCGTTAAAGAAAGTTATGCTGGTCAAGAAGATCAATTATTATCAATTTTAAGATTATATTATGGTATTCAAAGTATTGATGCTTATGAAGATTATGTTTATATTAATAATCTAAGAAATCATGCTATTGAAGAATATGCCAAATTACAAATATCTGATAAGGATATTGAAAATTATTATAATAAAGAAGCTAAAGGCGATATTGAAGTTTATCATATCTTAGTTACTCCAAAAGTTACTGATAGTATGAGTGATTCTGAGAAAAAGAAAGCTGAAGATGAAGCTAAAGCTAAAGTTGATGAAATTCTAAAAGAATTAAAAGATTCTAAAGATAAACTTGCTACTTTTAAAGAATTAGTTAAAGAATATTCTGAAGATGAAAGTACTAAGAGTAAAGATGGTAATTTAGGATATATAAATTATTATCAATTAGATAGTACATATGATGAATTAATTGATGCAGCTTATAAATTAAAAGATGGTGAATATAGTACTAAAATGGTAACTACTGAATTAGGTTATCATGTTATATATCGTAATGCATCAAAAGAAAAAGAATCACTAGATAAACTAAAAGATAAAATACTTGATATCTTAAAAGATCGTTATATTGAAAAAGATAGTAAAATTAATATTAATGCATTAAAATATTATCGTGATTTATATAATATGGATATTATTGATTCTGAAATTGATCGTCAATATGGTATTAATTTAAATAATCAATTAAATGCTCAAACTGAAGAAACTCAAAATTAAAAAATAAAAATTTGGTTTTAAAGCCAAATTTTTTTAT
The DNA here is from genome assembly GCA_947628375.1 of uncultured Bacilli bacterium. Lineage (GTDB taxonomy): Bacteria > Bacillota_I > Bacilli_A > RF39 > UBA660 > SIG200. Next base: position 1,182 of record CANQZQ010000044.1, read on the forward strand.
GTTCTAAATTATTTAATATTTTTATCATATTCAATATCCGATACTTCATATTTACGGTTTTTAGAGATTGTTCTTAATATTTTTGTTGAAGCCCACCCAATAAAGGCTAAAATAAAGAAATACAATACTCCAAAGAAACTAAATTCCGGAGCTGAACCAGTAAATAAATCTAGTAAAGCTGCCCCAGCAGTCATTGATGACACTATTGTTAAACTATCAACAGAGCTAGATGTTATATCTTGCTTTATACCATCAAATAATTTTTGGGCTGAAGTAACATAATTTTTAGTCATTGACCATAAATGCTTGATATAATCTAAAGTATCTCTTAAGGTCTCATAACGATATCCAGAAACCATTAAAAATTCTGCTAATTCTGGATCACTTTTTGCTATTTTTTCTCTTGTTGGAATATAAGTACTCATTTGATTGATACGGCCATCAATTAAATTAATTGTCTTAGCATATCCTTCTAATTTAGTTGTAAATTTAACTATTTCTGAGCCTTTAACATTGGCATGTTCTTTAACTTCATCAATTTTTTCCCATATAATTCGATGAATATTTAAATAACGATGCAATTGACCTTTAAATTCTCTAATAAATATTTGTTCTTCAATATATCTTTCAATATTTTCAATAGATTGTTTTTTATTATTAATAAAATAATATTTATCTCCTCTTAAAACATCATATTTAGGATTACTAAATTCAAAATATTTTTGTTTTTCTGTTTGATTAAGTAAATTAGTTATTTCTTCTTTAGAAGCATTATCACATACAATGAAATATGGAAATACTGTTTCAATATTAGCTAATTCTTTAGGCACAGGAGCTCCTAAACTAAATAAATAACTAAAAGCAGGTGATAATTTTTTCTCATAATAATCAGTTAATTTTGTAATATCAGTAAATAATGTATCGGCACTAACATTATCATTTTTTAAAACGATTAGACCATCTTCAAATATTTTTACAGAAATATTAAGTGCCGTGGTAAATTTAATATATTCTTCACCTTGAACACCATATTCTACACGTCCAATTTCCAAATTTTTATGATATACTTCTAATTTTTTAGTATCTAATTTTAATTGAGTTTTAATATCTCTTAAGAAATCATAAATTTCTGATAATTGAAGCATTGTTCTTTGAAACCAACCACCAACATAAATATTACTTATTTTCATAATTTATCCTTTCTATCATAAATCCTTTGAAAAGAATTTAGCATCATTAACGACAAAGCCATAATGTTTATAACATTCATGAGCAGGAACTCTAAAATTCATTGACCAAAGTTCCATACATACACAACCTCTTTTTTTACATATCATACTGCAAGCATCTAGCATATGGGTGGCTATATTAAGTCTTCTATATTCTTTCTTAACACAAACATGATTTAAAATCGCATAAGTATTCATTTTTTCATAAATTGTTGGAATAATAGTAATTTTGGCATGAGCAATAATTTTACCATCAACATCTCCAACTAAATAAATTTGATTTTTATCATTTTTAGTTTCTTCATATATTTTTTTAGCATATTCCATTGAAGTATTTTCCTCAAAACATTCATTACATAAAGCAATAATGCCTTCTAAGTCATTACTATTTGCTAATCTAAAACGCACTTCCATTTATATCACCTATCATTAATGTAATTTTACACTAATTTTATTTAGTAGTGTATACCATGCGCAATTATTTACAAAAAATTTACACATTAAAAAAGTATTCATACAGAATACTCTAGTTTTTAAATCCCTTTTGAAACATTTTTATCTTAACTTGATAATCAAGCTCTTCCCCATTATATTTTTTACTTAATTTATTTTTTATTTTTTGATATTCTTTTTCATATATTTCTAAATCATCTTGGAAAGAAAATTCATTTAATACTTCATTAATTTGTTCAAGATAAAAGCCTTTATTTTTTAAATCATTAGTTAATTTTAATTTAAACATCTTAGCTGATAAATTCTTATTATTATTTATTTTCTTTTGAATATATTTTCTTAATTTATTAAACCAAATATCATCTTCTATTGTCATTAAATAATTATTAATACTAATATCATCAAACCCTAACTTTTTTAAATTATATAATATTTTATAAGGTCCAGTCATTTTTAAATTTACTTCATCATTAATATAAGCTTTAATATATAAATTTTTATTTAAAAGCCCTTCTTTTTTTAATCTTTCAATTGTATATTTAATTGCATCTTTTTCATAATCTTTTAATTTCTTTTCAATTTCTTTTTCTGTTCTAAGCTTAGCATTAATATATTTTAAAGCTTTATAATAGCTTTCTAAATAACTATTAAACTTTATTATTTCTTTTATTTCTTTTTCATCTATTTCTTTTTTTAATAATAAATTATATTTTAAAATAACATCATCATATAAATTAAGTTTTTCATCTGTATCTAAAATAATCTCATACAAGCTTCCTTTTTTCTTACTAATTTTCTTTATTTTCATAAATTTGGCATGCCTCACTTAAGTCTTTAACTAAGTTATTAACATCTTTTATATCTTTAATTTTAGCTCCACTTGCATATTTATGACCACCACCATTATACCGTGATGCAACTTCATTAATAATAGGGCCACGACTTCTAATACTTATCTTATATTGATTATTTTTAACATCTTCGGTAATAAAACACCAAACAAGTAAATCTTCAATAAAATTGTAGTTGTTAATTAAATTAGATGGTGTTGCAGCATCAACATTATATTCTTTTAAAACATTATCATTAATTATAATATAGCCAAAATGGTTTTTATCAACTATTAAATTATTAGTTATATAAGCAATAAATTTATATTCTGAAAAAGGTCTTATATATAATTTTTCATATAATGAAGTAAAATCAATATGACTTTTTTTAAGAAGCTTAGTAACTGTTTCTAATGTCTCAATAGTAGTATTTTTTAAAGAAAATCTTTCACTATCTGATACTATACCTAAAAATAAATTTTCCGCAATTTTTTGATTAATTTTAAATTTAGTATTTAAAATTAATTCCGTTACCATTTGACTCGTACTTGATTTATTTTCATCAACCCATTCAATACTTGCTTCAATATCTTGTTTAGGGTGATGATCAATTTTTAAAATCTCTTTATAATTTAAATTTTCTATGCCATCAACTCGAGCCATATTAGGGACATCTAAAACGATTAACAAGCAATCATTAGCTACTTCATAATCAATTTTATCTAAATTACCATATTTTTTAAATTTAGCTACTCCTACTCCGCCTGCATACACACATTTATCGGGAAAAGTTAATTTAATAGCATCTCTTAAAGCCAAACTAGAACAAATGGCATCAGGATCAGGTCCAACATGTCTTAAAATAACTATCGTTTGATATTTTTTTATTTGCCGATAAATTTGATTTAACATCTTTTTATTTATTATTTTAATCACCCCACTATTTTTTAAATTATTTACTTATTAATTCTTGCGTATCAAGGGCAATCATTAATTCTTCATTAGTTGGTATAACATAAACAGGAACTTTTGATTCTGGACTAGAAATTAATCCTTCATGAAGATCTAAATATGAGGCAATTTGATTATTTTTTTCACTATCAACAAAAATACCTAAACATTGTAATTTATTTAAAATATTTTCTCTAAATTCGCGAGCATTTTCACCTAAACCTGCTGTAAAGACTAAAGCATCAATATTTCCTTCTAATTTAACATAATACTTCGCAATATATGATACTATTCTATCAATATACATATCGTTTGCTAAAACACATTTTTGATTACCTTTAGCCATTTCTTCTTCAATATCACGATGATCTGAATATTCTTCACTTATAGCAAGTAATCCACTCTTTTTATTTAAAGCAGTATCAACTTCTTCAATACTCAAATGAGCATTTTTCATAATATAAGGAATCATTGAATAATCAATATCACCACATCTTGTTCCCATCATTATTCCAGAGTTAGGACTAAAGCCCATCGTTGTATCAATACTTATACCATCTTTAATACAAGCAATACTTCCCCCACTTCCAATATGACAACTGATAATATTAACATTATCTTTTCCTAACATTTCCTTTACTTTTTTCGTTATATAACGATGAGAAGTTCCATGAAAACCATATTTACGAACACTGTAGTCATTATACCATTCCCTTGGAACAGGATATAAATATTCTTTTTCCTTCATTGTTTGATGAAAAGCAGTATCAAAAACACCAACCATTGGTGTATTAGGCATTGCTTCTCTAAAAGCTTTAATACCAACTATATTAGCGGGATTATGTAATGGCGCAAGTGGCGATAATTCTTCAATTGCTTTAATTACATCATCATCTATTAAAATAGATTTACTATATTTATCACCACCATGAACAACTCTGTGTCCTACTCCATCAATTTCATCAAGCGACTTAATAATATTGTTATTAAATAATTCTTCAATTAAATATTTAATTGCTTCACTATGATCACTTATTTTAGCTTGTTTTTTTACTTTTTCGCCATTAATTTTGATACTATAAAAAGAATCACTTAAGCCTATTTTTTCAAAATAACCACTTATTAATTCTTTTCCTATAGGTAGTTCAATACAATTAAATTTAAGAGATGAACTACCAGCATTTACTGATAATATTTTCATTTTTCACACCTCATTTTTAATTATAAATGACTAAATAACTTTTGTAAATAAAGAAATAGTTCTTCCTAAAATTTTAAGAAAGAACTATTTCTTTATCTTCATTATTTACATTTTAATTTTATTTTATCCTAGTTCTTGACTTTCCACCTTCTAATAAATCACTAACGGGAATAAAACTCATTCCTAACTCTTCTAAGATATTCTCTTTTCCGGCATGAATCGCATCAATACAAGCTTTTAGTTGGTGATTACAATCAATAATATGAATACCATCCATTGGCATTTCTTTTAAATAAGTCAAATTAGAAATATAAGTGCCATTTATTATATTATTTTGATAAGCCTTAATAAATTCTTCTGTTCCCTTAGTAAACAAACCAAAAGTTGCACAAACAAAAATTCTTTCAGCACCCATGTTTTTAAGTTCTTTAGCGGTTTCTAAAATTGTACCACCACTAGAAATCATATCATCAACAATGATAACTGTTTTATTTAAAGGAGTAAAGCCAACAAATTGTTTAGAAATTAAAGGATTTTTGCCATCAACAATTTTTGTTACATCTCTTCTTTTAGAAAAGAAAGCATGATTACAACCAAAACGATCAGCAAAATGTCTAGCTCTTGTTTGCGCACCTTCATCGGGAGCCACGATTAAAATATTCTCAGGATGTTTGTAATCGATATTTTCATTAATAACTAAAGCATTTAACATTTCATTAGTAACAAACATATTATCAAAATTATGTTTAGATATAGCTGCCGATGCATCAGGATCATGCGAATCAACTGTTAAAATATTTTTAAATCCTAAATAATGACATTCTCTTAAAAAATCAGCGGCTTCTAAAGATTCTCCAAATTCTCTTCGATGTTGTCTACCATAAGGTTGAAAAGGAATAATTAAGCTTTTTCTTGTAGGATTATCTCTTAAGGCTCCAACCGTTCTTGCTATATCTCTTACATGATCATCTGGCGATAAAACATGACCACTATAAGGATTTGGGGTTTTATCATTAACATCGCAAATGATAAAAACATCTTGATCACGACACTCAGTTGGTAATTTTACTTTCCCAGATCCATCTTGAAAACGAATAAATTCCGCATTGACAATAGAATCTTTAGGCATAATTTCTCTTAATTCTTTTAAGCAATTATTGACAAAAATTAGTTTTTCTTTCATTTCTACTCCTCTTAATTAGAATAATTTGCATTTAAAAAGAAGGTTATCTAAATTCAAATTATCCCTTCTTATTTCCTAATAACATTATAAAAAATTTAACTAACTTTGTAAATAAATAACCTTCTATTTAACACTATTTTTAACATTTTTTCTCACTTGATGATTTTTACTTTTCATTGCTATCTTATCACTATTAAATTCATGATTATAATTACTTTCTAGATTATATTCAAAAGGATTAAAATAGCTATTCATTATACTTTTAAAATCTTCCTTTAAAAAATCACTACATTTATTAAAATTATTATTTCTAATCATTATCTTCACCATTATTATTATGGTAAAAATAATTAATTTAATACTTATTCTTAGTTTTACTTTTGCATCTAATTTCTTTCATTAAATCTTCATAAATAAGGTGAATACATAAATTCTTATTACTATAATCTAATTTAATATATTCTTGAGGATAAATATTATCATCCATAAAATCTTCTACTTTATATTCTATTTCTTCACCATTATTTAAAAGAATTTTAATTGTTTGTAAATTAAGTTTCATAATGTGAAATTTAGACCAAGAACCATTTTTTTCAATTAAAGGATAAGCTTTTAGTATTTCTTGTAAATACTCTTCCCCCTTTTCTATTAAGGCATCTTCTTTAATAATTATCGTTTGTAAATCTTTAGTATTAAAAGCATTATCATCTACCTCTTTAATAGTAGTAGGAAATGTTAAACTCTCAAATTTTTGATCAAAAAAAGCATTATTCTTTATGGCCTCTAAACCTTCATTTAAATAAACTTCTTCAAAAGGTATATTAATATGCCAATTTATTCTTTTTAAACTTTTAGGAGTCCACATAGATTTACCATCAGCATTTTCTTTAAAATATTCTACTAATTCACTATCTCGATAACTTAAATCCATATTATTTATTTCAGTTATACCTTCGGGAAGACAAAAGCCACAAATATCATCTTTTATATAATATTTATAATATAAATAATAAAACTCGGCTAAATCATCAGGAATATTAATTATACTATCTTTATACTTAAATTTTATGCTTCCTTTATAAACCTTAAAATATTTAAATAATAAAGCACTCTCTAAAGTAAAGAGATTTTTATCATAAGTAAAAGCTCCTTTTTCATTAAGACCTTCATCAGAAACAATTAAATCAGTTGATGAGGCAATATTATTAAATAAATGGTTAAGTTTACTTCCTGGATCTGTAAATAATTTGGTTAATTTATTTAGATATTCATATTTTGTTATTACGATTTTTCTTGCCAAAGAATCACTCATAAGGGCATTTAAGAAGTTAAATAGAAAATAATCACTTAAAACTTCTTCACATTTATAGCCTTTTTCTGTAGTAAATAAATGTCTAAAAATTTTGAATACTTTATTATATTCTTCAGTACTTAAAGCTTCTAAATTAGGAAGAACTGTTTTTAACAATTTATCAATCTGTGAATAAATAACTTTTTTATAATATTCTTTTTCTTCTTCATCTTCTATCTTATCATAAAAAATTTCACTTAAACCATTTTCACTTAATTTCAAAGTTGAATATTTTAAGTTATATAAGTTTTCAAAATCTTCATTAGTAAGAACCATATTTGCTATTTTAGATAAATATTTTTCTTTATATTTTACAGGCACTATACTAGTATTAAAATTAAAAGGAATTCGATTATTATTTTTAAACTTTATAACCATATCATCTATATCTTTTAAAAGTTCATCTTTATTTTCATAAGAAAAGTTTTTAGTAGATAGTAAATAAAGTTGATGTTTTAAATCATCTGCTTTTTCTTTATATTTATCATAATTATCTGTAATAAATTCATTTAATACATTTTCTGTTTCTATGACTTTAGCTAACAAATTATTTGTTTTAATGACGCCATCAGTTCTTATCATATATTCATTAAAACGCCAACTCCCAAATGACTCTTCAGAAATATTAATCTTAAATATCTGTAACATTGCTTTTAAAATTTTTAATCTTTCTATCAATTTATCATAAATTTGTTGAAATATAAAAACATAAAAAGAATTCATTAAGTAACCATATGTTAAAACCTTAAAAGATAATAAAGATATTTCAATTTCCATATCTAAATCATCATAATGAAAAATAATATTATCTAATTTTGAATAAATAAAATTTCCTTTTTTATAAAAATTGTTATCAAGCATACTATCACATAAAACTATAAATTTAGATGGTGCTATATTATTAAAAGTAATGTTTTTTAAAGTTCCAAAATAAAAAACAGTTCTACCAATGCGTTCGATAGTACTAGGAATGGTTATGCTATCAAAAGTTTGATTATAAAAAACATTGTATAATAATTCTTGTAGTCCTTCATTTAAAATTATTTTTTTAGCTTGACAATCTTTATTAAATAATTCTCCCCTTATACTTTCTAAAGTGCTTGGTAAGTATACTACTTTATCATTAGCATTTTCCTCAATTAAATTCCATAATTTATTAATACTTTCATCCTTAGATTTATTAATTTTATTGATTTCTTTAATACCTTCTGGCAAATAATATTTATCATTATCTGTTTTTATTTTTGTAAGATATGATTCGTAAAAATCATTGAATAAATTTATTATTTTATTCATATCTTCAAATTTTATAAATTTATCATATAAAAAATCTAATGCCAAAAAATCTTTAAAGAAGAAAAAAGTTTTAATAGGAATAGTGTCTGTTAAACTGAAAGTATTAGCAAAATCCGCTATTGGATTATTAATTTTTGCTTTAACTTTATAATTTTCATAAAAAGTATATAAGTTTGTTTCTTGATCAACAGTTAATAATAAATTTAATAAATATTTATTTTTTAATATTTCTTCATAATTTATTTCATTATTACCATATTTTAATCCATCAATTAATAAAGAAACAGCCTCTTCTAAATCACCTTTAAATAATTCATTAAAATATTCATTTCTTCCTAGTATTATGTTTTGAACCATACTGAATATGATATTTTTATAATATTCTATTTCTATTTTATCTGTTTCATCATTTACAAATGGTTCAATTATTCTATCTTTACTTATGGTTAGAGCACCAAACTTTAAATTATAAATATTTGTTAAATCACTTTCATCTATAACTATATTTCCATATTCTATAGATTCTCGATATTCATAAAAGGCGCGGTATTTTCTTTCTATCTCTTCTATTTTCTTTAATAATTCATCTTTATGTTCTATATCAAAAGGGATTTCTAATATCCTATTTATTTCTTCATTTTTACTCTCTTCTGTTATCTCATCATTATGTCTATATGTATATTCTTCTATATTCTTTTCTACTCTTGCTAAATCTTTAAGTATATAATTAATATCATCTCTTACTACTAAATCTTTATTATTTGGTAATATTGTTTTAAG
>CANQZQ010000045.1 GCA_947628375.1 uncultured Bacilli bacterium
AGAATCAGCAACAAATACAGGTGTTCTGAGTATTTCAAAAGCTTGTCTAGCTTTTTCTTTTGATATAAATTCTATATTGTTAATATTTGGTTCTTCTAAGTCACATTTAAAATAATCAATTGTGATTCCAGCATTTTCAAACTTTTCTTTCACAGAAACATATTTACCATAATTTCCAGTTATGTACGTTAAATTTTCCATATTACATTTCTCCTCTATATCTATATAATTTTTTTATTACTTTTGGATTGTAATTAGGCATTGTAAGATCAATACCTTTATCTTCCGCTATTTTTTTAGATAAATAATACATTTGTAAAGCTAAATAATATTCTTTCCAAAAAATACTAAAATCTTCATCTAATGTATGGAATAAGAAAATATTAGGATATTCTTTTTCAAGAATTGGTAATAATTCATTATCTAAACCTTTCATTTGATGAGCTAAATAAATTATTGGGCTTTCTGGATTTTGAAATATTAAGTTGCTTCTTCCGTGACAGAAAGACCCTTTATCATGAACAACAACACTTGAAGTTCCTGTCTCTATCATATTAGATTCTAAAATAGAAGATGAACAATGTGTATCATATCCAGATAAAATTTGAATTAGATTGGTATCTTTAAAATTAAATTTAAGGTTTTTGATGCGCTCTTTACTTTTTTCTAATAGTTCTTTTATTTTGCTATTTATCTTTACTAAATCATCATTTGATAATTCTGATTCTTGTTTTTCTCTTAATACACTTAAATCTAAAATCATTAACATTGGGGCTAGAGTAGGAATAAGGGAAATAAAACTTTTTTCCCGATCTATATAGCCATTACTCCAATTAATATTATTAAGTGTTGGTAACTCGCTATTACCACATAAATAGTAGTCTTCTCTTTGCATTACATACTCACTACTAATTATGTAACGTTCACCATAAAAATTATCATGATAATGCTTAAGTATTTCCATTATCCCATTTGATTTACCACTATTTGAAATGACAATTAAATTTTTAAATTGATTAATATTTTTTTTATAAAAATAATCCCTTGGTTCAATAACTTCACATAAATCTCCTTTTGATTCTAAATACATTTTAAGATAGTATGCACAAGCTTTAGAACCACCCGTTGCGACAATTAAATTTGCCCCTTCTCTAAACCTTTTAAAAGTAAGATATGTAAGCCATTTTGGATCATTTATTTGTAATAATCTTTCCTCTAATTTAGCAAAATTAATTGCAGTTGTTTCTGTTTGTGTATGTTTCATAAATAAAACCCTCATTTCTAAATTAATAATATCAAAAAAAGAGGAAGTATTTATGTCAGTTATAAAAATTTTCTAGAATTTCTATTGTTTTAATTCGATTAATATAAAAATGCCTAATTTCTTCTTTAAATTCACAATAAGCAGCAACTCCCCATTCATTACCTAAAAGAATTAAATCATATGGGTGAATAGTTCTTTTAGATATGCTTTTTTTATCTTTAGAATAATATTCAATAAAGCATTTTCTTTTTTCTTTTATAGCGCGATTTATTAAGTTGAAAAATTCTTTATTATTAACATTAATAGTATTTGGAGTAATAAATCTTTTGGGAACATTAATATTTTGATTTAATACATAGCCTCCATATGGTCCTTTAATAGCTTCTATATATATTCCTGCTTTTTCTAATTCATCTTTATAGATTCGAATCATTCGAGGAGATACTTCTAATTTTTCTGATAATTCTTTAATACTATATTTTCTTCCACTACTTAAATATTCAAGCATTGTAAGAACATTACTAATTTTAGACATATTGATACCTCCAAATATTAATTTATATTGTAACATAAATTTTCTTTTTTGTTTTTATTTTTATTAAAGCTACATATGAATTTAAAATAACTTATAATATAATAATATTAGCGAAAATCTTATAGGGGGATTTATTATGTTAAAAAAAGTAACAAATATTTTGAAATTTTAAATGATATTAAAAAGACTTTAATACCAGCTAGATATAAAAATTAAAATGTTAATAATGATTTAATTTAAATGTATTACAATATTGGTTTAAAGCTAATTTGAAAATAAATATTTAAAAAATATATAAGATATATTAGAATATTAAGTAGAAGAAAAATTAAATTTAAAAGAAAGGAAAATAGTTATGAATAAAGGTACTGTTAATTTAGAAACAGAAAGACTTGTATTAAGGAAAATTATACTTGATGATTATGAAGATATATTTAATACTTGGACAAATGATTTTAATGTTAGTAAATATGTGACATGGAATGTTCATAAAAATCCATTAGAAACAAAAAAGTTAACCAATTATTGGGTAAACGATTATGAAAATGAGTATTGTTATAGATGGTTAGTAGTTTTAAAATCTACAAATGAAGTTATTGGAATGATTGATGTTATATCTAAAAATATTCAATTTATGACGGCAGAAGTAGGATATTGTTATGGTTCAAAATTTTGGGGTAAGGGATATGCTACTGAAGCATTAAAAGAAGTTATTAAATATTTACATGAAGAAGGATTTTATGTAGTTTATGCCCAACATTTTGCTTCTAATATAGCAAGTGGTAAAGTAATGAGTAAAGCTGGTATGACCTATGAATGCACATTAAAATCAAGAGTAATTAATAAAAATGGTGAAAGAGAAAATGTATGTGTATATTCTTCCATTATATCTAGCGAAAAGAGTTAAGATTGTAATTAATAAGCATTATACTTATTAGAAGATTCATTTCATGCAAAAAGAGAAGTTTCTTGCTCATTTAAAATTCAGTTCTTATTTCAAAAATAATAATTGGCTCATTATAAATACCAACAGGACAATCATATATTGCAAATTCTACTATTATATCTATTAAGTCATGCTCTACAATATATTTATAGATTAAATCAAATTTTGGAATATAATTTAGTTTTTTATCAAAAATATTAGTTGAGATATTGAAGTCAGGAAATTGTTCTGCCATTTTTCCAGTAAAGTTAGGATTAGTAGATCCAATAAACCAAACATCGTTATTTTTACTAATCATAATATCACCAATCAATACTAAAGATTTAGTATAATTATATGAACTTACATTAATAGTAAATAAATTAAAATTGCTAACTTCTTTTAATATATCTTTTTTTAAAACCTTAAAATTATTTTTTTTACACCCAACAAATTCTTTGCTTCTAATAGCATAATATTCGGCTGGATAATCTTTTAAAAATTGTAAAATTTCTTTTTTTTGATCTTTATAAAATAATTTTTCTGGGAAAGAATTTAGCTTTTTTTCTTTACTTCATATACAAATTCATAATCTTCATCTGTATAAGGTATTAATTGAATATCATTATTCATAATACCACTCCTTTTTTAAAAGGATATCATGTATAATACTAAAAAGCAAGTTGACTAACAAGTCCTAATTATTATTTATTAATTGTTTTCCAATTAAATGTTTATAAATGTATTTCTTATACATGGCAAAATAATTAACCCTAGGAGTTTTTATAAATTTGTCAATTTTTACGGTTGTAACCGTAAAAAAATTTTTTTTGCTTTTTTTTACGGTTAGGTGTTTTTTTTAAAATATAATCTATAGATTAATTTTTTAGAATTTGAAATATGTTTATAATAAAATTATAAAGCCTTTTATTTTCTTTTTAAAATTTTTTAGTTTCTATTGTGATATTTTAAATACTTATCTTTTTTAAATAACAAAAAAACTAACATTTCTGTTAGCATTTATTACTCTCGAAATAAAATAGTTCGAGTTATCTATCATATTGGAGCAGATAGCGAGAATCGAACTCGTACTCTAAGCTTGGGAAGCTTATGTTCTGCCATTAAACTATATCTGCAAAAACATTCTAACTTTATTCTAGCAATTAATTAGTCATTTATCAAGAATGGTTTTACTTTTTATAATAAAAAATCATCTTTGATAAAGATGAAATATATTTATACATCCAAAAGCTGGGTTATTTTTATTTGGAGGAGCCGGCCGGATTTGAACCGGCGATGACGGTGTTGCAGACCGGGGCCTTACCACTTGGCTACGGCTCCAATAATTATTGATGTAAATCAACAATTATTATAATACACTACTCTTTATTTTTTGTCAATTAAGGTAGCTAATAAATTATATTTTTATAATTAGTTTTATATAACTATATTACCATTTTTCATTATCGTAATTTTACCATCTTTAGTATCAGCTTCCACTAGTAAATCTTTAGTACCAATCATAAAATCAACATGGTTTTTAGAACTATTAATACCAATTTTATCTAAAGTCTTTTTATCTAATTTATGACTATCTTTTAAACATTCCAAAAAGCCACTGCCAAGAGCTATATGACAAGAAGCATTTTCATCTAATAAAGTTGTTTTAAAAACTTTATTAGTTTTAGATATAGGAGAGTCATAATTAACTAATGCTACTTCCCCTAAGTATGATGATAATTTATCGCCATTAATAATTTCCCCTAAAATATCTTGACCTTTTTTTGCACTCCATTTAACTGCTTTTCCCCCTTTAAAGGTAATATTAAAATCACTTATTTCTTTACCAGCATAATTAAGCATTTTAGAAGCATATACTACACCTTCTGTTTCATGATAATTGGGGGTTGTAAATATTTCATAACTAGGCATATTAACAATCCATTTACCACTGGCACCACTTTCCCACAAATGATTTTCTGGCAAAGTAACTGAAAAATTAGTCCCTAAAGAATTTTTATAATATAGTTTAGTAATTTTTAAACTATTCAATTTATCTTGCATTTTTCTTTGTTTATTTAAAAAATTGTCCCAGCTTTTAGCGGGATCACTATCATTTAACATGCAAATATTAGCTAAAGTATTCCAAAATTCTTTTAATGGATCATTACTATCTTTAAATAGTTCTCTTGCCCATATTTCATTGGGGACAATTGCTATACACCAAGCAATTTCATTATTTAATTGTCTTTTTTTATAAAGAGGCTTAGATAAAGTCTTAGCTAGAGAAGATACTGCTAATTTTTTACTAGGTACATCATCCATTAAGGAAGGTATTTCACTTTCAAGCATTAGAAAAGCGCCATCTTTTTTAGCATACTCATCCCATACTTTATTATTAAATAAAGGATTATTTTTTATATCTTTAATACTAGAATTAATTAAAATATTATGGATTTCTTGTTGATTTTTTTCATCTAAATATATATCATTTAAACCCATTTTTTTAGCAATTCTAACAATCTTATTAACAAATACTCTATTGATAGAATTATAACTAATTAATAAAGGTGTTTTCTTATTAACTTTTAAACATCTTTTTAATAATAAATTAATATATTTTTCTTCCACTATCTATCACCATTAATTAGTATACCAATATTTATTCAAAAAATTTATCAATTCTTGTATTTAAAACAACAGATATTTTATATAATGTATCTATTGAACAGCCAATCTCTCCTTTTTTAAATTCTAATCTTCTAATAAAATCATATGACTTTCCTACATCAAGTGCTAGTTGTTCTTGCGTAATACCACTTAGTAAACGATACTTTTTAATATTTTTGGAAATATTCTCTTTAATATTATTGTTAAATTTAAAATCTCTTTTAAAACTTGTCATATATACCACCATTTATATTTTCACATTATAAATTTATAATGTCCGGTAACTATTATGTCCTGTTTATGTTATAATATTTATATAAAGGAGCAAAAAATATGAAAAGTACTTATGCTTATTATGTCAAAATAATTAAACCAATTGAAAAAAAGTACAATCGCATGTGTACTCTTTATCAAATATTTAAATTAGATTGTTTTCTAGTTAAAAGAAATATGTATAATAAAATTATTGTTAATTATTATAAGATGTTACTTAAAGATAAAAAAGCTTTAAAAGAAATAGAGAATTATTTTGAATTATTTAACTCTGACTAAATATTCTTTATTACGAATAATTAAAGAAATATAAACTTCTTTAGAAGAAGAAATATTATTGGTAACTTCTAATATGACGCGATCAGTTAAATTAACCGGGGTTCGATTATTAATTGTACTATAAATCATTTTACTATCTTTTAGATAATATATTCTTGCGAATCTAGCGACTAAACCTGCAACGGTTTTACTTGTTTTAGCAAAGGGAGCATTCTCATCTAAAGAATAATCAAAGCCTAATACAAAAAGCCAAGAATTTTGAGCTGTTTTAACTGCCACTTGATCATCAAATCTTTCACAGCCATTACTAAAACAAGATTCATAGGTATAAGTATATTTTTTAGTAGTAATTAAGTCAGTAAACTTTAAAGAAGTATTGCCTAAATTAGAATCAGAAAAATCTAAATATTCTTCAACATTTACTTTTTCTACTGTTTCAATATCATCAACAATTTCTGGCCTTAAAGTAACGTATATAAATCTACTCTTCGATTTTGATGAGGTATTAATATAGCCATTATCTACTTTTAAACGATATTTTGTTTTTAAATCATCTTTATCAACTTTAAATACTAAAGAGAATGTTTCATTCTCACCAATTTTTATAAAATCATTTTGATAACTTGGGGAAAAATCAATAAAATTAATTCCCAAATCTTGAGTTGGTAAAATATCTTTATCTCCTATCTCTAGCTTAAACTTTTTATAATCAAATTTATAATTACTATTAGTATTATTTTCTATTGTTAATCTAATAACTAAAAAATAATAATCTTTAGCAATAACATTACCATTATAGTCCATATTAGTGAGCATACTATCTTCTAAATTGTAATTAATACCCATTACATTAAAAAGTTCTCCTTCTTTATAACTAGCATCGTAATTTTGAGGTAAATTTTTATATATAATAAAACCAATTATTAAAATAAGAGATACAGTGATTAAAACAAACATTATTTTATTTTCTTTAATATAATAACTAAATTCTCGAAAAAATCTTCTGATTGTTCGTTTAACTTTAGTACCATCATTTTTAATAGTAATTTCGACTTCTTCATTATCTTCATTGCTAATTTCTAGATCTTTTAGGTCTTTTTCAAAATTAAATTTATGAATATTAAAACCAAGACCTCGAATTAAAAAAGAAATAATGAGACTTAACTGAGGAATAAGAGAAATAATCATAACATCTCTAATAATCCTGGAATATTCAACAGTAATAACGTTCGTTTCCATATTTATCATTGTATTTTTAACAAAAATAAAAACGATAAATAAAAGAATATAATAAATCATACTTGAAGCGTATATTTTTAATGGCTTCTTTTTATATATAAATAATAAAAGAATTAAAAAAATACCTACAAGAGTTAAAATTAAAGCTAAAATAAGAAAAAAAGAAATATAGTTTTGATAAAAACCTTTATAAAAACTACCAAGATAATCATTTTTTACATATTCATTAAAAAACCTAAATATATGATAAGTTTTATACATTATAAAGCTTGATAAAACCGTAAGTATTAAATTAATTAATCGAAAATGTTTAATTAAAAAGGCATAAGGTTTCTTTAATATCATAACTATTTTTCTCCTAGTATAATTTTAGCAAAAACCATAACAAATGTAAATTAAAGCTTATTTCTTATTAACAAGTAATTGACCTTCCATTAAATAGATTGTAGGATTTTCTTTTAAAAATTTATTCATATCAGTATTAAAAACTTTAATTACTTCATCAATAGTATCCCCTTCTGCGGTAATATAATACGAATAACCATTTTTAGGAATTAATATTTGTTGATTAGGATAAATATAATCATCCATATTTAGACCATTTAAACTAGCTAAAAGTTCCGGATTTATATTATATTTCCTAGCAATACCATATAAGCTATCTCCCTTTTCAACTACGTAATAGTTAAAGTAATCTTTACTATTGGATGGAACAATTAATTCCATATTTTCCCTAATATCATCTAAATAATATAAATTATTTAAATCTTGTAATACTTTTATACTAGTATTAAATTTTTTAGCAACTGAATCTAGGGTTTCCCCTTCTACTAATCGATAACTTTCAAACATTTTAAAACACACCTCTAATATAAGGTATGTTTAATTTTTATTTGTGTTATTTATCTATTTTTTTATATTGCTTTTTAGCGTCCATCATAAAATTAGAAATTATTGTTTCTATTTCATCTAAACCAGTTTTAGATAAATTGGTGAGAACTATTTTTTCTTTGACTGTATCAATAGTTATTTTACCCCAGATAAGGCCACGATAAATTTGCATATCATTATATAAATCTGGTGTCACAGAATACATAAAGCTACCCCAAACCAATCTTTTTCTACCCATTAAGATTCTTTTATTAGTAAGGCAGAAAACAAATGAATTAAATATTTCTATGAATCGTTCATTTTTTTGACAGCCAAATGCCAGTAATACTTCTTCATCACTATCTAAGTAATTTTCTACAACTTTAGCATGACTTTTAAGTCGCCAAAATAATGCACCTGGAAATTTTCTTTCAAATTCTAAAGCTTTAGTATATACTTTACCCATATAACACCTTATTTTATTTCAGTTTTCCACAAGCCATGGTTATTACAATAAGCATATAAAGTACCTTTATCATAATTAAAGGTAACTTCTGCTACATCACCTGGTTTAAAATAATGTATTTCTTCAACTTCATCATTAACAAAAGCAATCCATTCAATATAATGTTCAGGCTCCATAACATGATTTACTCTTACATATGTCGCATCATCACTAACGTTATATAGAGGCATATGTTTTTCAAATGAGGCATCAACTGAATTAGGAATGACCTCTTCCATTTTATCATCGCAACACATGATACCGCATTTACAATGACAGTCATCAATTACTTTGACTAAAGCTCCACAGCTTAAACATTTTTTTAATTTTAATTCTCTCATAATCCACCTCTTAGAGTTATTTTATCATAATTTATTAATAAATTAAATGTTATATTTTTTCAAAGTTTGTCTATATTAATTTTAGGTGATTAGATGGAAATTGTTATTAGAGCTATTGTTATGTTTATAGTATTATTTTTAATAGTCAAATTACTCGGTAAAAAACAAATAAAAAATTTAACTTTATATGATTATGTTTTAAGTATTACCCTTGGTTCAATCGCTGCTGATTCTATAATTAGTTTAGATACCCCAATATATGATGGTATTATTGCGCTAGTCGTATTTGCTATTATTGGTTATGTTACTTCTCTTCTTTCTTATCATAGCCATACAGTAGAAGAAATAATGGATGGTGAACCTTTAATATTATTTGAAAATAATAATTTTAATTATCAAAATTTAGAAAAAGCCAAATTAAGTGTTACAAAAGTTTTAGAAGGATGCCGTTTAAAAGGATGTTTTGATGTTAACGATCTTGATTCTGCTATTTTAGAGCCATCCGGTGATATATCAATTCTTCTAAAAGGAAGTTCTCAACCCCTTACGAGTAATGATTTAAAAAATAATATTCAAAAAAATAGTAAAAAACAAACGTTAACGCATTTAATTATTGTTGATGGCAATATTAATGAAGATGAACTCAAAAAAGCTAAAAAGTCTAAAGCATGGGTTACTAAATATTTAAAAAGTAATAATGTTTCTCTTAATAATGTAGCCTTACTTTCTTTAGATAAAAATGATAATGTTACTTTATTAAATAGACAATAGAATAGCTACAAAAAGATATAAAAATCGTTTTGCAGGATTTTTTGTTTTAATAAAATTATTTAGAAATGTTTATGTTAGGTATTTCACTTCCAGGTATAATTCTAACTTTAATTTTATCATATCCTAATATTTTATATTTTACTAATCTATGTAAACCGTCTAAAATTACTAACCGCTCTTTATTTGCCATAACATCGATTGGATATGATATGTCAGAATTCATTATTCTGTCATATTCAGATTTATATTTTTCTGGATTATTCATTACATCTCTTGGCTTTAGCACATACCATTTATCTTTCTAAATTGTCATAAATTTAGTATCAAATTCTATTGTATAAATAACAATTGTTCGATATAATTTTCATAGGGAATATTAGTTGTTGAGTGTCTACCAAATCTCTTATAGAGAGGAGGTTTGATAAAGATGAAAACCAAGACTTTTGTTATAAAAGTTCTAAAGCTCATTGCTATAATTTTATTTCTCCTTATCGTTCTGATATTATTAACAAGAAAAATGAAAAATAAATTTTTCATTCTATGAATTCCTAACGGAATTCTTTTTTTGGTATAATAGTACTAATA
>CANQZQ010000046.1 GCA_947628375.1 uncultured Bacilli bacterium
CGATACTACATATTGTATTGAACCAGGGGTTTATATTACGGAAGGGGCTGATTATGTCCAACAAAGTTTTTCACCACTTAGCGAAGAATTAACCAATAAACTAAGTTTAATTGCCTATTATGGTTATGATTATCCCGGCCATCAAACTCTAAATTATCGAATGGCTACTCAACTAATGATATGGGAAGAAATTGGTGGCCAACAAAATGAAATTTGGACAGAGATTAGTGGTGGCGGTAAATTTATTAGTTTAGCTAAAGAAAGAAATGAAATAAATGATTTAATATCTAAACATAAAGTTAAACCTTCATTTAATGGAATATGGAAAACTTTAATTGTTGGCGAAGAATATGCTTTCGTTGATAAAAATAATGTTTTACCATATTATTCCATCTTTTTTCAAGGAAAAACCCAAGCTCGAATTGATGAAAATACACTATATATTAAGTTTGATAAACCATATTCTCTGACTTTTAACTTAATTAGAAATCTCTACACGGATAAAAAAACTAAATTTTTTGTTTCTGGTGAAAGTCAAAAACAAGCTTACTTTGGCATCAATTATATTAATGTTTATGTAAATATGTTCTTAAATGCTATTTATGGAAAAGTTGAAGTTACAAAAACTGATAATAATGGTGAACCAGTTGAAAATGTTGTTTTTGGTATCTATAACTCTCTTGAAGAAGAAGTATGTCAAATTACTACGGATTCTAGCGGCTATGGGATTTGTGATAGTTTAACATATGGAGAATATACAATGAAAGAGATTGAAACACCAAAAGGATATCAAATGAGTGACCAACAATATAATTTCAAAATTGATTCCAATAATCCCAAAGTAAAATATACCATTCAAAATAATGTTGTCAAAGGAACTATTGAAATTCATAAAGTAGATATGGATACCAATAATAATATTCCCCAAGGTGAAGCATCCCTAGAAAATGCTGTTTACGAAATTTATGATGAAGAAGGTAATGTTGTAGCTACCCTTACAACCGATAATAATGGTTATGCTAAGTCGGAAGAATTACCTTTTGGTAATTATACTGTTAAAGAGATTACTCCTAGTACAGGATATTTAAAAGACGAGGAGGAATATCAAGTTTCTATTAATTCTAATAATGAAGTATTAAATGTTACATCTAAAGAAAAGGTTAAAAAAGGATATATTGAATTATATAAGTATGATTTAGATAATGATCAAAATATTCCGCAAGGTGAAGCAACTTTAAAAGAGGCAGTTTATGGTATTTATGATAAAAATGGAAATAAGGTAGATGAACTTATTACTGATGAATCTGGTTATGCTAAATCAAAGAAGCTTCCATATGGTCACTACACGATTAAAGAAATTACCCCAAGTAAAGGATATTTAATAGACAATAAAGAATATCAGATTTTTATTAAAAATGATCAGGAAACGATTACTATTAATTCTTTAGAAGAGGTTATTAAAGGCTATATTGAAATATACAAAATAGATTCAGAAACTGGTAAAAACCCACAAGGAGATGCTACTTTAGAAGGAGCTGTTTATGGGATATATGACTATCAAGATAATTTAATAACTAAATTAATAACTGATAAAGATGGTTATGCTAAATCAGAACTAATCCCCTATGGACATTATAAAATAAGAGAAATTACACCTAGTCTTGGATATAAATTAGATAAAAATGAATATTCTCTTTTTATAGAAAATCATCATGAAACATTAACAATAAGTTCTAAAGAAAATGTTATTAAACATGAATTTAGGTTATTAAAAACTGCTGGCGATGGTAAAAGTGGAATTATAGAAACTGAACCTAATGCCGAATTTAATATTTATTTAAAAAGAAATAATAGTTTTATGGGAAAAATTATTACTAATCAAGAAGGTAAAGCAAGAATTACTCTTCCTTACGGTGTATATCGTGTTTGTCAAATTAAAGGAAGTGAATATACTAACCTATCCCCTTGTTTTACGATTAATATAAGTTCTAGTGATATTGAAAAAGTAATCAATAACGAACCAATTAAAGCCCGTCTTAAAATAAATAAAATTGATAAAGAAACTAAAAACATTATTCCTTTAGCGGGGATTAAATTTAAGATTAAAAACTTACTTACTAATGAATTTGTTTGTCAACAAACAACCTACCCTAATGTTCAAAATATTTGTGTTTTTGAAACTAATAGCGATGGTATTTTATATACTCCATATGAACTTTTAGGAGGAAGATATGAACTTATCGAACTAGATCAAAAGATTGATGGTTATCTTTGGAATAAAGAACCCCTTCAATTTGAAATAAGTAAAAATGTTGGCTTAGAAGTTGATGATGAGTTAGGTAGTATCTTAGAAGTTTACTTTGCCAATACTGAAGTAAAAGGAGAAATTGTTGTTAATAAAACAGGTGATAAATTAATAATCGAAAATAATAGTTATTATTATGAAAAAGTACCTTTAGATAATGTTATTTTTGAATTATATGCTAGTGATGATATTTTTAGTGGTGATGGTACATTAATTTACCATAAAGATGATTTAATAGATACATTTAAAACTTTTAATGGTTCATTTAAAATAGATAATTTATATTTAGGAAATTATTATTTAATCGAAAAAGAAACATTAAATGGCTATGTTTTAAGTAATGAAAAATACGATATCTCTTTAACTTATCAAGATCAATATACAGAAATAGTATCAGTAAATATTAATATCAATAATTCATTAGAAAAAGGAATACTTAATTTTCATAAAAAGAATAATGATAATAATCCAGTAATTAATGCCCAAATAGCTATATATAGTTATAAAGATAATGAAGAAGATGCCATTTTAGTTTATGAAGGTTTTACTGATGAATTAGGAAACATTAATTTACAAGATTTATTTATAGGTAAATACTTTTTAATAGAAACTATGGCCCCAGATGGATATCTTTTAAATAATACTAAATTATACTTTGAAATTACCCAAAATGCTGAAGAAATTAGTTTAGAAATGATTGATGAACCCGTTAAAAATAAAGAATTTAATTTTAATGTTCCCGATACAAGCGATTATAATTTTATCAATATTATTTTTAGTTTATTATTAATTATTTCTTTAGGTATATATTATTATGAAACCAAAAAAGAAAATTAAAATATTTATCTTAATTTTAGTAAATCTTTACTTGATATATAATTTATATAATTATCTTAATTTACTTCATGAAAAAAGATTAGTTCAAAATTATTTTAATTCAAATATTAAAACCATTACTAAGCAAAACCAGAATAATTATTTAGGAATATTAGAAATTCCTAAAATTAAACTGCAAAAGGGATTTTATGAAATTAATAATAAAAATAATAAAGTTAATAAAAATATCGAAGTATTAAAAAATTCAGTTATGCCTAACGAAGATAATAGTGTTTTAGCCATAGCTTCTCATTCTGGTAATGGCAAAAAAGCCTATTTTAAAAATCTTCATAAATTAAAAGTTGGTGACTTAATTAATCTTTATTATCAAGATGAATTATATAATTATATAGTAAGAGATATTTATGAAGAAGATAAAAATGGCCAAATAAGTTTTAATAAAGAATATGGAAAAATAATTGTTCTAACTACTTGTAGCTATCATAAAAATAAACAATTAATTGTAATAGCGGAATTAACGAGTCAAAAAAAGCTTCAAATTTAAAATTTTGAAGCTTTTAATATGGTCTTGGATAATAAGTAGGATAATAATAACTATAGCTATAATTACCATAAGGAAGATTAGGGTTAAATCCCGGCATTCCTTGATTAGGAGCCACATTATATATTGGCCTAGGTCTTGTTAAACCCACTGCTGCTCCCCCAACTAAAGCTCCTCCTAAAAAGGGTAATAAAAAATAACGATCATTATTTAAAGGAGTTATAGGATAATTATTAGGGTAATTTACAACTCTATATCTATTCATAATATATTTTCCTTTCTTTATATATTATGAATTATCTTTTTATTAGAAATAATATATTTGCCTAAATTAAATGGTGCTCATACTCGGACTTGAACCGAGACTTCCAAAGGAAAATAGATTTTGAGTCTATCGCGTCTACCAATTTCGCCATATGAGCAAGTACAAATAAATTATATCATAAAATAATATAATTTACTAAATATTTTCATCTATTTCTTTATGAGGAAATAAATCTTCTTCCTCTTTACTATCTTTATCAATTATTAAATCTGGTAAATCATTTAAAGAAGCAAGTCCAAAACAATCTAAAAATGCACTTGTCGTTCTATATAAATTAGGTTTACCTGGTAAATTACTTTTACCAACCACTTTTATTAAATCTTTACTTAAAAGTTTTTTAATTACATAAGAACTACTTATTCCTCGCATTTCATCTATTTCAATTCTTGTAATAGGTTCATTATATGCAATTATCGCTAAAACTTCTAATTGAGCTTGAGATAAAATTTCCTCTTTTTGTTCAATTAATTTTTGAAAGTACTCTTTATGTTCTTTTTTAGTTGTTAGTTTAAAAGCATTACCCAAAAAGCTGATTTTTAAACCTCGAGCTTCATTCTCATATTCTTTTTTTAATATAGTTAATAATTCTTTAGCTTTTTCTTCGTTTACTTCTAAAGTTTTACAAATATCTTCTAAACTAACCCCTTCATCACCCATAACAAAAAGTAATCCTTCCAAAACTCCTACTAAATTCATTAACCTTCAACTCTTTCTATTATAATTGTACTAAATAATTTATCTTGTTTTAAATTTATTTCTTTATTTTTACTCATATCAAGTAAAGACAAAAAAGTAATAACAATATTTTCTTTTGTTAAAATATCAAACAATTCAGTAAATTCTAAAACTTTCTTTTCTTTTAATAAATTTCTTATTTCACTTATTTTTTCTTTTACACTATATTCTTTACGAGTTACTTTTGTTGTTATTGGCTTTGCAAAGTTAATTCTTTTTTGCATGTCTAAAAAAGCTTGCAAAAGTTCATCTAACGATACATTGCTATTAATAACTTTATTATCATCTAAATAATCCCCTAAATTTTCTGGTATTTTAGTGTAATAATTAGATCTATTTAAAGAAAGTTCTCTAAAAGTTTCTGTCATATTTTTATATTTTTCATACTCGATTAATTTATTTTTTAAATCTTCTTCATTTTTAATATTAAATTCATTCTCTTCATCATCATCTTCTTCATTTTTATTAATAAGCATTTTGCTTTTTAAATGAATTAACTCAGAAGCCATCACTAAATATTCACTATTAGTATCAATATCATCTTTATTCTTTTCAATAAATTTCAAATATTGATCTATTATCTCCACAATATTAATATTATAAATATCCATTTTCGAAACTCTTACTAAATGTAATAATAAATCAAATGGACCTTCAAAATCACTTAATTGTATATTCATAAAAACATCCCATTAACTACATACAAAGCCATATGTTTGAATTTCAAAATCGACTATTCTTGGTGTCGCCGTATTATCAAAATAATATTTTTCATTTAACTTAGTCATATCAGCTTTTGTTAAATCTATAGTAACAACATAAGAATAACCATTTAAAGTACCATTAAATGTTGCACTAACACCCGTTAAAGTATTATAACTACTTGCTTTGTTTTGAGATGCTAAATATCTAATAGAATAATTACTATCACTAACATTACTATCGGAAATAGTGTGTTTGACTGTAGCTAATTTATCACCATCAAATGTATATGTTAAATTTTCTATATTTTTAGTACAATTAATAACTACAAAACCAGCTTCATTTTCTTTATATGCTGGCAGTGGATAATCATCAATTGTCTTTTCTATTAAAACAATATAATAAAAAGCATCATTGACATTAAAAGAAAAACTTACTTTAGAATTTGCATTAATACTATCAAAATCCACTTTCATTCTTTGGATTAGCATTTTACTTTCAGTATATATTTCTACATAAAATTTTCTGTTGGTTAAATCAATAGTATTACCACTATTGTTACTTGCATCAAATGTTAAAGTATTATTATCATAATTAAAATTATCAATAACTAATCCACTTTCTGATAAAACCAAATTATTACTAAATACATTATAAGTAATTTTTTTAGAACCATCTTGATTATTAGGTTCTTCTTTATTACCAACAGTATTACCAGATATAGTCTCCGAAGTTTTTTTACCAATTAGTCCATTAATATAAACACTTATATCATTTATATAAAATATCGCTATAGAAAAACAAAAAAAGATAAAAATAACTCTTCCTAAATTGCTCTTCTTTTTATAAGTATATCCAATAGTTTGGGGTTTTAATTCAATATTTTCTAATTCAATTTTAGATTTTCTCTTTGCCATATAAATTCACCCTTATTATTTCTTTTTTATTATATCAAATAAATATCTAACTTAGCAATTTTAATTTTTACTATTTATTAAGTCTTTAATTATTTGTTTTAATTCTTTTAATTGTCCTGCTTCTAATTTATCATAGCCACTTTCTTGTGAGTCAATTGTTCCAACATGCATATCTGTTACTAAACCATCTTTTACAGCAATTAAAGTTGGAGCATAAATTCTTTTTTCTAAAGTATCATAATCTGTATAATTTTCATCTGTCAAATAGTATTCATCTAGATATTCATCTAACAAAGATAGTATTTTATAATACCCTTCAGATCCTTTTTTAATATTTTCTATATCACCATCTACTATTTCAAACATTGATCTAATATCTTTTATATCTAAGTAATATATATTCTCATTCATTTCTTTAGCTACATCTATAAGAGGATTTACTAAAGTTCGACACCAAGGACAACTATTAAATCCAAAGTAAATTACTCCACTTCCTTTTTCCAAAATTTCAATAACTTTTTTTTCATTAGCGTAAATTACTGTATTATCTTCACTAATATTGACCATAGGATATTCTACATTATCGCTATTAACTTGATCATTAAGTTCCATGTATTCATTTCTAAATTTTTGAGCATCAGTTAAATTATTTTTTTTATTAATTAAGGAATATCCACATAATATTAACACAAGAACTGTTAAAATAATAATTGCAATTAAAATTATTTTATTATTCTTTTCCATTTTTACCACCTAATTTACTAATTTTAATTATCTTTAGCTGTCACTTTTACAAATCTTACAGATACTATTTTTTGAGGAGTCAAAGGTTTATCATTACTATCTGTTTCGACTTTTGATATTTCTAAAATTGCATCATAACCCGCAATAACTTTACCAAATGCTGCATAATCACCATCTAAATAACTTAAATTTTCATTATTATTGACACAAATAAAGAATTGACTACTTGCTGAATCCATATCATTAGAAGATCTTGCCATTGATAAAACTCCTTCTTCATGTTTCAAATTATTCTCAACACCATTATTCTTAAATTCTCCTTTAATTGTATCACCATAACTTGTATAATTATTTCCTTCTGGTAATCCAGTTTGAATAACAAAGCCATCAATTACACGATGAAAAATTTTATTATCATAAAACTTTTCTTTAACTAAATCTTGAAAATGACTAACAGTTATCGGAGCCTCTTCAGGATATAATTCAATTAAAATAACTTTATCCTTATTAGTTACTATTTTAACATAATTAGTTACTTCACTAACTTCTTCATAATTATAACCCTCAATTACCCCAGTTTTAAATTCTTTATTTCCACAACCAGTTAATAATAATGCACTAAAAAATATAGCAATTATAAGTAATAATTTTCGCATTTTCATTTGTTCTCCTATAATTAACAACCTTGAGTACAAACCTTTTTAGCTATGCAATCAAAGACACATTTTATCTTTTCATACATTTCATCTTTCATTTCATCTGTAAGTTCCATATAGCTATCAGTTTCTGCATCACTTAAACCTGTTGTTAATTTTTCTGGGTTACCAGAGACAACACTTACAACATTTGGAGCATATATTCTTTTTTCACCAACTTTAATTGTTTTACCTTTTTCATTTGTCAAAGTATAATCACTTAAAACACTATCTAAACGATCAAGAAGTTCATCATAGCCAGCACTTCCCTCTTTACTTTTTACTGGTTTATTTCCATCAAGAGTATAAGAATCTCTTAAATTAAGAACATCTACATAGTAAACTTTACTTATTTTTTCATCTTTAGCTACTTTAATTAATGTCTCAAGCATGCTTCGACACCAAGGACAACTTTTAAAACCAAAATAAACAATAAATGTTTCACCATTATCAATTTTTTCTACTATTTCTTTGGCTGTGGCATACACAAAAGGATTATCTTCACTAATATTTAATTCACGATATAATTTACCAGCATCATTACTTTTACCATTTAAAGATTCATATTCTTCTTTAAATTTCATGGCATCAGTAACAACATTATCTTTTTTACCACAACCACCTAACACCAATAAGGCTAAAGTCACCATTACTATACTTACTATTTTTTTCATTATTTAACTTCCTTCTTTCTTAAATTTCCATTTTCTAATTTTTTATTTAATTCTTTAATATCTTTCATGTTTTTAATTTCTAATACGGCTAAAGCCCCAACGCCCAAAATTAAAACTATATTTATTACTAAATTATAATTTATTTTTAAAGGTGCTGCTTTCACTTTCATATCTACTAAAACATCATATCTATTATCTTTTTCATATTCTTTTATTATGGCGTTAATAATTTCTTCATCACGGCTACTATTATAAACTGTAAATACTTGTTCTCCAATGACAATAAAAGGTAGCCCATAATCAGTAAATCCTAAATGATTTGCCACATCTTCTAGTAAGCTTTTATTATCATCATTATTCCACACTTCATAAGATTCTACTTTAAAATATTTGCCATACTCATCAACAATACTATTTAAAAATTCTAAAAACGAACGACAAAATTGACACCCATTTCCTCTAAATAGATAAATAATAACTTGTTCATCATTTTCTTCATAATTGGAAAACTTAGGAATTATTACTTCTTGATCTAAAGCTTCTTCTAAATTAGTTGCCTCATATTTAGCAAATACCATTGTTGGTATTAAAAGCCATAATAACAAAATTCCCCATAACAAACGCTTTTTCAATTTACCCTCCATATCCATTATAAATTATTTTAAATATAAATTCTATAAATTTTAATAAAATTACCAATAATTATCTATTATTTATTATTTTTATCTTCTAAATTTTTAAGATATTTCATAATTTGCTTTTGATTTTGTTGAATTATTTCTAAATCATCATGTAATGATTCCAAGATAAGTTCACTTTTTAAATCGGTGTTGTAATCATTTTTATTACGAATTGTATCTTTCTTTGCTTGTCTATTTTGGCTCATCATAATAATTGGAGCTTGTAAAGACGCTAAACAAGACAAAAGCAAATTTAATAAAATAAAAGGATATGGATCTATAGCTTTAGAGGCCATTAAAAAATTAATAATAACCCACACTATTAAAAATAAACAAAATAAAATAATAAATGTCCAACTACCAGCAATACTTGAAAATTTATCAGCCACTTTATCCCCAATAGTCATTTTCTTATCATTTTCTTTATCAACATCGATAGTGATAGGATTATTAATTAATAAATCTAGTATTTCTTCTTCATCTTTCTCTTCTAAATTTTGATTAAGTAACATCTTCACTATTTCTTTTTTCTTCTTTTCCATAATATTACCTTCTTTACTATTTTCCATAAAGAATTATAACATAATCTTAGACATATTAAAACTCGAACTTAGATAAAAGAACACGAAAAAAAGGAACAGCGTTCCCTTTTCTCCCTTTCAAAAAGAAAGGCATTTCATTACATATTCATGTTATCACATTTTATGTTCAATGTAAATATGTAACACTAATATTTTAATATTATACAATACATAGTGACCCCAGGTTATTATGTATTTTTTAATGATAGATAGTATAATAACAGGTCAG
>CANQZQ010000047.1 GCA_947628375.1 uncultured Bacilli bacterium
CTTTTTCTTCATACTCTTCTCCAGTTGTTTGATAATATATCCCAAACTCTTTTCTTTCTACTTCTTTTTCTTCTGGTATAATATCATTCATTTTATACGAATAACTCTTATTCCATGTTAGTAATACCATAGATATTGTTATTACCATTATTAACATTATTGTTTTCTTTTTATTCTTCATAGATATTACTCCTCGTGTTTTATTATCATGTATATGATAACATAATGCTATCATTTTGTAAATATTAAATTTGCTAACGATATGTTATCATTATTGCGAGGTGGAATAATGGAAAACAAAGTTGCAACTCTAATAAGAATTGATGAAGAAATATTTGAAGATATAAAAGAAATTGCTAGTGAAGAAAATAGAAGTTTTAATAAACAAGTTGAATTTATTTTAAAAAATTATATAGAAAAACATAAAAGCGAAGAAAAAGAAAAAAATAAATAAAAGAAGTTCATTTTAGTTTAGAACTTCTTTTATTTTGGCTTTGGCATTATTAACTGAATCTTCATTAGGAATCATAACATATAGGGTTTGACTAGATACAGAATATGTATATTCTCTACCATCACTGCCTTCCAAAATATTAGTTTCTATTTGCCAATTTCTTCTTTTTAATAATTCTCTTTTAACAAAGTTAAATATAGATGATTCATTAATATTAGTTACAAAAGAACCATCTAATGAATCTAATAATTTATTATAATTTTTTAATAAATTTTTATTTAAGGCTTTTTTAATAAGGGCTTCAAGGACTTTCATTTGATTTTTGCCTCGTCCTAAATCACCACCAGTAACATGTTTACGGTCTCTAACAAAAGGCAAGGCTTCTTCGCCATTTAAAGTAACTAATCCTTCTTTAAAAGTAATATTTTCATTAGTAGTAAATGTTTCATCATTATAAACAGTTATACCATCTAATACATCAACAACTTTTATTACAGAGGAAAAATTAACTTTAACAAAATAATTAATATGAACAGCAAGTAAATTTTCTATTGCTTTAATTGATTTATCAATGCCATACATTCCGGCATGCGTTAATTTATCATTTAATTTTTCACCAATATCAACATAATAATCACGAGGAATAAAGGTTAAAAGGATTTTTTCGGTTTTAGGATTAACACTAGCTAGAATATTAACATCACTTCTAGATACGGCATTAATATTACCATATGTATCAATACCACTTATAAAAACATTAAAAGAATCATTATTAATATCGATGTCATCAGTTATTTTACTAATATCTTCCTTTATTTCTATTTTGTATATACTTTTTATTTTTTCATAATTATCTAAATTGTTTTCTTCAAGTAAAGATAATTCAGAATCTTCTAAAATTATTGAGTCTATTTCTTCTTTTAATAAAGATGCTAATAAATCATCTTTTGTTTCATAATTATCATAATGAATATCTATTTTTTTATTTATTTTTGTTTGTAATTTTTTATCAACATGATAAATTCCTATAACTTTATTATTTAAATCATTTAAATCTTTATAATTACTATCTTTTAATACAATTATATTATAATTTCTAATTATATAATGCCCATTAGTGGCTTTATATAAAAACCCTAAAGTATTACATAAATATATTTCTATTAATAAAGATATAGTTATAATAATTAAACTAAAAAAATAACCAATTAATCTAAATCCTCTTTTTTTACTAAAATTACATAATATTAATAAAAAAGTAATTAATATAGTTATTAAAAATATTATTAAGATATTTTTAATTGGAATAACATTTAAATATATCATTGTTCCAAACAAAATTAAAATTAAAATAAGTAAGAAGATAGTTATAATTTTATTTATGATTCTTTTTTTCTTTTTAGGTTGTTTTTTATTAATACTTTCCATAATCTACTCCATAAAATTATTATATCATTCTTACTTAAGTTATATTTTTTTAAAATAAATTATTTAACACCTATTTAACATAGGAATTAATGTTAAAATTATTTATAAATTTTTTTACCAGATAATAAGATATCTAAATTTCTTTTAAAGTAATCCCATAAATTAGCTTTTAAAACATCTTTTTTAACAGTAATACCTACTTTAGTTACAACATTACCATTATTATCAATGATTTCTGCTTCCCCTATTTTGGAACCTTTTTTAATAGGAGCTTTAATATTATCAAGTTTAATATTTATGGTATAGTCTTTAGTGGCATCATTAATATTTAAAAGTTCTGTGGCATCATCCATTAAAACAATTTCGACCGTTTCGTCTTTGCTTTTTTCAATTCTTACTTCATCAATAACTTTATCCTTTTCATAAACAACCGATAATTTATAAGTATTAAAACCATAATTTAACATTTTTACTGTGTCACTAGTTCTATTATCTGGTGAATCAACACCCATAACTACTCCGACTAGTCGCATATTATTTTTTTTAGCAGTAGAAGTCAAACAATAACCAGCAGTTGAAGTAAAACCTGTTTTAAGGCCATCAACATCTTTATAAAATCTAACTAATTTATTAGTATTTACTAGCCATGTATTAGAGCCATCGGGTCTTTGTAAGTAATCTTCATATATACTGGTATATTTTAAAATCTCTGGATGTTTAGTGACTAAGTAAGTAGCCATTAGAGCCATATCTCTAGCACTACTATAGTGATTATCTTGATCTAAACCATGTGGATTTGAAAAATTAGTATTAGTGCATCCTAATTCTTGACATTTATTATTCATCATTTCGACAAATTTTTCTTCTGTACCAGCAATTTTTTCACTCATAGCCACAACAGCATCATTAGCACTAGCTATGGCAATGGATTTTAAAAGTTCTTCAACTTTATAAGATTCTCCCGTATTTAAATAAACTTGACTTCCTCCCATGGAAGATGCATTTTCAGAAACCATTACTTTATCATCTAAAGATAAATTACCATTGTTAATTGCATCCATAATTAAAATCATACTCATTATCTTAGTCATACTAGCTGGTGCTCTTCTAGTATCGGCATCTTTTTCATATAAAACTTTACCTGTTGTTGGTTCAACTAAAATAGCACTTTCACTATATTCAGTAACATCAGCTGCTAAAATATGAGATACCCCAATAAAAAATGTTAACAAAATTAATAAAACTTTCTTCATTTTAAAACCTCTACTAATTTTTATGTAATAATTTAAAAATTAATTCATGAGTTTAAAATATTTTAAATAAATAATCTTAATTTACTTAAATATAAATTGTTGTTATAATTTTATTATGGTGGTAGTAGTGAAAAAAATCTTTTTAATAATCTTATTTTTATTTCCTCTTTTTGTTTATGGTAAAGATATAACTAAAGATGTTACTATTAAATTAAATGAAAATAATATTAATAATAAGATTATTGATAATAATGAAAAAACTTATTTAAATATTAAAAAAGATGAGACAATAAATATTTCTAGTAATGAAGAAATTGATGCTTTATATATTGTTTATGAACTAGAAAGTAAAACTGGTATTATTAATAGTGATAATAAAGAAATTAAGATTGGGCAAAATAACTTTTTACATGAATATATTAAAATTAATGAAGAAAAAAATTTACAAATTAAATATGATGAAGATGTTAAAATTGCTGAAATTTATATTTTATCTAAAGGGGTATTACCAGAATATGTTGAAGTGTGGAACCCTCCTTGTGAAGAAGCTGATTTAATGCTTTTATCTACACATAGTGATGATGAGCAATTATTCTTTTTAGGGCTACTTCCTACTTATGTAGCAAGGGGTGCAAATATCGAAGTTGTTTATTTTACTAATCACTTTGATAATCCTCAAAGATTACATGAACAACTACACGGCTTATATGAAGTGGGAATTAGAAATTATCCCATTATTGGGATTATTCCTGATGCTTGGAGTGAAACTTTAGAAGGAGCCATTAAAAATTTAGAAAAGAAAAATTTAGCGGAAGATGATGCTTTAACTTTTCAAGTAGAAATGATTAGAAGATTTAAACCTCTGGTAATTGTGGGTCATGATGAATTAGGAGAATATAGTCACGGACAACATATCTTAAACACTTATATTTTAAAAAAAGCGATTATTAAAGCTAATGATCAAAATTATGATAAAGCTTCTTATCAAAAATATGGTTTATGGAGTCCTGCAAAAGTTTATTTACATTTATATCAAGAAAATCCTATTATTATGGATTATGATACTCCTTTAGAATATTTTAATGGTGAAACCGCTTATGAAGTTTCTAAAAAAGGTTATAGTAAACATTTAAGTCAACAATGGACTTGGTTTACAGCGTGGATTAATGGTAAAAATAATGAATATACTAAATCGACTGATATTAAAACTTATTCACCAAATCAGTTTGGCCTTTATTATACAGAAGTGGGAATTGATGAAGATAAAAATGATATGTTTGAACATTTAACTTTAAGAAAAGATATTATAAAAGAAGAAATATTAGAAAAAGATGATGATAAAAATATAAAGGAAAATAATAAAATAAAATATTGGTATATAATACCTTATATAATTTTATTTATAATAATTGTTATTTGTTTAATTAGATTATTTAAACGAAAAAAGTAATATAAAATTCTATATTACTTTTTGATTGTAACAGTATATATGGAATTACCACGATATAAATTATTTAGAAAATCTTCTTCATCATGATAAGTAAAAGCACTTATAGTAACTTCTGATGCTACTTCATCTATTTTCTTTCCAGCAGTTAATTTTATTGATGTTAAAAGCGTATCTTTAGTATAATCTTCTTCAGTAGTATGACTATACCACTCCCCTTTTTCTCTATGATAATCATCATATAAGTATAATTCTAAATAATCATAAAATATTAAAGTATCTTTGGGGCTTAAAATAGTTTGATTAAATTCTTCACTATTAGTTTTAAAACTAATAAAATAGCCAATTTTATAATCATTACTTTTTTCATAATTAGAACGATAATAATCAAACAATTCTTTTTGATTAGAATTTTTTATATTTAATTCGTTAGTATAATAAACTTCTAATTCAATAATATCTTGATGATATGTAAATTCATGAGTATATTCTTTAATAAGATTTCTTTCTGTTTTATTTTTTTGATATAACCCAATCACAATAGGATTATCATCAAAATATTGATTCTCTTCTTCTTTTTTAATTACTTCTTCATTAAATGAATCATTAGGTATCAAAGATGGTTTATTTTTAATAACCATATAACTTGTAAAAATAATTAATATTAAAACTGTACTTATAATTAATAAAAATTTTTTCATAAAGACTCCTAATGATGATATAAAATTATTTCATCATCTTTAACTAAATAAGCATTCTTGGCAAGATTAAACATAGGAATATCACTTAAAGAATCAGAATAAGCATTTTTAACTAAAGCTTTAGGATATAACTCATGAAATCTTTTAACTTTTTCTTCACCCTTACAATTATTCCCAATAATGTGTCCTTTTTTAACATCATATTTAGTGGCAATAATATTTTTTATTCCTAAAGACTTACAAAAAGGGATAATAATAAAATCAAAAGAAGCAGATATAACTACATCATTATCACTTTGTTGTTCTAAGTAAAAATTCTTAACATATTTTTGATTTTTTAATATAAAATTATTAATATAATTATCAAAATCTTTGATATCTTTAACAAAACTAAATAATTCACTTTTAATTAAACCTAAATTACTTTTTTTAAAAAGAGATTTAAAGTATTCTTTTAAGGATTTTAATAAGCTTTTTATGACTAATAAAGGATGTCTTATGAAAGAATACTTGATAAATTTAACTGAAGAATCACCTTTTAAAATTGTATTATCAAAATCATATATATTCATTATAACTCCCAATTACGTATCTCTTCTAAGTCTATACCCTCTTTAATAATATATTCTTCATGCATCTTTAATTTTTTCTTCATTAAGTTTTTTGTTTTGATAACTTCTTCTGTTTCATCTAAATATTTCAAAGCATCTAAAACTAAGTTAAAACGATCAATTTTATTTTGTACACGCATATCAAAAGGTGTTGTAATAGTACCTTCTTCTTGATAACCATGGACATGAATATTATGGTTACATCTATTATAAGTTAATTCGTGAATTAAATTAGGATAACCATGGAAGGCAAATATAACATGTTTATCTTTAGTAAATAATTGATCAAATTCCCTATCTTTTAAACCATGGGGATGTTTTTTATTACTTTGAAGACGCATTAAATCAATAACATTAATAACTCTTGTTTTAATACTTGGACAATTTTCTTTTAAGATTTTAGCAGCGGCGATAGCCTCTAACGTTGGTGTATCTCCAGCACATGCCAAAATAATATCCGGATTCTCTGGTTCATTTGAGGCCCATTTAAATACTCCAATTCCCTTTTCACAATGTTTAATAGCTTCATCCATTTTAAGCCATTCAATACTTGGATGCTTACTAGCAATGACGACATTAATATAATTTTTAGTTTGAATAACATGGTCAAAAGTTGAAAGTAATGTATTGGCATCAATAGGAAAATACATTCTAACTATATCAGCTTTTTTAGTTGCTAAATGATTTAGAAAACCAGGGTCTTGATGAGTATAACCATTATGATCTTGTTGCCAAATATGACTAGTTAAAATATAATTTAAAGAAGCAATCGGAGATCGCCATGGAATCTCTTTCGATACTTTTAACCATTTAGCATGTTGACTCGCCATAGAATCAACAATTCTTATAAATGCTTCATAGCTATGAAAAAATCCATATCTACCTGTTAATAAATATCCTTCAAGCATTCCTTCACACATATGCTCTGATAAATAACTATCAAAGACATTACCATCATAAGCTAAAAATTCATCTCGATGATTAATTTCAGCATCCCATTTTCTTTTAGTTACTTCAAAGATTTTATTTAAACGGTTAGATAAAGCCTCATCAGGACCAAATACTTTAAAATTATTTTTATTTAATTTAATAATATCGCGAACATAACTTCCTAAAACGCGCATGTCTTCGGCTTTAGTTTTTCCTCTTATTACTTCAATACCATAATTTTTAAAATCAGGTACTTTTAAAGTTTTTAATAAAAGACCACCATTAGCATGTAAATTTGCACTTATTCTTTTAATACCCTTAGGACATAATGCTGTTATCTCTTTTTTTATTTTACCTTTTTCATCAAAAAGTTCTTCAGGATGATAACTTTTAAACCACTCAGTTAATAATTCTAAATCATTTTCAAAATTAGTAAAACTTAAAGGTATCTGATGTGATCTAAAAGATCCCTCTACTTCATTTTTTTCAATTACCTTAGGACAAGTCCAGCCTTTTTTACTTTTTAAGATAAGCATAGGATAAATAGGCCTTTTAAATTCTTTTTTAGTTGCAGCATCTTTTTTAATTTTTTGAATTTTTTTAACGGCTTCATCCATTGCTTCCGCCATTAATTCATGATAATTATCTTTATCTATAACATCAACTTCTATTGGATCCCAACCACAACCTTTAAAAAAGTTAATTCTTTCTTCATCACTAATTCTAGCCATAATTGTAGGACTAGCTATCTTATAACCATTTAAATGAAGAATAGGTAAAACTATGCCATCTTTTTTAGGATTAATAAATTTATTACCATGCCAAGAAGTTGCTAAAGGTCCAGTTTCCGCTTCACCATCACCAACAACGCAAGCAACGATTAAATCTTTATTATCAAGGACAGCTCCAAAAGCATGAGAAAGACTATAACCAAGTTCGCCACCTTCATTAATACTACCAGGAACTTCAGGAGATACGTGACTAGATGTTCCCCCCGGATATGAAAAGTTTTTAAATAATTTTTTTAATCCCATTTCATTTTTTGTAAATTCGGGATAAGCCTCAGTATAGACTCCTTCAATATAACTATTAGCAATCATTGCTTCTCCACTATGACCAGGACCTGAAATATACATAATATTTAAATTATATTTATTAATTACTCTATTTAAATGAGTATAAATAAAATTTTGACCAGGGGCACTACCCCAATGACCAACTAATTTATTTTTAATATCACCTTTTGTAAGCTCTCTTTTAAGTAAAGGATTATCTTTTAAATAAAGCATTCCTAAAGATAAATAATTACATGTTCTAAAATATTTGTCTAACCCTTCAATTTCTTTTTTTGCTAGCATCTAAATCACCTATTATTATTATAAAATAAATTAGGTTTAAGTACAATTTATTTTCATAATTTTTATCTATTTATAATATAACTTTGCTCTTTTAATTTTTCTATTTTGCGTTTATTAACAGGATAAATGGTTGCAACATATGGTTTTTTATTTTTCTTAGATTTAATTTTACTACTACACAAACATTTTCATCTATCTCTTTAAAATATAATAATGATAACTTATGAGGATCATAATATACAAAACTAGGAGTTTTTTATTTCTGAAATATTAGTAACAGTATGATTAAAACTGTCAACACTTAAAAATTCTTTAACATGTTTTGCAATATGTACATATAAAGATAGAGGCTGAATAATATATACATTTCTATATTCATATAGCTTATATTTTTCTACTACTTCATTAGAAATTATTCCTACTATTTTACCAATGTTGCCTTTTGTCATAAATCTCCTTAATAATAAATTTAGCCCATAGGTAAAACTATGGGCTTTTAGAATAATTTAGCAGTCTCCCAGTCTCTGCATGTATTCTTTCGGCATAGCCTACTCTAACCTTATAAAAATAAGGCGTCGGTGCAAGAAGAATATTTACACCCTTAAATTATTCAATCAATATTATGCATAATATTAAACATAATATTCTATAAATACTACAAAGGAAATTCCTTCCTTAATTAACTTATATCATTTTTTTATAAAAAATGCAATTATTATTTAGACTTTTTAAATAGTTTATACACTAAAAAACCATAATTGCTTATGGTTTCATTTACACTTTGCAATTTAGCAAACACAATCTACATAGGTATCAGTTAAACATCTAATTGCACATAGACATCCACAATCCATTGTAAAGAATGAGTTTGTAGTTACATATGGATAAAGACTTGTTGGATCTGTATTTTCGGCAAGTACTCTAAAGGTACAGCAATTGCCTTCAATCTTTTCTACTCTAAATACTGTTGAGCAACTTCCACCGATTGGTTGTCCACTACAATTTGTTGTATCTTTGCTGATTGGCATACTCCATGGTGTTCCATTACCACAACAAGTATAAAGCATTACTGGTCTTGTATTACATACTAAACAATTACTACCTCCACCAAGCATTGGTCTATCACAAGTATCTAAACAGTTATCTGGACAAGCATTTTCTTGTAATACCAAAATAATACTTAAGATTTCATTAATACAATTGCCAGAATTATTTGAACTTCCTGAATTATTATTCATCTTTTCACCCTTTCATGTATTCTCATTATTAATTTATGATTAATTTATAAAAAAGTGTGTAAGATTTATCTTAGACTTTTAAATATCACTTATTTATAGTATAATTATTGTGGGTGAGAAATTTTGAATCAAGTATTGCAATATGTAATTATTGCTATTGTTATTCTTATTATCTTAGCAATTGCCCTAAAACTTACAAGAAAAGATTTTGCAATAAAAGAAAATAAATTAATTGAATTTTTAGGTGGAGAAGATAATATAATTAATGCTGAGTGTAATATGAGTCGCTTTAAAGTAATACTTAGAGATGTTAGTATTGTTCAAAAAGAAGCAATTCAACGCCTTGGTGCTAAAGGCATTGTCGAAATTGACAATCAATTAAAAATTATTTTTGATAAAAATGCTAAACAATTAAAAAAATATATTGACGAAATTGTCTAATATATTTT
>CANQZQ010000048.1 GCA_947628375.1 uncultured Bacilli bacterium
CTAGAAGTCATATATAGTAATATATATCATGATAGATATTTTATAATCGATAAAGAAGAAGTATATCATTGTGGAACATCGATAAATAAAATCGGAAATAAAACATTTTCGATAAACATTCTTCAAGATGAAGAAGTAAAAAAGGCATTATTAAATAAAATATTGTATATAAAAAGTTAGCCATGGCTAACTCTTTAAATTTCTATTTTAATACCTTTTCTTTTTAAAATTAGTTTTCTTAAGAAATCAAGTGGTATGACAGTAAAAGCAATAATTATAACTAAAATTAATTCAAATATACTCATACCATATGTTCTAAATAAATCATGGCCATTATATATTAAGAAGATTTGAGCTATAATAATAAATCCAAATATAAAGATAAAAACTTTATTTTTTAAAATATTAGATAATATATTTAATCTTTCTGTTCTGGCATTAAAAGCATTAAAGATGCCAATAAAAATAAATAGGGCAAAGTATGAAGTCATAAAATGTTTATAGTCGCTTCGAAAGATTTCTTTGACAATTGGTAATTTTAAAAATAAGATACAAAGTAAAGCTGAATAAATAGAGTTACAAATTATTTGGGAATACATGTATTTATTAATAATTGGTTCATCTTTTTTCTTGGGTTTTTGTTCCATATAATATTTAAGTGGAGCTTCATATGAGAAAGCTAAGCCAGAAAATGTATCCATAATCATATTTAACCAAAGCATTTGAATAATAGTAATTGGAGTACTGACACCAATATAAGAGCCAATAATAGATAAGAATAATGCAGTCATATTTACTGTTAATTGATAAGTAACAAATCTTCTAATACTTTTGAAAATAGTTCGACCATAAAGAATTGCTTTACTAATAGATAAAATATTATTATCAAGAATCACTATATCACTTGCTTCTTTAGCTACTTCAGTTCCACTTCCCATTGCAAATCCAACATTGGCTTTTTTTAAAGCGGGAGCATCATTAACACCATCACCAGTCATTCCGACAATATAATTCATACTTTCTAAAATAGTAACTAATTTGCTTTTATCTTGGGGGTAAGCTCTGGCAATAACTTTTAAATTATGCATAATTTTTTTTAAATCTTCTTCATCCATCTTGTTTAATTCTTCACTAGTTAAAATAATATCTTTCTCGCTACTGATAATTCCACAATCCTTGGCAATATTTTTGGCAGTATCTTTTGCATCTCCAGTAATCATGATAATATTTATACCGGCATTTTTAATTAAATTAATACCTTCTTTAGCTTCATTTCGAAGTTCATCTTTTAAAGTTAAAAAGCCTAGAAAAATTAAATCTTTATTTAAATTATTGCCATAGGCAAGAGTAATAACTCTAAATCCTTTTTTAGTATATTTTTCAATTTCACGATAAATAGCTTTAGAATTTAAAATTATTTTTTCTTCTCCTAAAGTATTTAAATATTTTGTACATTTAGGAATAATTACTTCACTAGCACCTTTTAGATAAATTAAATCATTTATATAGACAGCACTATATTTGTGATCACTATCAAAAGGTATTCTTTTGGAAACTAATTGATTGTTTTTTTGAAAAGTTAAAAACTTAATTAAAGCTTTGTCTGTAAAATTTCCTCCAATAACATTTTCATTACTAATAA
This sequence comes from uncultured Bacilli bacterium, assembly GCA_947628375.1. Taxonomy (GTDB): domain Bacteria; phylum Bacillota_I; class Bacilli_A; order RF39; family UBA660; genus SIG200. The sequence continues at coordinate 1,643 of CANQZQ010000048.1, forward strand.
CACTTTCATTATTTAGCATAATTGCTTTATAGATAGTATCATATATTTTAGTCCTTTTAATATCTGCTTCTTTTTTATAAGTTTTTAAGTCTCCTGATATATAATTAGTTACTTCTAAAATTCCTTTAGTAAGAGTACCAGTTTTATCAGTAAGAAGGTAATTAATATTGCCACTAGTTTCAATTCCGGTTGGTTTTCTAACTAATACATTATCTTTTAACATTCTTTTCATATTAGAAGATAGAACAAGGGTGATCATCATGGGAAGCCCTTCAGGGACTGCAACAATGATAATGGTAACAGAAAGGGTTAAAGCATAAATTAAGTAATTTAAAATAATTTTAGGAGTAGTAATGGTAGCAATTATTAAATCCATATTAAAATTATTAGCAATAACAATTTTATTAAAAAGATATGAAAGTGAAACAACAAAAGCCCCGATATAACCAATTTTACTAATAATTTTAGCTAAGCCATATAATCTTAATTTAAGAGGAGAAGTAGGATCTTCTTCTTGAATTTCTAAAGATATTTTGCCATATTCGGTATTATTACCAACAGCTTGGACGAGCATTTTACCATTACCACTTGTAACGACTGCACCACGATATAACTTGCTTTTATTGACTTTTTTAATATCTTTAGCTTCGCCAGTAAGAGCGGATTCATTACAAGAAATTGTGCCATTAATTAAAATGCCATCTGCTGGTATTCCATCACCTGATGAAATATTTACTATATCACCAACAACAATTTCATTAATTTCAACTTCGACTAAAGAATTATTTCTTAATACTTTGACTTTTAATCTACTAGCTTCATCTTGTAATCTTTTAAATGCTTCTTCGCTACCATATTCAGAAATTGTAGAAATCATTGAAGCTAACATGACAGCAATAGCAATACCAATTGTTTCATACCAATCATATTTAGAAAAAATAAAAAGAATTTTGATACAGAGAGCAATTAAAAGGATTTTGATAATGGGATCTCCTAGGGAACTTAATAAAATTTTTAAAAATGTTTTTTTCTTAACTTTAATAAGTTCATTATTACCATATTTTTTACGACTTTCAATTACTTCAGCATCACTAAGACCATTAAAATTAATCATAATATAATTTACTCACCCAATTAAATATATGGGGGTAAAGATTATTTAAGAACATATAATATATGCTAAATTATAAAAAATGTTACAAAATAAAAAAGAAAGATTTAACTTTCTTCAATAAAATTTTTAGATTTATGAGGTTCATCAAATAATAGATTAGGATATCCTTGTTGTCTTAAGGCTTCATATAAAACAATAGCTACTGTATTAGATAAATTTAAAGCTCTAACATCACTAGTCATTGGAATTCTTAAACATCTATCTAGATATGGTTTTAAAATTTTAGGAGGAATTCCCGTTGATTCTTTACCAAAAAAGAAATAAATATTTTTAGAAGTATCACTATAGTCAAATGTTGTATGAGGTTTATGTCCATATCTTGTTAAAAAATAATATTCACCTTTATTTTGAGCAAAAAATTCTTGAATATTTTCATAAACGGTATAATCACATTTGTCAATATAATTAACACCACTTCTTCTTACATATTTATCATCTAAACTAAAACCTAAAGGTTTTATTAAATGCAGTTTAGTATGTGTAGCAATACAAGTTCGCATGATATTACCGGTATTAGTTGGTATTTCTGGTTCATATAAGACAACATTCAACATAATTAATCACCGCAAATTATTATATAAAATCTAGAATTAATTGTCAAAAAAAGAGATTTAGTTTATAATGATAATGGTGATAATAATGGCAAAAAGGAAGAAATCAAAAGAATCTAGTACTCAAGGAATGAGTATTGAGTTAACTGGGTTAATATTAGCTATTATTGGTATAATAGGTTTTGGCTTTGGACATGTTGGAACTATTATTAAAGAATTTGCCATGTTTTTGTTTGGATCATGGTGGTTAATTTTTGTTATTTATTTATTAATGGTTGGTTTATATATGTTATTTAAAAGAAAGATGCCTAAATTTTTTTCTTCCCGATTAATTGGCTTTTATTTAATAGTTATAGTAATATTAGTAGCTAGTCATTTTACTTTTTTAAATAAATTAGGCAGTCCAAGTGAAATTGTAACAGAAACGATAAATCGCTATATGGACCGAATTGGAACAATTGATTTAACAAGTTCTATTTTAAATACGGGTGATACGACACTTGCTATAGGTGGGGGGTTAATTGGAGCTTTAATTATTAGTGCTTTATATTTCTTATTTGCTAGAATTGGTACAATAATTGTTTTAGTAGTTTTAGCTATTTTTGGAGTAATTATGCTTCTTAATATTACTTTAGCTGATTTAATTGATGGAATTAAAGGTTTTGTAATGCGAAACAAGAAATATAGTGAAGAAGATGAAGAAAATAAAGAAGAAGGGGAAGAATTACCAAGCTTAGCAAATATTAGTGAAGAAGTTAATATTAAAGAAAATGTTAATAATGATGATAAAATTGTTTTAAGAAGTTTAGAAGATGTAAAGACCAAAAAAGATGAAGTTAAAGAGGTTGTAACTATGGAGCCTGATGTTATTGATGAATCTATTGAAGAACCAATTTTAACTAAATCAATATCCACTTACAAATTGCCTCCTTTAACTATTTTAAATGAAGTTAAAAAAGATAAAAAGACAGGCTTAGATTCTTATACTTTAAATAATAAAGATGTTTTGGAGAGGGTTTTAAAAGATTTTCAAATAACAGGTAAAGTTGTGGATATTCATGTGGGACCTGCAGTTACCCAATATGAAATAGTTGTTCCAGCTGGTACTAAAGTAAGTAGAATTTTGTCAATTAATAAAGAAATAGCTTTGGCTTTGGCCGCAAAAGATGTTCGAATTGAAGCACCAATACCTGGGAAAAGTACGATTGGTATTGAAATACCTAATCAAAATATAAATGCCGTTACATTTAGAGAAATTTTAGAAGCTAATTATAATTTAAAAGATAAATACGATATTATGATTACTTTGGGTAAAAATTTAATGGGTAAACCTATAGTTGCTGATATGGCTAAAATGCCCCATTTATTAGTAGCTGGTTCAACTGGCAGTGGTAAATCTGTTTGTATTAATTCTATTATTTGTTCTATTTTAATGAATTATAACCCTAATGATGTTAAACTTATTATGGTCGATCCTAAAAAAGTAGAGCTAACAAATTATAATGGAACGCCTCATTTACTATGTCCAGTTGTAAATGATCCTAAAAAAGCTTCAATTATGCTTCAAAATGTAGTAAGAGAAATGGAAAAAAGATATGATCAATTTGCTGAAGTAGGAGTTAAAAAAATTAGCGAATATAATATTTATATTGAAAAAGAAAATAAAAAGCATCCGGAATCTCCTTTACCAAAAATGCCTTTTATGGTTGTTATAATTGATGAACTGGCCGATTTAATGCTTGTTGCTAGTAAAGAAGTTGAAGATTCTATTATGCGGATTACCCAAATGGCAAGAGCTGCTGGTATTCATCTAATTGTTGCAACACAAAGACCATCAACTGATGTTATTACTGGTGTTGTTAAAGCTAATATTCCATCTCGTATATGTTTTGCTGTAGCAAGCCAAATCGATAGTAGAACAGCCCTTGATATGAGTGGGGCTGAAAAACTGCTTGGTAAAGGTGATATGTTATATTTGCCAATGGGTGAAAATACTCCAGAACGTATTCAAGGATGTTTTATATCAGACGAAGAAATTAACCGTTTAATTAATTATTGCTCAAAACAAATTAAAGCAAACTACGAAGAAGGAATGAGTTTAACTGAGGCTCATTCAAATACTTCAAGTGGTTCTGGTAATGGCGAAGATGGGTATGATGATCCAATGTATGATGAGATAGTAGAGTTTGCTATGCAAACTGGTAAAATAAGTGCTTCTCTTATTCAAAGAAAATTTAGATTTGGATTTAACCGAGCAGCAAGAATGATTGATTTACTTGAAGCAAGAGGCATAGTTGGGCCTCAAAACGGTAGTAAACCAAGAGAAGTTATTAAAAAGAATGTTGATGAAGAATAATTTATAAAAGGAGTAAAATAATATTTTTCTTCTTTTTTCTTTACACAATTATATAATTATAATAGAAAAGAAGTTTACAAATAAATTCTTGTTATGTTAGAATATAAATGAAAGGATATGGTACTAATGAGTCCAAAAAAGGCTAGTATTACGAAAAAGTCAACTAAAAGTGGCGATTTAGAAAAAGTAGTAGAAGAAGTTAGTGCAAGAGAAAAGAAAATAAATCCTCAAAATTATTTTTATGCATTTTTAATTTTAGTAGGAGGTATACTTTTAACATTATTAATTTTCAAATGGTATAATACTAAAAAAGAAGAAAAATTAATGATTAGTTATTTAGTGTCAACTAATACTATTGAATCAAGTATTAGTGATTTGAATTCATTAGATTTAATTAAGCAAGAATCTCCTTCATCATATTTCATTTATTTAGGATTTACTAAAGATGAAGAAGTGTATAATCTAGAAAGAGAATTAAAAGAATTAATTGATGATTATAAATTAAATGATATCTTTTATTATGTTGATTTAACTGAATATAGAGAAAAAGACAAAGAATATTTGGATATTATTAAAGAAAAATTAGATATTGAAGATCTAAAACAAGTTCCAGCGATTATTTTTATTGAAAATGGTCAAGTTGAAGAAATTTTAGATGGAGTTAAAAATACTAGTTTAAAAATTGATGATGTTAAAAAATTACTTGATGTTTATGGTTTTGAAGCCGTAAAATAGGCAAAAGCATATAAGGCATTTAAATTATCTCATACATTAATGTAGGAGGTAATTTTTTTATGTTATTTGATAATAACAATGTTGACTTAGATTTTGCTCTTTTAAATTTAAGTAATGGTGTTAAAATGCCAATGAATAATATGAATATGTCTACTAAAATGTTTGAAAAAAAAGATGCACTTATATTACCAGCTAAAGAAGGATTTTTAAGAGGAAATATGTTTAAAAATGAATATATGCCATATAAAAATTTAACTTTTATCAATATTCGCCCTAGAAATGATCGAGAAGCAAAATTATTTAATGTAATGCAATATTCATTTGCTATTAATGATTTAAATCTTTATTTAGATTTGCATCCAGATGATAGTGAAGTAATGGCTTTATTTGAAGAGTTAGTTAAAGAAGAAAAAGAAGCTAAAAAAGAATATATGGAAAGTTATGGACCACTTACTGTAACAAAATCTAAGGGAAGCAAATTTAACTGGATTGATAATCCATGGCCATGGGAAGATTTAGGAGGTAATATTTATGTTTAAATACGTGAAACATACTAATTATCCAATAAATATTTCTAAAAAAGATTTAAGAATGGCTAAATATTTATTGACTCAATTTGGTGGCGCAAATGGGGAACTTGCGGCAGCAATGCGTTATTTTAGTCAAAAATTTACAATGCCAGATGATAAAGGAAGAGCTTTACTTAATGATATTGCTACAGAAGAATTAGGTCATTGTGAAATGATTTGTACTATGGTGCATGAACTTACTAAAAATGCTACAATTAAAGAATTAGAAGAAGCTGGTCTTGCTTCATATTATGCTGATCATAACAAAGGCATTTATCCAGTTGATGCATCAGGTGTTCCTTTTACTGCAACTTATTTTGCCGTTACAGCTGATCCAATTGCAGATTTAATGGAAGATATGGCTGCTGAACAAAAAGCAAGAGCAGTTTATGAAAATTTAATTGATTTAACAGATGATGAAGATGTTTTAGCACCACTTTTATTTTTAAGACAAAGAGAAGTAGTTCATTTTAATCGTTTTAAAGAATTATATGAATATTATAAAAGTAAGGGTTACTAAATTTAAGACTGCACATGGCAGTCTTTTTTGTTAAAAAATGTCAATTTAAATAAAAAATTTTTTTAAATAATGTTTTTTCTTGAACTTTTGGTATAATTTTTTTAGAAAGTAGGAGAATAGTAATATGGGAAACAAAATGGTAATTAATAAATATGAAAATTATAAAAATAAAGCCAAAATAAAAAAAGATGAAAACGTTATTCCCATGAGAAGAGAACAATATGAACAAGATTTAGAAAAAATTGTGAGAAGAGACAAAGATGCTAATGAAGCTATATTGTGGGGATTTGTTTTAGGATTTTTATTATTTATAATTCTCTTTGTTTGTATTATCGTTTTTACCATTTAGCTAGAAAGGATAATTTATATGTTACTATTTAAGTGTTTGAAAATATTTTTAGCAAGAATTGCTGATGTATCACTTGGAACACTTAAAACAGTATCATGTGTTAAAGGAAAAACTGTTGAACCATTTATTTTGGCTTTTTTTGAAGTGTTGATATGGTATTTTATAGCTAGAGAAGTTTTAAATACTACTGGTAACACTTTTTTAATTGCTATTGTTTATGCTTTAGGATATGCTACCGGAACTTTAGTAGGGTCTTTACTTTCTAAAGTTTTTATTAAAGGTGTTGTTGGTGTGCAAATTGTTTTAAAAGAAGGAAATGATAATTTAATTAAGAAATTAAGAAAAATTGGTTACGAAGTAGCAGTTATTGAATTAAAAAATGATTATGAAGGAAAAAATAAAGATATGCTTTTTATAGAAGTTAGTACTAATAAATTAAAAGAATTAACTAAATTAGTTAAAAATTTTGATAATAAAGCTTTTATTGCGATTAATGATACTAAATTAATTCAAAATGTTAAATAATATCCTCAAAAAAGACTTGTTAGAATAAACTTTTTTTGATATAATTATTTTACAGATTTAAGTGGGCAGAATATCCCACTTTTATTATTATTTTGAGGTGGAGATGAAAAAAGAAGAAAAAACAAACGGAATATTAGAAAAATTAAAAAAACATTTAGAAGATGTTTTACAACCACAAGAAATAATAGTTGATGAAATTTATATTAAAAAGCAAAAAAAATATGTTTTTTTAACTATTGTTTTAGACAAAGTAGGTGGTATTGATTTGGATGGTATCGTAGAAGCGACGAAAATTATAAATCCAATTGTTGATGAATATGATATATGTGATGATGAGTATATTCTAGATGTAATCAGTAAGGAAAGAGGTTAAAATATGGATAATGAAGCATTTATTAAAGCATTAAATGGCATAGTAAAAGAAAAAAATATTAGTGCTGATGTTGTATTTGATGCTATGACTTTAGCACTACAAACAGCATACAAAAAGAATTTTGATTCAAAGACAAATGTAAGAGTAGATATTAATAGAGAAACGGGAGAAATTAAAGTTTATTCTTATTTAGTGGTAGTTTCTGAAATTGATGAAGGTAGTGAAGAGGTTGATGAAGAAGGAAATGTTATAGAAATTCCTCCTAAGATTAATCTTGATGCTCAAATATTATTAGAAGATGCTAAAGAAATAGATCCGGATGCAAAAGTAGGAGATACAATTGAAAAAGAAGTAACTCCAAAAGATTTTGGAAGAGTTGCGGCGGGAACAGCTAAACAAGTAGTTACCCAAAAAATAAGAGAAGCTGAAAAAAATAGTATTATTGAAGAATTTCAAGATAAAGAATTTGAATTAATGCTTGGTTTAGTAGCTATGGAAGATCAAAAAAATTATTATATTGATTTAGGAAGAACAAGAGGAATACTTCCAAAAAGCGAAATTATTCCCGGTGAAGTAATAAAGATGGGCTCTAATATCAGAGTATATATTACTAAAGTTGAAAGTGGGACAAAGGGACCAGTAATAATGTTATCAAGAAAACATTATGGCTTTGTAAAAAGATTATTTGAGTCATTTATTCCTGAACTTGCTTCTGGAGATGTCATTTTATATGGAGTGGCAAGGGATGCAGGTAATAGAAGTAAAGTAGCAGTTTATTCAACTAATGAAAGAATTGATGCTATTGGATCATGTATAGGTGAAAAAGGAAGTCGAATTGCAAACATTTTAAAAGAGTTAAATGGCGAAAAAGTTGATTTAATTTTATATGATGAAAATCCAGAAACGTTTATTGCTAATTCTTTATCACCAGCTAAAAATGTTATTGTTAACATAACTGATCCAGAGAAAAAAGAAGCTTTAGCTATTGTTACTGATGATAATTTAAGTTTAGCTATTGGTAAAAAAGGAAGTAATATTAGACTTGCTAGTAAACTTACTAAATATAAATTAGA
>CANQZQ010000049.1 GCA_947628375.1 uncultured Bacilli bacterium
TTTCAAAATTTCAAAATTTTTTCAAGCAAAAAGCGGTATGTTCATTTTAAACATGCCACTTTGTCAACAATCTGAAAGATCTTTTTTAAAAGGTCTTTTTTGTTTTCAAAATATTATATTTATTCTAAAATGTTTTTATGGTAGAATAAATAGTAATATTTTTTATGGGAGCATTTATATGGAAATAAATGAAGAATTAGAAAAAATTAGTGATGAAGAATTATTAAATGCATATAGTAATAATTCTATGAAAATGTATATTCAAAGTATTAGTATATATCCTAGATTAAGTGTTGAGGAGCAAAAAGAATTATTTATAACGGGTCAAAAAGAAAAATTGGTTAATTGTATGCTTAGATTAGTTGTTAGTATAGCTTCTAAATATCAAGCTAAAATTCAAAACTTAGAAATGTTAGATATAATTCAAGAAGGAAATATGGGGTTACTTAAAGCTATAGAGGGATATAATCCTGCATTAGGAGCTTTTTCAACTTATGCTTATCCTTGGATAATAAGATATATAAATGGTGCTATTCAGTCAAAAGAAAAATTTATTCGGAAGTCAGCCCATATGGATGAATTAATAAAAAAGTATTTTCGCCTTATGGAAATTAGTAATGCCCAGGGTAAGAATTTAAAAAAAGAAGATATTATTGAAGCTTTAGGCATTAGTAAAAAAAGATATAATGAATTAATCAATACTATATCCCAAAACACTATAAGCATTAATCAAAAAGTTGGCGATGATAATGATACAGAATTAGAGAACTTTATTCCTGATGAAAAGGCTAATTATGATAATGTAATAGATGAAATGGTTTCTCATGAATTAAAATTATTATTAAAAGAGGTATTAAAACCACTTGATTATTATATTATTTATTATCGTTTTTTAAATGATAATAAAAAATCATTAGATGAAATAGCGCAAAATTTAAATGTTACTAGAGAAAGAGTAAGACAAAGACAAGAAAAAATTTTAAATAAAATAAAACCCTATTTAGGAGAAAATAGTATATTATATAAAGAAGCTTTTAAAAAAATAAAACTTAAAGGAAAAATAGAAAAAATTAAAACAGAACCACTTGAGCCAATCAATATTATAAAATATGTCTATTTAAAAGATGGATTAACTTTTGAAGAAGAATTTATTTATGAATTAGAATTATTAGGCAATTATTATTATAATGATGATGATTATAAAATAATGCTTGGAGTAGATCAAAAAGTTTTAAATAATATTAAAAGTTCTTTAGTCTCAAAATTTACTCAAAAATTTAAAGATAAAGTCGCCTTTAAAAAATATGTTGATACTATGGTCAAAAGTTATGGGTCTAACATATATAGCTTATATTCAAAAGATGATAAAGAAATGATTGACTATAAAAGATTAAAAAATGAATATGATAATTTATCATTTGAAGAAATTATGGCTTATTATAATGATATTGGGTATGAACTTAATAAACAAGAGGCTAATTTATTACAAAAGTATTTTGGCAGCGAAATTATAGGTGTTGCTAATTTATCTGAAATTGAGAAAGATGTAAATGTTGCTATTTTTGATTATAAACACCAAAGTTCTCAACTACCTTTGAAACTTTTATATCAAACATATTTGGAAAATAAGAGCGAATTTAGCCCATTACACCAGTTATATATGGAAACTTATATTTTTGGTTTAAAGTCTAAAAAAGAATTTAATCAAACTTATCCTAATTCTAGGGCGAGCCATAGTAAATATTATTTAATTGAAAGACTAGAAAAAATGTATTATCAAATTAATGATTTATTTACTAATAATTTTACAAAAGAAAAATGGTTAGAAATAAAAGCTAGATACGCTGATAGATTTGATGAAAAAGCAACTTTGGCCTTAAATTCCTATTTTAAAACACCAGATAATTTTTATAGTAAAGAAGAAATTATGCAACGTTTTAATTTAACTACTATTGGATTTGATAATATAGTTAAAAATACTATTGTCCACGCTAATCGTTTATACATAGGGCTTGGTCGTAGCTTAGAGATTGATAAAAATGTTTATCTTCCATATGTTAAAAATACCAAATATGAATCAACTTTAGAAAATAAAAATATTTTATTAGAATTTTTAGAAAATAATAAATCATATGAAGAAATTGCAGAAGAATATGGTTTAACGATTAAAAATGTAAGTGATATAATAACTACTTCCATAAGAAAATATGATTTTTATCGTTACCATGTTAGTGAAGTAATAGATATTCCTGATGAAATAATTGAGGCCATTATTTCAGAAAATAAAAGTAAATTTAATGATAATGATATTAAAATAATTTATTTGCGTTTTAAAGATTTTAAAACAGTTTTAGAGATTAGTAAGCAAGAAAATATTACTCGTTTATATATTAACAAAGTTATTCGTATTTTTTTAGACTGTTATAGTAACTTTAAAATAAGGGATATTAATATAACTCTCGATGATATATTAGAAGAGATTAATTATCAAGAATCAGAGTCAATATTATCAGATAAAAAAAAGAAATTTGCCGCTTTATATTATGGACTTAAATGTTCATTTAATCCCCTTGGTAAAAAGATGACTAAAGAAGAAATAATGACAGAACTTAATCTTAGCTTAAGAGAATATTATGGTGCCCCAAGAAAAATTATTAAAGAGTTAAAAGAAAGAAAAGCGGGAATTAGAAAACCATTATTTTTATTTATTCCTAGACAAGATTTAATAAAAATATTAAATGATATTCATTTGCCAATAACCCAAAAAGAAAAAGAAATTATTAATTATTTATTTGCGATTAATGGTTATCCATATATGAATATTGAAGAGTTAGCAATAAAATATAATGAAAATGTTGGTAGTTTGAGATTGCTTTATTATAAATCTATAGTAACTATTTATAAATATTTAAATAAAGAAATTGAAGGAACAGTAGATTATGAAAGTGATATTGTTCCTATCCTTAGATATTTTTGCCCACCAGAAAGAGCTAAACTAATTGACTTTTATAAAGATGGCTTATCTATTGAACAAATACGTGAAAAGTATGGTATATCTTTAGGATCAATTACTAACACTTTTAGCCGCTTAAGAATAAATGTTTATGAAATTTTACATAATGAAAGAAAGAAAAACTTTGATTTTATGTATTATGAAAGTTTAACTAATGACGATGAATTGCCATATTATAGTGATAAAAAAATTGCTAAAGAAGCGTTTAATTTATATTTTGGAATAGATGGGGAAGAAAGAATGAGTTGCTCGCAAATAGAACTTCGTTTAAATTCAGGATATAATGCTGCGGCTTTAAATAGAATTATAATGAATTATATGTTGGCGGTTTGCAAATATAAAGATGGTATTACTTATAAGAAAGAATTTACCATTGAGGAAATTTATAACTATTTTATAAATCATTGTCATAATATGTCACATACTAGAAGGAAAATTTATGAAAGTTATTTTCGGAAAGCTAATAATCCAAATGTTAAATTAAAATTTAGTAATAATATTCCTTATCCTATTTTAACTGATTTATTAATAGATTCTAATCCTAAAGCGTTCTCAATATATAATACTAATAAAAACGAAGTAGAGTTAATATTAAAAAATTATGGAGATAAATTAAATCATAGAGTTAAATTAAGATTGATGAATTTATTTGATATAAAAGAAAGAAAATTTATGAGTGGTAAAGATATAAATCATGTTTATAGATTATTAAATACTCTTGATATGGAAAGAAAGAAATTAGAAAGTAATAAGTTAGTATTAAACTAATATATAATTCCTAATAATTTTGACGTAATTCCAAAATTTTTTGATAGTAATAGTTTTTTGATTGTTATATTATTAAGGCGGAAGGTGAAAAAATGAATTTAGGGAAAAATATTTCTAAGTATCGGAAGAAGCAAAATTTATCTCAAGAAGAATTAGCAGAGATGCTTAAAGTTTCTAGACAAACAATTTCTAATTGGGAGTTAAATGAAACGATGCCATCATCAGAACAAGTTGTTTTATTAACAAAAATATTTAAAATAACGGCAGATGAATTATTGGAAATTGATACTGAAAATGTCTTAATTGAAAAAATGAATGGAACAGAAAAGATAGTAAAAAGTCAATTTAAAGTAGTGAAACTATTATTAGTAATATTTTATTTTCTAATTTTATTTATATTAATTGGTTTTATAATATATTTTGTTACTTTAAAAGATTATACTAGTGATTATCAAGAATATGCTAATTGTAATATTAATAATAAAAGTATTCGTTTATTTATTACACCAGGTATTTATAATAAATATGATGAAGAAAAAGAAGAATATGTTATAGTAAATGATAATATATGGCGATTACATATCGAAGAAAGAGATCAAAATAATAATATTATTATGCCGGATATTGGCCTTAGTGCTGGTTATTCTTATAAAGAGGCATTAGATTCATTAAATTATTTAAAAAAAAGAATAATTGAAAAGGGCGGTACATGTAGTTGAATTTACATTAAATATGATACAATTTAAGCATAGATAGGAAGTAGTAATTAAAAAGATCTTAAATTTTGGATTAATTTTAGTTTTAATAGTTTTGTTAACCAGTTGTGGTAAGATAGAAAATAAGTTTGATATAGGAGAAATATCAGATATAGAAGTAAGCATAAGCAATGATATTTCTATGGCTATTAAAGGAGGAACATTAACTAATAAGGGCGCTACAATAATTATAACTAATAATAGTGATAAAGATTTTATTTATGGAAATCCATATGAAATTGAAATTAAAAAAGATGGTTATGGAAAGTTAGCAAGTGGAACTTATAGAGTTATTAAAATTATTAATTATGAATTTGAAGAAGATAATTATCAAACTTTTAATATAGCAGTTGAGTTTAATATTACAAATGATTAGAAGGTAAACTTAGATAGTTTACTTTTTTTATGTTGCAAAAATAAAAAAGTAAAAATTTATTTTATGGGATTGACAATTCAATTTCGGGGGGGGGTATAATGTACTTATAGATAGAGAAAGTTTCATAAGGAAGATATGGAAAAGACTATCAAAATATAAATAAGGGAGGAGGTAAAAAATGGATAAGAAAAATACAATGTTATTAACAGTAATTGCTGTTGCTACATTATTAGTTGCAGTTGTGGGTGCTACATTTGCATACTTTAGTGTTGCAAATGCAACTGATCAAACTGTACAAGCAAATGTACAAACTGGAAAAATACCAACAGTTACTGTATCTAAAAAAGCAGAAAATTTATATTTAAAAGTTTCTGCAACAGATATGGCACAAAATGCGGAAACAAAATATTTTTATGCAAAAAGCACAGATTGTTTAGAATCAGCTTCTTGTTATGAAAAAGGAACCACATCTGCAGATGAAGATAAATATATCGATATACTTGATGTTGCTGTTGCTGGTGGTGATCAAGATACAAAATATACTTGTACTGGTAGCATTGAGGTAACTAGCGAAAGTTTAGGCTCTATTGATTTAACAAATGGTGATATAACTATTGGTTTAAAAGGCTATGATAATGCCGGTAGCAGTACAACAGTTGATGCACAAGTAGTCAAATCTAAAGGACCAGGTGCTACTCAAAATATAAGTTTTAACTTTACTGGTGATCAAACAAAAACTATATCAGCTTATGTTTTATTAGAGAATTCGTCTAGCCCTCAAAACTATTTAGCTAATCAAAATTTATCATTTAGCATTGCAACAAAAAATGTTAGTTGTACTATAGATGCAGCTGCTACGGATTAAATTATATTATATAACTTAATTTTTAATAATTAAAAAAGAGAAAATGAGTAAGGGAAGGTTATAAATAAAATATCATAAAAGATAAGCATTAATCCGAAATACTAAATCTTTAAATGTAAAAATAGATAATTTATTTATGGGAAATTTGTAGATTAGAAAATATATCAAAATAAAAACATTAATTCCGAAATACTAAACTTTAAAATGTTAATAAGGATATATTTATTTAAGGGAAAAAATATTTTTCTCTTTTTTATGTTGCAAAAATAAAAAGTAAAAATTATTTTTATGGGATTGACAATTCAATTTCGGGGGGGGGTATAATGTACTTATAGATAGAGAAAGTTTCATAAGGAAGATATGGAAAAGACTATCAAAATATAAATAAGAGAGGAGGTAAAAAATGGATAAGAAAAATACAATGTTATTAACAGTAATTGCAGTTGCTACACTTTTAGTTGCGGTAGTAGGTGCTACATTTGCATATTTTAGTGTCGCAAATGCAACCGATTCAACTGTACAAGCAAATGTACAAACTGGAAAAATACCGACAGTTACTGTATCTAGTGAACATCCAAATCTATATTTAAATGTTACAGCAACAGATATGGCAAATGATGGCGTTCCAAAATATTATTATGCAAAAGATGCAAGTTGTGGTGGAGATACAATAACATCTTGCTATACTGCAGGTGAGGCATCTCCAGATACTAGCAATTATATAGATATTTTTAAAGTAAAAATAGATGGCAGCGATAATGATGTAAACTATACTTGCAATGGTACAATTAAAGTTACTAGTGATAGTTTAGCTGATATTAATGAATTGACGGCTACTGATATAACTATTGGTTTAAAAGGCTATAATGATCAAGACGATGATACAACTATAGATGCATATACAGTTAAAGAAAATAATTCTGATGGAGTTACTCAAGATTTAAGTTTTAAATTTAGTGGTAATGGTGAAAAAACTATAAAAGCATACGTTTTATTAACCAATAGAGATCAAGATCAAAGTTACTTGGCTGGTAAAAATTTAAAATTTAGCATTAAGGCGGAAAGTGTTAAATGTACTATAGATGCAGCTGCAGATTAAGTTATATAATATAATTTAATTAATAATTAAAAAAGAGAAAAATATAGGGAAGGCAATAAATAAAGATATCATAAAAGATAAGCATTAATCCGAAATACTAAATCTTTTGAATGTTAAAAATAGATATAATTTATTTATGGGAATTTGTAAAATAAAAAAAGAAATATATCAAAATATAAACATTAATCCGAAATACTAAACTTTAAAATGTTAAAATTGATATAATTCTTATAAAGGGAAAAATTACTTTTTCTCTTTTTTATATTATAATATAAAAATTTAAATTTTAAAATAGTTATATAAACACACTTAATTTTAATTTACACATAAATAATAATATATGCATCTTTTGAAAGGGTGTGATAATTATTAAAAAAGCTTGGAGTGATTTAAAAAGTTTTGTTACTATTGCTATGATAACAATATTATTTATTATTGTTATTGGTAATTTATATGGTTTAAAATTAGAAGATAATATTTTAATACTAGTAACTAATTTAATGACAGCAGTATTTACTTATTATTTTACAAAACAAGATAATGATAATAATGAAAAAAATAAATAACTATGATATACTTTTTTTATGAAAGAAAAAGAATTAAAATTTAATTTATTAATTTTATTTTATATTTTTATAATAGCAAGTGTTTTTGGATGGGTTATTGAGGGGTTATGGACATTAATAAAAAAGGGAGTTATTATTAATCATTCAGCAGTTGTTATTGGTCCATTTAATATGATTTATGGTTTAGCGGCCGTTTTATTAACAATTATTTTATATAAATTTAAAAATAGTTCGAAGATTAAAATTTTTATTTTAAGTTTTATAGGTTGTTCAATTTTAGAATATTTAATGAGTTATTTCATGGAACTAATTTTTGGTTTTACAGCATGGAATTATTCTAAAAAAATATTAAATATTAATGGAAGAATTAGTTTATTTTATTCATTAGCTTGGGGAATACTTGGAATAATATGGATTAAATATTGTTATCCGAAAATAGTAAATACTCTTAAAAAAATGAATTATAAAGTTGGAATGAATTTTGCTATTTTTTTAACAATCTTTTTATTATTAGATGGAATTCTTACTATCAATGCTATGGATAGAGCAAGAAAATTTGAATTAGGTATTCCTCCGCAAAACAAGTATGAAGAGTTTTTAGATCAAACTTTTGATAGTAAATATTTAAAAAATATGGCTAATAATAATTGGTAATAAAAAAAGAAGATTTAACTTCTTTTATATGGGATTATGAAGAGTTCTTGCTTTACCTAATAAATCCATATTTATAGTCATAGTACTCTTATCTATTTTAATTGGTGTTATATCATAGCGATTCATTAAATGGTGAACCATATTTATATAAATATTTATAGCATCTTCAAAATGACCATCTTTAATATAATTAGCACATGGGGCTAAATAGGCTTTGAAAATAATTAAAGCAAGGGGATAATTGTTTTCATCATTATAAATAGCATGACTGATTTTTGGACCCATGATATCATACTCAAGTAATAAATCATAATATTCTTTATGGATTTTTAAATAATTATCTCTAAAATTTCTAAGAGTATTTAATAATTCACAATTATCATCGTATCCTAAAACATCGCAGATAATGGTAGTTATATAGCAATCATTTCCTTTTTTTACACGATTTGGATCTTCATTATAATAACTACATGAATAATCAGTAGGTTCAAAATAATTATGTCTTTCCGTGCACCAATATTTATCGCCATAAGATGATTTTTCTTTTAAATTTAAATTTAAACATGTACCACATTTAGTTGCCATAAAATTCCTCTTTTCGCAAATAAATATTATAAATAATTTTTCTTTTTTGTCAAGGTATGCTATAATTTTTCTAGGTGATTTTATGGATAGTGATACTTTAACTTTAATAGATGTTTATGGTGATAATTTAACAGAAAAGGAATATATAACCGATCCAGCAATTGCCAGAGATGATGAAATAAAACAATGTATCTTAACTCTTTTAACGCCTGAGAAAAGTGCTTTATTAGTAGGTAAAGCCGGTATAGGTAAAACGGCGATAGTTGAAGGTATAGCGTATCGTATTCAAAAGGGATTAGTTCCTGATGCTTTAAAAGGGTGGAGTATTATTAAAATTAATGTGGCTAGCTTAATGGGAGTAGCTACTAATGAAGCAGATACTCAAAGTAAATTAGATGTTATTGTAAGAGAAATTGCTGCTAGAGATAAAACTATTCTTTTTATAGATGAAACTCATTTACTTGTTAGTAGGAGTGGAGGAATCGATTTTGCTAATCTTTTAAAGCCTAGTCTTGATAGGGGTTCAATTAAAATGATCGGGGCAACCACTAATGAAGAATATGAAGCTTATATTTTAAGAGATAGAGCATTTTTAAGACGTTTTCAAAAAATTGAAGTTTTAGAGGCTGACCAAGCAACAACCGTTAAAATTTTAATGGGAACTATTCCGAAGTTAGAACATCAAATTGGGGTAAAGATAAATTATCAACCTTATGAAATAGAAAAATTTATGAAATTTATTGTTGACATGACTGATGAATATAAAAGAATTTATGAAATATCTAGTCGTTATCCTGATATTTGTTTAACTATTGTTGCTAATGCTTTTACCTATGCTTTATATGATAACGAAAAAGTAGTAACAACAAAACATTTTTATAAAGCTATTTGTAATGCTAAAAGCGTTTATGATGATGTTAAAGTAAAAGAAATAGAAAAATTTAAAGAAGTTTTCAAAGATTATATTAAAAATGAAAATGTCAATTTAAATGATATGGGCTAAAAATTAGCCCAGTAATAAGGAGTGAAAAATAAAAATCACTCTTTTTTAATTAGGAAAAGAAAAATAAAAGAAAATAAAAAAATTTT
>CANQZQ010000050.1 GCA_947628375.1 uncultured Bacilli bacterium
CAAATTAATCAACCACCTTTTCCATATTATACCAAATTGGTTGACTGCGAAAAATTTTTGCTCCTTAGAGCTGATCAAAGTTGTTTTTTATTGACAAAAGGAATTAAAGAAAGTATGATTATCTTAGGGATGACAAGTAAAAACTGGTAATATATTTGGTGCAATTTTAGGCACTAATTTTTAGATATAGGCATAAATAATAATAGATATAAAAAGACAATTTATTTTGGTAAAGAAGGTATAAGATGAAAAAAATTGTAATTGAAGGGGGAAATCCACTTAGTGGAACTATTTCAATTGGAGGGGCTAAAAATAGTGCTGTAGCTTTAATTCCAGCCTCATTACTTGCAGATGGAGTATGTACAATTAGTAATGTTCCAAATATAACCGATAAAGATGCTTTATTTGATATCGTTAAACATTTAAATTGTGATATTGAACAAAATGGTAAAGAAATTAAAATTGATACAACTAATTTAAAAAATATTTTAATAACGCAAGAATTAAGTGTAAGACTAAGAGCATCTTATTATTTTATGGGTGTTTTACTGGGAAAATATAAAAGAGTAGAAATGTATTTTCCTGGGGGATGTAATATTGGATCAAGACCGATTGATTTGCATTTAAAAGGTTTTAAAGCCTTAGGAGCTAAATTTACTAAAAGAGGCCACAAATATACGATTAAAGCTGAGCATTTACATGGAGCCGATATAACTCTTGATTTTGCTAGTGTTGGGGCAACAATTAATATTATGTTTGCAGCAGTATATGCTGAAGGTAGAACAGTAATTCATAATGCCGCTAAAGAAGTGGAAATAATTAATATAATGGATTATTTAAATAATATGGGTGCTAAAATAAGTGGAGCAGGTACTGATACAATTACTATTGATGGTGTTAGTAAATTACATGGTGCCAACATTGAAGTAATACCTGATCGAATTGAAGCAGGAACTTATATAATAGTAGGAGCTTTACTAGGAAAAAATTTAAAAGTATCAGGAATAATTAAAGAACATAATCAAGCTTTATTTGATAAATTAAGCGCAATGGGAGTCGATTTTAAATTCGAAGGTAATTCAGTTATTTTAAATAAAGTTGATAAACTAAAACCAGTTGATGTTAAAACATTAGTTTATCCAGGATTCCCTACTGATTTAGGGCAACCAATGAGTGTTTTATTAACGCAAGCTTCTGGAGTTAGTACCATGGAAGAAACTATTTGGGAAAATAGAGTAGGACATTATCCATACTTAAAGAAAATGGGAGCTGATATTGAAGTAGATGGCTTAAAAGCCACTATTAAAGGGAAAGCTAATCTAAAAGGAACAGAAATTCATGCTACCGATTTAAGAGGTGGAGCTGCTTTAATATTAGCAGGTCTTATTGCTAGTGGTAAAACAAGTATATTTGATATTGATTATATATTAAGAGGATATGAAAATATTATCCATAAGTTAAGTAATGTGGGTGCTAAAATAACTTTAGAAGAAATATAATGTAGTAATCTACATTATTTTTTTTAGGTGGTTAAATGCGAAGAAAATATCAATTAATATTAATAATTTCAATTAGTATTCTTATTGCTTATTTTATTTATTTTTTTAATAGAGATAATAAAATTAATATAGTAGCTTTAGGTGATGGAGTAGCTAGTGGTGAAACATCATATAATGTTGATGGTATTAGTTATAATGATTATTTAAAAGAATATTTTGAAAGTAAAAAACTATTAAAAAAATATAATAATAGTTATGCTTATAAAAATTATAAATTAAATGATATTATTAATGATTTAAAAAATAATAAATTAAATAAAGAAGATAAATTAAATATTAATCAATTAATTCATAAAGCTCATATTATTACGGTTTCTTTTGGAGAAGAAGAATTATCTAAAATGAGTATGACTAATGATTTAACTAAAGAAGCCATTAATGATTTTATTTGCGAATATGATGATTTTATTTATATGTTAAAAGATATAACTGATGGTAAAATAATTATTATTGGTTTATATGAAAATAAATATTTAAATAAAAGTAATGTTATTATACTAAATTCAGAAATAAGTAATATTGCTTTAAGATATAACGTTATATTTTTAGATATAAGTGATTTAGCTTTAAATAAAAATTATTATTTAGATGGTAAAAGTTTTTATTTTAATTATGAAGCACATGAAATAATAAAAGACATGATAATAAATTCAATTTAATATTGTGTTGTTTTTTAAAAAGTGTTATGATAATTTTTACATGGAGGTTAAAATGCAAAATAAAGAAAAAAGATTAGTGGCATTAGCATTAACAATTTCTTTAATAGGGGGAGTCAAATATTTAAACAATATTAAAAACAATGAATTTTTAATCCCTGAACCTTTTCAAAGCGATAACTTAGAGGAAAGCGATGAAGATTTAGATTTTGATAATAATCTTTATAAAGGGAAAAAAAGAGGGTATAATAGATTAAGAAGATTATCATAAAGCTTTATGAAATAATTTCGCTATTTTATCTTGAAGTATTTTTAAATTATGTTATAATACTTAAGAACGGAAAAAGTTTCTATACTAATATTTAGTATGGCGGAAGGAGAGAATTATGAAAGCTAATATTCATCCAGATGTAAAAGATGCTGTTGTTAAATGTGCTTGTGGAGCAACATTTAAAACTAGATCAGTAAAGGAAGAAATTCATGTTGAAGTTTGTAGTGAATGTCATCCATATTATACTGGTGCTCAAGGTAAAGCTAAAAAGACTGGAAATATTGAAAAATTCAATAAAAAATATGGTTTTGCAAAAGAAGAAAATTAATGATTCTTCTTTTTTTCTTGTATTAATATTAATTCTTTTTTATAATTTAAATAGGAGGATTATATGAAAGTATATATTGCTTGTGATTATAAAGGAATAGATGTTAAAAAATATTTAATTAATTATTTAAGTAATAAAAATGTTAATGTATTAGAAATAGGATTAGAAAATAAGGAAGTAGATGACTATCATACATTTGCTTTTAAATTAGGGGAGTTAGTAGCTAAAGATAAAGATAGCAAAGGTATTCTTATTTGTGGTAATGGGATAGGTATGTCTATTGCGGCGAATAAAGTAAAAGGTATTAGATGTGTAAGAGCCTTGTCAAAAGAAGATGCTTTTGAAGGACGAAGTCATAATGACTGTAATGTTTTAGCTATTGGAGCAAATTTAGATTTAAAAAATATTGAAGAGATAGTAGATACTTTTTTAAATAGTCCATCACCAGACTTAGATAGAAGAATTAAAAGAATTAAAGATATCATAAAATATGAAAATGGAGAATATAATGAATTATAAAGTTTATTTATATGCCATATTTTTATTTGTGAGTATCTTTGCTCTTTCGGGTATAAATTTTGAAAAATTTATGAAAAGAAATAAGATACTTGAAGCAAGACTTCTAATCTTTATTTTAAGTTTTGCTCTTTCTTATATGTTAACGAACTTTATATGTGATTTTTTAAATCTATAAAGGAGAATAAATGAAAAATAAAATACTTTTATTAATAACAATAATATTAAGTGGAGTATTTATATTTGTAAGTAGTAAATGCCATACTACTTTTTTTATGATGGATGATAATAGTCAAAATATTGTAGTTAAAGATCAAAAAAATAATGAAACTCAAAGTTTAAAATTAGAAGATTATATTGTCGGGGTAGTGGCTGCGGAAATGCCGGCATCATTTAATATTGAAGCATTAAAAGCCCAAGCAGTGGCTTCAAGAAGTTATGCTGTATATAAAATGAATAATTCTAATTTAGATTATGATGTGGTAACGGATGTTTCTAATCAAAGTTATATTACAATTGAAGAAATGCATAAAAAATGGGGTAATGATTTTAATAAATATTATGAAAAAGTTAAAGAAGCAGTTAATAGTACTAAAGGAGAAGTACTTACATATGATGATGAGGTAATTGAAGCTTTTTATTTTGCTATGAGTAATGGTTATACAGAAGATTCAGAATTAGTTTTTAAAGAAGATTTAGATTATTTAGAGAGTGTTAAATCTATTTATGATAATGAATCATTAAAAAATTTTTTAGTTACTACTAGTTTTAGTAAAAAAGAATTTTGTGAAAAATTAAATATTAGTTGTGATAAAATTGATATTAAAAATATTAAAAGAAGTAGCACTAACAGAGTTAATGAAATAACGATTAATGACAAAGTATTTATGGGAACTGATGTTAGAAAAAAATTAGGGTTAAGATCTACTGATTTTGATATTTTAGTAAAAGATGAAGTTTTAATAACTACGAGGGGTTATGGTCATGGAGTTGGTATGAGTCAGTATGGTGCTAATGGGATGGCTAATAGTGGAAAAAATTATCAAGAAATATTAACTTATTATTATAAAAATGTAAAATTAAATTCAATTTAAGTATAAAGATTACAAAAACCGTTCATACTTTTACTAGGACGGTGAATATTTTGAAAAAAAGAAAACTTAGAGGATATGTTTTACCAACATTATATTGTTTAACAGCGATTGCTATTTTTGTAGGTGTAATATTTTTAGGGGAAGGAATTAATTTACAAGACAAAGATTACCAATATTCATCAGATATTCTTGATGATAATGTATCGGCTGTGGTTGGTGAAGATAAAGTAGTATCTAATTTAATCTCTTCACCAATTGATAATGGAGTTGCTCAAGTAATGGTACATTATTATCATAAAGATGATGATGAAAAAAGACAACAAGAAAGTTTAATTTATTATGAAAATACTTATTTACCAAATACCGGAGTTTTATATGCAGCGGATCAAGAATTTGATGTTAAAGCAACCTTTGATGGTAAAGTAGTGGAAATTCTTGATGATGAATTTTTTGGTAAATGTGTAGTAGTAGAACATTCTTCTAATTTAAGAACTTATTATTATGGTATCGATGATATAAGTGTAGAAAAAGATAGTACAGTATCTAATGGACAAGTTTTAGGAATTTCTAAAAATAATGAGATTATGAATAATAAAAAGACTTTTCTTTTAGAAGTTTATTATAATAATGAACTTTTAAATCCTGAAGACTTTATTGGAACAAAAATTACTGATTATAAAATAGATTAATCCTTTGGGATTAATTTTTTAAAGGATGGATACAATGGATATTTTATATTTAGATGATTATATAAATTTATATAGTTATAAACATAAAAAAATAATATTAGTTAATCCTTATAAAGATACATTAAGAAAAGGTCATATTATTAATAAAGAAAAATTTATTAAAAAAATGGAACAAGTAATAAATGAATACCATATTAATAAAAATATTTTTAATAATAATATTAATGTTATTATTAATAACAGTTATTCTTCTATAGATAAAGAAATATTAAAAGAAATATTAGAAATACTTAATTATAAAAAAATAAATTTTATTCAAGAAATAAATTATTTAGATCTTGATAAGAAGAAATTGTATATAAATTTTAATAATAGTTATTTTTATATTTATCATATAGATAATCAAGGAAAAGTTAAAATAAGTTATTATGATAATAATGAAATAAATAACTTATTAATATTAAAAATTATTAAATTATATAGAAAAGAAAAAATTTATATTTTTGGAAAAAATTATATCGATTTAATTAAAATATTAAAAAAAGAGAAAATAGATTATTATTTTTTTGAAGATAGTAATAATTTATTAATTAAAATAATTTTAAATAATATGTAAAAATGTTAATTTAGGTCTTTAAAAAGATTTATATATTTGATATTATTAGGAAGTCCGTGGGTTACATTCTGTCGAAATATGTCGGACGAATTATGTTGCAATAATAAATATAGTTATGCCATAATATAGACATGAAGAAAAGAGGTGGGATGTATGCACGGCAAGGTAAAGTGGTTTAACAATGAAAAAGGTTATGGCTTTATCGAATACGAAGATTTAGAAGATATTTTTGTCCATTATTCAGCAATTGTTAAAGATGGTTACAAAACTTTAAATGAAGGTGCACTTGTTAACTTTAAGTTAATTGAAACATCTAAAGGGTTGCAAGCTATTGATGTTGTTGAAGAACAAAAAATACTTTCTAAATAATTTTAAAAATTAAAAGATTTTTAAGTAGTATTGTAGTGTTATATGTCTTTTAATATGAATGTTAATTTAAAACGAACTTTGGTAGGAATATTCCTACTTTTTTGTTTCCATTTTTTATGTTATACTTTAATTAGGAGATGATATGATGAAATATACTATTAGAGGGGATAAATTAGTTGTTACGAAAGCAATTAAAGAATACATCGAAGAAAAATTAGGAAGACTTAATAAATATTATAGTGATGCAAGTAACATTGATTGCAAAGTTTTAATTAGAAGTAAAAATAATTTACAAACAATTGAAGTAACAATTCCTTTAAATAAATTTATTTTAAGAGCAGAAGTATCAGATAAAGATTTATATGCAGCGATTGATTTAGTTGTTGATAAACTTGAGGGACAAATTAGAAAAAATAAAACTAAATTAGAAAAAAGATATGTTGAAGAAATACCAGAAATGGTTTTTGATGATGATGTAGAAGATGAAGAAGATGAAAAAATAGTTAAGAGAAAAGATATTGATTCTAAACCAATGGATGAAGAAGAAGCTATTTTACAAATGAATTTACTAAATCATGATTTCTTTGTTTTTAAAAATGTTACTGAAGAATGTGTTTCAGTATTATATCGAAGAAAAGATGGAAAATTTGGAATAATAAATGTTAAATAATTGAAAATAAATTTTAAAAACGAAATTAAAGAATTGGGAAACTAATTCTTTTCTTTTATTGTGAATTATTGGTGATAAAACTTTGCGATTGGAAAGACGTGTGATATAATGAATTGTGAGGTGGATTATGGGACTATTTAAAAAATTACTTAATAGTGAGTATAAAGAATTAAAAAGATTTGAAGGTATTGCATCTAAGATAGTGGCATTAGATGAAGATATGCAAAAACTAAAAGATGAAGACTTTAAAAAGAAAACTGAAGAATTCAAAGAAAGATTAAAAAATGGTGAAACTTTAGAAGATATTTTAGTAGAAGCTTTTGCTTTAGCTAGAGAAGCTGCATATAGAGCTATAGGTGAAAAAGCATATTTTGTCCAACTTGTTGGTGGCCTTGCTATTCATTATGGCAATATTGCCGAAATGAAAACTGGTGAAGGTAAAACTTTAACAACGGTTTTTCCTGCTTATGTAAATGCACTTACGGGTGAAGGGGTACATGTTGTAACTACTAATGAATATTTGTCTAGTCGTAATGCTGAATGGATGGGACCCGTTTATGATTTACTTGGGGTATCTGTTGGTGTTAATTTAAGAGAAATGTCACCAAGAGAAAAACAAGAAGCTTATAGTAAAGATATCTTATATTCAACCAATAATGAAATTGGTTTTGACTATTTAAGAGATAATATGGTTGTTAGAATGGAAGATAAAGTTCAAAGAAAATTAAACTTCTGTATTATTGATGAAGTCGACTCTATTTTAATTGATGAAGCAAGAACACCTCTTATCATTAGTGGGGGAAAATTTAATTCCAGAAATTTATATGTAGATGCGGATCGAGCAGTTAAAACTTTAAAAGATGTTGAAGATTATGATATTGATGTTAAAACAAAAAATGTTTCTTTAACAGAAGAAGGTAGTAAAAAGATTGAAAAATACTTTAATTTAAAGAATTTATACGATTTAGATAATACAGCTTTAGTTCATCATTTAAATCAAGCTTTAAAAGCTAATTATGGATTTAAAAAAGATGTTGATTATGTCGTTTCTGATGGTGAGGTTATTATTGTTGACCAATTTACAGGTCGTTTAATGCATGGACGTCAATTCAGTGAAGGATTACATCAAGCAATTGAAGCTAAAGAAGGCGTAACTATTAATACTGAAACGCAAACAATGGCGACAATTACTTTCCAAAACTTATTTAGAATGTATAAAAAATTATCAGGTATGACAGGAACAGCTAAAACGGAAGAAGAGGAATTTGTTAATATTTATAATATGTATGTTATAGAAATTCCTACTAATAAAGAAGTTATTAGAGAAGATTATGCTGATTTAGTATACGCTACTAGTAAAGGTAAATATGATGCTATAATTAGATATATTAAAGAAATTCATGCAACGGGTGAGCCTATATTAATTGGTACTATATCAGTTGAGGCCAATGAATATTTAAGTGGTCTTTTAAAAAAGGCTGGTCTTAAACATGAAGTTTTAAATGCCAAGAACCATGAAAGAGAAGCGGAGATTATTGCTAAAGCCGGTGAAGTTGGTGCTATAACGCTTGCTACTAATATGGCTGGTCGTGGAACCGATATTAAACTTGGTGAAGGTGTTAAAGAACTTGGTGGCCTTTGTGTAATTGGAACTGAAAGACATGAATCAAGACGTATTGATAACCAATTAAGAGGTCGTGCTGGTCGTCAAGGAGATCCAGGTAAAAGTCAATTCTTTGTTTCTTTTGAAGATGATCTAATGCGTCGTTTTGGTACAGAAAGTATTAAGAATATGTTAGCGCGTTTAGGTATTGATGAAAGTCAAGCTATTCGTTCTAAAGCCTTAACTAAGAGTATTGAAACTGCTCAAAAGAAAGTTGAAGGTAATAACTACGATATTAGAAAAACATTACTTGATTATGATAATGTTTTAAATGAACAAAGAGAAATAATTTATAATAGAAGAAATGAAATACTAGAAAGTGATAGTATTCATGAAAGTATTTTAGATATCTTTAAAAATACAATAACTAATTTAGTGGAAAGTCATGCTAATCTAAAAGATAATTCGATAAAAGAAGAAGATAAAAAAGAATTAGTTGAATATGTTAATACTAATTATTTAAAAAATAATGCTTTAAAATTAGATAAAATAAAAGATTTAAAAACAGATGAAATTATAGAAAATATTTATGATTTAGTTATTAAAGATTATGAAAAGAAAATGGTTGATGCTCCAGTAATGAATGAATTTGAAAAAGCAATATCTTTAAGAATAATTGATTCCAATTGGGTTGAACATATGAATGCGATGGAACATCTAAAAGAAGGTATTGGACTTCGTGGTTATAGTCAAACTAATCCAATTCAAGCTTACACTATGGAAGGTTATGAACTATTTGATAATTTACTTGTAAAAATAGAAGATTTAACTGCTCAATTTTTACTTAAGGCAGAGGTAAGACAAAATACGGAAAGAAAGCAAACTCTACAAGGAACTGCGAATGATGGCAAAGAAAAAGTTAAAAGTTCACCTAAAAGAGTAACTAAAGTTGGTAGAAATGATCCATGTCCTTGTGGGAGTGGTAAAAAGTATAAAAATTGTTGTGGTAAATAGGCTTAAATCATTGATAAATAAAGCGATTTACTGACAATAATGAACTTTAGAAATTGTCAAAAATTTAAAAGAATGGCGATTTTGTTTGCAAATTGTTTGCAAAAATTACTATGTTTACATAAATATTAAAAATTTTGTTAAAAATTCAGGAGGTTTTAAGATGCAAAATTATGTAATGTATGATGATAACTATTTAGGACCAGGTTTTTTAATCGTCTGCAAGGAAAAAAGCAAGATTATAAAATTTTTAAAGATATTTATTATGAATAATTATGGCTTTGCTAATTATGGATTAAGAGCTTTTAGTATTTACGGGAAAGATAATCCAGATAATGAATTTACTGTTATTGATTTTGTT
>CANQZQ010000051.1 GCA_947628375.1 uncultured Bacilli bacterium
TTAAGCGAGTTTACTCGCTAAATGTACTTTCAGTACCTAAAATAAGCCACGTACTTTCAGTGCGTGGTAGTTGACAATAGCAAATATTGATGATAGCGATTTATATTATGGTTTTACTAAACCAAAAAGAGTAAATAATAATATCGAAGAATTGATATTTTTGACAAAATTTATTGTCAACAAATAAAATATTGTTTATAATAAACAATAGATTAAAATTTATATGAGGGAGTGAATATTATGGACAATGATAATAAGACAGGCTTTATTGCTTATATTGGTAGAGAAATAAACATCAAAGATATGAAAAAATTAATTTATAGAGTTTTGCTTCATAAAAGCAAACAAGAAGAAGGCCATTTAAATATCAATTATTTATTACCAAATGATGAGGGTGTTATTTTTTGTACTTTTGGAAATGATCAAGATCTAAAAAGTAATTATTTTTTAAATCATTTGACATATAATTCTAAGCAATTATTTTATGTATTAAATGATAATGAAAATGTTATTAAAACCGTTGCAGATAAATATCGAGATGATTATGACTTAAAAGAAGATAGTGACATAGTTCCTCATTTAATTGATGATTATTATGAATCTACTTTTGCTATATTAGCTAATAAAGGATTTGAGGGAACATATATTTCCTTTGATGCAGAGAAAAGCCAATGGGTAGGAATAAATATTGGCCGCAAAGATTTATTTTATGGTTTTACTAAAGTAAATCACGAAGTAGTGTTTTCGGATTGTAGAGATTTATTAGAAATTGTTTGTTCGGAAGTATTTAAAGTCTCTGATAATTGTACATATCTATATGATACATATTATGAGTATCCCAATTTTAGAAATAAAAAGAGGGAACGTAAATTTAATAAAGGCAAGTAAATATGGATTTAAAACAAAGTAATAAATTAATTGATTATTTAGAAAGTGGCCAAAATTTATCAATCGTTTTATTATCCCATAATGCTTATTGGTCAAGCCTTCAAAAATTAGAAAGGCGTTATCCAAGCTTAAAATTAAATATTTTTGGGAAAAGTCCCCATTATATTAAAATGGCCAGAAATAACGCCGATAGACAAATAGATGATTGTGATATGATTGTTTTTTATAGTTCTGGTTATTATAATGAAGAAGAAATGATGGAGCTTAAAAATATAGCTTTAAAAATATCAGAAGAAAAGGGTAAAAGAGTTACAATCGGATATTCTTACATTATGCCCACTAATAGTGAAGGAAATAATATAAAAATTGTAAGTATTAATAAGAGAGAAGAAATGACTGAAGAATTTTATATTTCTTTCCCTTTTGGAGTTTACCATTTGGCAGAACTTACTTTTGCTAGACATATTAATATTTCTTTAGAAAAAGCTCCCAAATTAAATAAGACTATATAAAAAAATACCAAAAGGTATTTTTTTATTATATTTTTCCTTCTTTAAGTAATTTTTTCCAACGATCATGAACATAGGAATTGCCACCTAAACTTAAATAACGATCATAAAGTTCAAAAGCATTTTGCTTTTGAATTGGTGATTTTGAGTTACCTTCTTCCGTATCATTGATAAAATTAACTAAAAACATCTTGATTAATTCTAATTCAATATTGTTACGGTTCGCTGTAGATACTTTTTCCAACCTTTCGATTTTTTGATCAATTGGTTTAAGTATTTTAGCCATAAATGATTTAAAGAAGGCAATAAGTCCCGCAATGGCACTGATAAATACACTTAAAAAAGTTATTATACCCGCTATTTGACCAAGTGAAATATTTTCTATATAAAACCCTTCTTTCAATTAATCTTCTTTATAATTTATGTTAAATATTAAAAATTAAATATTATATTTATCTTAGTAATTTAGTTATTTAATAAAATAAACAATTGTGGTATAATAAGATTTACTTTGGAGGCAATATGGAAGATTTAAGAGCAGGATATTTATTCAAAAAAAGAAAAGTGTTTTTTAAAAAAGAAAAATATGAAGTTTTTGAAGTAGTTGATTATGTATGTGGTATTTTTTTTACTAATCTACGTGGTGTTGCAAAAATTAATGTTATAAATGGAAAATATAAAGGAATTTATGCTCAAGATCTTACTAGTAATTTTGATGATGAATTCCAATTTGGTTTTTTAAATGATAACCTTAAAACGGCGATAAAAGATAATAATGGTGTTGTAAACTTTGAACAAATCCAATCAGCTAAAATTTCTTTGACCGCTAAGTATTATAAAAGAATAAGTCCAACTCAACTAGAAGCTATAAAGGACAAAGATTTAATTGCTTATTTAGAAAACAATAAAAATGAAAAAGAAGAGTCTAGCAAATATGAAGATACAAAAGGCCAAGATAAAGGGGCCTCTGATATTACTTATATGTATAATCAAATTCGCAAAACTATAATTAGTCAAGATGAACAAATAAAGCAAATTCTTACTACTATATATAAAAATCAAAAAGTTATAAATTCTGATTTTGATTTAGAATTAATTTCTAGATTAAAAGAAAATATATTAGTTTATGGTCCAACAGGAACAGGTAAAACAGAAATATTAAAAAGAATTTCTAAATTATATTCTGTCCCTATAGTAATTGAAGATGCCACAAGCCTTTCGGAAACTGGTTATAAAGGAAGAAATGTTTCCAATATGCTTGAAGATCTATATTTAGAAGCAGGCAAAGATCTTAACTTAGCACAGCGAGGTATTTTAGTCATTGATGAATTTGATAAATTGGCTGAAAATGATTCAAGTAGCGAAGCACACGTTTCTAGACTTGGAGTGCAAAGGTCTTTGCTAAAGCTCCTTGATGGTTCTTCATTCTATTTAGATGATAGTTTTAATAATTTAAAATTTGAGACATCTAAATTAACGATAGTAGGCCTTGGGGCTTTCACTAATATTACAAATGATGATAATTATAAATTTCTTACAATGGATGATTTTACTAGATATGGTATAATACGTGAACTAATGGGCCGTTTTTCGAAAACCGTTGCAATGAATTCTTTAACTAAAGATGATATCATTAAAATATTAAAAATATCTGATTCTAGTCCTATTTATACATATGAAAAATTATTTGCATTGTTAAATATTGCTTTTGACTATAGTGATGATTTTTTTGAATATATAGCTATGATAGCTATTTCTAAGAAGAGTGGGGCTAGAAGTTTAAAAACGGTTTTTGATAATTGTATTAGTGGGGCTTTATTTAAAATATTTTCTGGCGAGTATATGGGTATTTCTTTAGTAAAACCAACGGAAAATAACCCTGATGCATATATTTTAAAAAGAAAAAGAAGTTAATTAAAAACTTCTAGTATTTTAAAATGTCTCAAAATAACTTTATCATCATCTTTTAATTCATTTTGAATATCACATATCTTTTTGACATCTTTAAATAATTTAATTTCTTCATAAGTAAACTCAATAAATAATTTAAAATTATCTTCTTTATCAACAATTAAAGCTTGATATTCTCCCGGTTTAAATACTTCTGGACCTTTATACTCAGGATACCATTCGGTTATTTTGGCATCTCTTTCACCTTTTATGATTTTTTCTAAAGCAAAATCGCTAAATTCATATATAAAAGCATTCTCATACTTAGAATGTTTTTTATTTTGATAACGGCGCATTGAAACTTTAGTAGTATTTATATCTTTCATTCCAATAAATAATAAATATTTTTGTACTCTTCTTAAATATTCTAATTCTTGTTGGCTATAAAATTGTTCTTCATCTTTAGATATTTGAAAAGATTCAGGTGAATTATAAAGTGCTTTAACCACTCCTTCAAAATAGTGAGCATGATTATGACCAACCACAAATTCCCTAATGTATTTGCCTTTTTCATTTTTACGATTTACTAAATGTTTATCGGTAAAAGAGTAGTAAAAGCCAGTGAATGCTATATCTCCTAAAGCACTAACAAGATCTTGGTACACATCTAATTCGTTTTTACATTCTTTTTCATTAAGGTAGGATTTACCATTATAGAAGTAAACATATTCTTGTACTAATCTTTCATCATCCCAAAAATAAGTAGGTAAATTATTCTTTTTAAATTTATCATATCTTTTTATAAATTTTTTATATTCTTTTTCTTCCATTGTTCTCCTTATCTTTAGTATTTTCAATATTTCTTGTTGTTTTTCTAAATTGTTCATCAATTAAAGAAAAGTAAGCATCTATGTTAGCACCGATTTCTTCATTAATTTCGGCAATTGTTTTATTCATTAATAATTTTGGCGAAAGAGGATCTAAAATGTTATCTTCATTTCTAGCTAATTTATCTTTAAAAACATTTAGTTCGTTAGTAATTACCATAACTAATTGTTGATTAGCAATATTACTTTCTAAAAAATTAATTATCTTATTTACTTCCTCAATTGTAATTATTCCTTCACAAAAAATTGGTAGGGTATATTTATTGTTATCAATTTCTTTAAATGTAGAAGTAGAAATATTTTGATAAGAACGATATTTTATTTTTATAGTATCACTTTTATATATTTCCAAAAAGTGCCATACTTTATCTTCAGTTCGACATTCAAATATTATAGCAGAATTAAGATGACCTTGACATAATACTCGGTAATCCCAAGAATCCATATAACGAGGAAACATACTGTAATTAAATTCTTTATAATTTTCAATACAAATTCCACGTAAAAATTTACAAAGAGAAGGTAATTTTAAATCTACAATTCCATAATTAATGTAGTTGTTTTTATTATAAAGATATTTGTCATAATGATCTTCGGGAACAAAATAACCAGTTGTTCCAGTGCCATAAGTATATTTTTTTTCAAAATAATTATCGTTTTTTTCCTTTAAATAGTTAGTTTCATATTTATTACATAGTAATATTTGTTGTACTTCTGTTCCAGCCCAAACAATATTTTGGGTATATTTAACTGTAGTTTTATATCCATCACCAGAATCCCTAAAACAATTAGGACTTTCTTGTTCAATTATTAAACTATATTCTCCGTTTTTAAAAGTTATCTTACTAAATACTAGTTCCCTATCACTTACTTTATATAAATTTTCTATCATTTTATTATTAGCAGTATAAGTAGTTTTAATAAGTTGTTGCATAGAATGTGTATAATATGCATCACGAAAATATGCAACACGAGAAAAATAATTAGCTGTATATAACGAATGATCTTTAGTATTAATTATTTCAAGAGAAAGTCTGCTAAAATCAAAGCTTTTAATATCATAGTTAGATAAATCAGAATCATCTAAAGTTATATTAAATAATTTTACTAATTCTTTTAAAAATGTTAATTTATCTATTTTCTTATTTTCATATTCATCATTAATTTTTTTAATCTCATTAATAGCGTCCATAAAATATCTCCTCACTTAATAAATTATTATATCTTATATATTTTGTTTATTCAAGGCTTAGTAAAAGAGTGGATTAATTATATGCATTTGTTATCATACGTGTTATAATCTTTAGTGAAAAAGGAAGATTTATATGATAAGTTATGAAGGAATATTTTTTGATAAAGAGACAATTGAATTAATCAAATTCTAGATAAAAGAAAGTTAGCTAAAGTTAATGATGAAATACATTGTACTTTTAAATACCATCCTAATGATGAAGAAATATTTGATGATATTGTTGGAAAATATTTTGAACTTTATCTTATAGGATATGGTAATGATGGCCTAAATAGTGAATTTGAAGTATTACTACCAGATGAATTAATTCCATATTATATAAATTATCGAGAAGAAAATCCAACTATTCTAAAAACTCCTCATATTACTTCATCTTTAGCTCTTGGCATAGTTCCCACAAACCCCAAAAATTTACATTTTATTCCTTTAGAAGAACCAATTAAAATAGTTGGTAGATTTGGTTACTGGATTAAAGATGAAGAAAAAGGATATATCTCTTTTAAACCTTATTTTACAAATAAAAAAAGTGATAACATTAACAGTTTATCGTTAATGTTTCACTTACTTTGCTAATTTTTTTTCAAAATCATTTTGTAATAAATTTTCATATTTTCCAGTTTTAGTTACAATATTGTAGGGATGTGATTGTCTAAAAAGTTTACGTTGTTCTACTGGCATTTCCAATACTTCATCAGCTATATCCATATGTAATATTCCATCTAAATGATCCATTTCATGTGATAAAACAGTTGATTCAAATCCTTCAAAATAATCTCTGTGGCGGTTTCCATCAATATCAAAATATTCAACTAAAATTTTATATGGCCTTTTCACATGACCAACAAAATTTAGGCAGCTTGCACATGCTTCCCAATAATCAGTAAGCCCAATTCTTTCTATAATAACTGGATTTATTAAAACTCTTGCTTCATTGTAATTTTCTTCATTCTCTGTAGCTTCATTTTTTTGCAATTTATTAATAATATCTAAATTTGTGTTTTTGATATATACAAGCCTTTTAGGAATCCTAAGTTGTACAGCAGCCATTGCCATTACTTCATTTTCTTTACAATATTCTGCTAATACATTAATATCATTTTGTAAATTCTTATCATCAAAATTAACTTTAGAAGAAACTTGTCTTAAATATTTTTCATTATCTTTTATTGTTATTGCTTCTATTTTCATATTTTATTTTTCCTTTCATTCCTTTATTAAGTTAAATAAACCAGGTCCTACTATCAGATAACTTAAAATTGCTATTATTATGCATTACTATATTATTTTCTTTTATATATTTTTCTATTTCTTCTTTCGTTATGTAGCTAAGAGAATAGGGAATATTATCTTTACTTGAAATATATTCATCTCTTATGCCACTTAAAAATGGTATTCTATCATACAAATACATAACATCTGCCATATAAGATATATTTTCATCATAGACTTTGGCTTTTTCAAATGTATAATTTTTTTCAATCTCATTAAGTAAAGTAGAGAAATCTCCACCATCATAGTGATCATTTTTATAATTTCCAAGTTTTAAATTTGGTATATCATTATTTTTTTCATTTCTTTGATATTCTACGTCAATTCTTATGTAATAATTAATATCTCTTAATTTAATTAATTTTTCAATATACATTTAAGTGACTCCATTTCTTTTTAATATGTTAAATATTTATGTAAATTTTTATTTTTTACGAGTTAATCGCTTTTGTTTCGTTATTTCATAATATTTATTCCAAGCTTCGTCATTTAATGGCTGTAAAGTAACCTCAATTTTCTTTTGAATTGAAAGTAGGGCATTTGCTTGTCTTTCGTTTGGCCTATTAGGAATATTTCTGCGATTTTCATATTTTTTAGTATATAATCCAATAGTTTCCGGATTAGCTAAAGTTCCTTTTTTAGATATTGCTTGAATTTTAAATATTCTTAAATTTTGCTCTTTATAGTCTTTAGCAAAAGTAATAGTGCATAAAGTTCTGCCTTGATAAATACTCTCAACTTTAATTTCCTTTTCTTCTTCAGTGATTCTTAAGCCTTCAGGTATTTTGGTGATTAAACCTTTTCTTTTGTAATCTAAATAGTTAGTAACAAAGTATCTAATATTATCAAAAGCATTAATAGCTTTTAAAGCAGATCTTTTTCTTTCTTCTTCTTGTTGGTCGGCCATTTCATATTCTTTATCAAATTCCTCAGCTGTTTTTATATCTAAATCTTTTATTGAAGATTTATTATTTTGTAATAAAGCATTATTATAAATATTTAATGAAGCCCCTAAAATTCCTATTATGCAAGTAACATCACTTTCATAATCTTTTTGATGTTCTTCATCTTCTTGTATAAATTCAAATGACTTTCTTAAAACTTTGAATTCTTCTGAATGATAATCGTTATCTAAAGCTAAATTTCCAGCCAATTTATAATGTAGGTTAATTTCTGAACCTATCCCTTGATAATCTAATTTATCATTTTCATCAAATTGCCATATTGAATCATTTTTATAAGTCGCCAAAAGAGTTAAATTTCTACCAGTATCCTTACATTGCTCAGTGCTTTCAATATTCATATTAATTAGGCTATTTGAATATAAATCAGAAGCAATAATAATATCATAGTCACCTAAATGGCTTTTAACATATTTTCCTAAGCTTTGATTATTACCTTCCCTAAAAGTTATATCTAATCCTAAATATTT
The DNA here is from genome assembly GCA_947628375.1 of uncultured Bacilli bacterium. GTDB lineage: Bacteria > Bacillota_I > Bacilli_A > RF39 > UBA660 > SIG200. The sequence continues at coordinate 8,128 of CANQZQ010000051.1, forward strand.
AGCAATATAAGTAGCATACTTATTTACCCGGGTTCGATCTAAATATAATATTTTTAATTCTGATTTAGTATTTGGTAGAGGTAATCTATTAGGATTTATATAATCCGTGTATTCTACTTCTTGTTCTAATGTTTGAGCTTTATCAAGCGTCCGATTTATTAAAGTATTTTCCATAATTCTATCAAAAATCGCTGTATATGATAACTCTTCCGTTTTTAAATCTCTTCCATTTCTATTATCGCTTAAATATGCCGAAAACTCAGTATGATCAGGAAGATTATACTTATATAATGAAATTTCAAGTATATGATTAGTAAAACATAAATTTTTAATTTTCTCTTTTAATTCAACGTTTTCTCCAAAGAAACAATAACTAATACTTGATATTCCTTGCAAAATAATATGATACTTATTTAATCTTTCAGGATATTTAGCAAAGTATTGATCTGCTCTAATAAGTGATTTAAAATGATCAATTTTTTGAAATCCATATTTAATAAGTTCATCATAATCTTCATTACTTTCACTTATTAACAACACGTTTCCTGAATTTAATATTTTATCTTTGTTTTCTTGTAATTCTTTCGCCTTTTTTTCTTGATATGATTTAATATCTAAATTTTTAAAATAATCATTTACAGTATTACCAGCAACATCTAATAATTTTTCCCTTAAAGTCCGGTTTTCTTCTTTAATAAAATAATCAAGTGTAAGAAAATTTTTTAAACTAATAATGTTTTTTTCGGTTTTGACATATTTACTAATATTATCTAAACTATACCATAAACCCCTAACCTCAATATTAGTTTCCTTTTGAAAATCTTCAATTAATAAACTAAAATCCACACTATCAATCAATTCAAATTTTAGCAAGGATCCAGCGATAATTGACTCATAAGCCATTGTCTCTTTTTCTTTAAGCTCCATCAATAAATCCTCCATTTAATGCGTATTATAACATATATTTTAAATATTTCAAAACTTTCTTTTCCGCTCTAAAGAATAATCTACAATCGCATCGATGTGAGACTGAGTAGTATCAAAAATTGGAATAGCAATATCACTTGGTTTTATTAACATTTCTATTTCTGTACAGCCTAAAATTACCCCTTCAATATTATTTTGTCTTATCATATTATTAATGATATTTATATAAAATTGTTTTGATGCTTCTTTAATTTCACCTTTACATAATTCATCAAAGATTATTCTATCAATTTCATTGATGTCATCTTCTTTTTGGGGAGTAGAAACTTTTAGGCCATTTTGTTGCAATCTGTTTTTTAAAAAATCTTCCACCATTGTATATTTAGTTCCTAATAAGCCAACATTTAAGACATTATTATTTTTGCATTTTTCAGCAACACAATCAGCAATATGAATTAAAGGGATATTTATTTGATTTTGAATATAAAGAGCTAGTTTATGCATAGTATTTGTGGCAATAACAATATAATCAGCTCCAGCTTTTTCTAATGTTTTAGCTATTTTGGCGAGTTCTGTTCCAATTTCATCCCATTTGTTTTCTAGCATTAATTTTCTTATTTCTTCAAAATTAACATTATAAATCAAAAGTTTA
>CANQZQ010000052.1 GCA_947628375.1 uncultured Bacilli bacterium
TCAAATTAATCAACCACCTTTTCCATATTATACCAAATTGGTTGACTGCGAAAAATTTTTGCTCCTTAGAGCTGTATTTTAAATTTTATGCTTGTTTGTTAAGGGTAATTATGCTATACTTATTTTATATTTAAAGAAACGGGGAACAATATTTGGAACACTATTTTACCAATAATGAAAATTTAAAAAGTGAAATACGTTGTATAAATTTTTCTTTAGATGCATATAATTTTGTGTTTAAAAGTGATAATGGGGTTTTTTCTAAAAATAAAATAGATTATGCTAGTTTGTTTTTAGTTAAAACTTTTTTAGAGTTTGGGAAAAAAGATATTCATAGTGTTTTAGATATTGGCTGCGGTTATGGTTTTATTGGTATTACTTTAAGTAAAATATTAAACATTCATGTGGATATGGCTGATATTAATAAAAGGGCAGTTCATTTATGTGAAATGAATATTTTAGAAAATAAAGTTGATGCCAAGGTAATTTTAAGTAACATCTATGATAATGTTTTAGATAAATATGATTTAATTATTACTAATCCACCAACTCATGCAGGAAAAGAAGTGTTAATGACTTTTTTAAAAGATGGATTAGCAAAATTAAATAAAGATGGGGAATTATGGTTTGTAATATCCAAGGACAAAGGTGCTAAAAGTGTAAAAAAAGAACTTGAAAAAATATGCAAATGCGAGAAAATTGCTCAAAGTAAAGGTTTTTGGGTAATTTTTGCCAAAAATTAGTTGACTTTATATTTCGTATCTGATAAAATTTTATATTGGTGACGTATTTATATTTTTCAAATTTTTAATCTATGTATAGGGGTGATATCGTGGCTTATAAGACCTTAAAATTTGGTAATTATCAAGAAAGAAGAAGCTTTGCAAAATCAAAAAATACGCTAGAACTTGCCGACTTATTAGAGATTCAAAAGAAAAGTTATCAAGACTTCTTAGAAAACGGAATCAAAGAAGTATTTGATGATTTATTTCCTGTGGAATCATTTACGGGTAATATTTCACTAGAATTTGGTGATTATTCTTTTGAAGAACCAAGATACTCTATTAAAGAGGCAAAAGAGAGAATGGTTAACTATGCTGCTCCACTTAAAGTTGAAGCAAGAGTTTACATTCATGAAACTGGGGAAGTTAAAGAACAAGAAATATTCCTTGGTGATATGCCTTTAATGACTGAGGCTGGTACATTTATTATTAATGGTGCCGAAAGAGTTATTGTTTCCCAACTTGTTCGTAGTCCATCTATTTATTTTAAAAGAGAAATAGATAAGAATGGTCGTCATATTATTTCAGGTGAAGTTATTCCTAATAAGGGTACTTGGCTTGAATTTGAAACAGATGCTAAGAATATAGTCTATGTAAGAATTGATAGAACAAGAAAAGTGCCTATTACAACATTTTTAAGAGCAATTGGTTTATCAAGTGATGAAGATATTTTAGAGGTATTTGGTGAAAATGAATATTTAAAAAATACTATTGCTAAAGATGGTACTAAAAATACTGATGAAGCCTTAATTGAAATTTATGAAAAATTAAGACCTGGTGAACCAACCACCCTTGATAGTGCTAAAAACCAATTGATTACAAGATTCTTTGACCGTTTCCGTTATGATTTAGCGAAAGTTGGTCGTTATAAATTTAATAAGAAATTATTTATTTGTGAAAGATTACTTGGTTGTACTTTAGCCGAAAATATTAAAAATGGTAGTGAAGTTGTTTATAAAAAAGGAACTTTAATTGATAAAAGTGTATTAAAAGGATTAAAAGAAATATTTAAGACTGGTCATACAAAAGAAGTTTTAACTAATATGGAACTTGATGATTATAATAAGATTCAAGAAATATTAGTATATGATAAAGTTGATAATAAAAAAATAATTAAAGTTATTGGTAATGATCCCGCAATTGATGAAAAAAGACTTACTATTCCAGATATTTATGCTGCAGTATCATATTATTTAAATTTACATGATAATATTGGTAATACTGATGAAATAGATAATTTAGGAAATCGTCGTGTTCGTCAAGTTGGAGAACTTATTCAAAACCAATTTAGAACTGGTGTTGCAAGAATGGAAAGAGTTATACGTGAACGTATGACTACCCAAGAAGTTGAAAATATTACACCAAAAACTTTAATTAATATTCGTCCAGTAACAGCGGCTTTAAAAGAATTCTTTGGTTCAAGCCAATTATCTAAATTTATGGACCAAATTAATCCAATTGCCGAACTTACTGATAAAAGACGTTTATCAAGTTTAGGACCTGGTGGACTTTCTCGTGAACGTGCTGGTATGGAAGTACGTGATGTTAACTCTTCTCACTATGGTAGAATTTGTCCAATTGAATCACCTGAAGGTCAAAATATCGGACTTATTACATCTCTTGCTGGTTATGCTAAAATCAATGAATATGGCTTTATTATGACGCCATATAGAAGAGTTGAAAATGGTAAAGTAATAGATGAAATAGTTTATATGACTGCTGATGAAGAACAAGATTTATATATTAGTCAAGCAACAGTTAAACTTGATAATGATATGAATATTATAGATGATGAAATCTTAGTTCGTCATAATGGCGATAACGTAATGGTAAAACGTGAACTAGTTGATTATGTTGACGTTGCGCCAAGTCAAGTTGTATCTATTACAACAAGTTGTATTCCATTCTTGGAATTCGATGATGCTAACCGTACATTAATGGGTTCTAACATGCAACGTCAAGCTGTTCCACTTTTAACTAGTGAAGCTCCAATTGTTGGTACTGGTGTAGAATGGATTGCAGCAAGAGATTCCGGTTCCACTGTTGTTTGTAAAGCTGATGGTGTTGTTGAATATGCTGATGGCTTAAAAATTGTTGTTAAAGTTAAAGAAGGCGAAGATACATATCATTTAGCCAACTTTGAACGTAGTAATGCTTCAAGTGCCATAAACCATCATCCACTTGTTAAAAAGGGTGATAAAGTTAAAAAAGGTCAAGTTATTGCTGATGGACCTTCAACTGATAAAGGTGAACTTGCCTTAGGTAAAAATATGACAGTTGCTTTCATGACTTATAATGGTTATAACTATGAAGATGCCGTTATTTTAAATGAAAGATTAGTAAAAGATGATGTTTATACTAGTTTACATATAGATCATTATGATATTGAATGCCGTGATACTAAACTAGGACCTGAAGAAATTACAAGAGATATTCCAAATGTTGGAGAAGATGCTCGTAAAAACTTAGATGCTAATGGTATTGTTAAAATTGGTACAGAAGTTAAAGAAGGCGATATTCTAGTTGGTAAAGTTACCCCTAAAGGTGTGCAAGAACTTACTAGTGAAGAAAAATTATTACATGCTATCTTTGGTGAAAAAACTAGAGAAGTAAGAGATACATCCCTTCGTGTTGAACATGGAGCTGGTGGTGTTGTTCATGATGTTAAAATTTATACAAAAGATAATTCTGATGAACTACCTGCTGGTGTATCGAAAGTAATTCGTGTTTATATTATTCAAAAAAGAAAAATTCAAATCGGTGATAAAATGTCTGGTCGACATGGTAATAAAGGTGTTATTTCTCTAATTTTACCAGAAGAAGATATGCCATATTTACCAGATGGTCGTCCAGTTGATGTTATGCTTAATCCACTTGGTGTTCCTTCTCGTATGAACATTGGTCAAATTTTGGAATTACACTTAGGAATGGCTGGTAAACGCTTAGGTGTTCATTATGCAACTCCAGTATTTGATAGTGCTTCTTGGGAAGATATTCAAGAAGAAATGAAAGAAGCTGGAATGGATCCGGATGGTAAGACTGTTTTATATAATGGTCGTACTGGTGAACCTTTTGATCAAAGAATCTCTGTTGGAGTTATGTACATGGTTAAACTTCACCACATGGTTGATGATAAATTACATGCTAGAGCAACGGGACCTTATTCACTAGTTACACAACAACCTCTTGGTGGTAAAGCACAATTTGGTGGTCAAAGATTTGGTGAAATGGAAGTTTGGGCTCTATATGCATATGGTGCTGCTCATGTTCTTCAAGAAATATTAACAGTTAAAGCTGATGATATTGTTGGTCGTGTTAAAGTTTATGAAGCTTTAGTTAAAGGTAAACTTGTAAATCAAGCTGGAGTGCCAGAATCATTTAGAGTTTTAGTTAAAGAATTCCAAGCTTTAGGCTTAGATGTTCAAGTTATCGATAATGATGATAATATCTTAGAATTTAAAGATATAGAGGAAGAAGAAGATGGCGATGAACCATTCAGAATTGAAGAAATTGAAATTCCAAATAAAGATGATGAGGGTGAAGAACCTTTTGAAGAAGTAGCTCAAGAAGATGATGACTATGAAGAAGAAGAGGAAGAAGATTCACTAGATGATTTAGAATTTCCAGATTCTTTAGAAGATGAAGATATTGAGGTGGAATAATGATAGATGTAAGTAAATTTAAAGGAATAAAAATTAGTATTGCTTCACCTGAAAAAATTCGTAGTTGGTCATATGGCGAAGTTAAAAAGCCAGAGACTATTAACTATCGTACTTTAAAACCTGAAAAAGATGGTTTATTCTGCGAAAAGATTTTCGGACCAACTAAAGATTTTGAATGTTCATGTGGAAAATATAAAAGACTTAGATATAAAAATGTTGTTTGTGATAGATGTGGTGTAGAAGTTACTCGTTCTAAAGTAAGAAGAGAAAGAATGGGACATATTGAACTTGCTGCACCTTGCTCTCACATCTGGTTCTTTAAAGGTGTTCCATCTAAAATGGGCTTAGTTCTTGATATGAGTCCAAGAGATTTGGAAGAAGTATTATATTTTGTAAGTTACGTTGTTATAGATCCAGGTAATGTACCACTTGAAGCAAAGCAAACATTATCTGATAAAGAATATCGTGCTTACTATGAAAAATATGGTAATACTTTTAAAGTAGGTATGGGTGCTGAAGCAATCCAAGAACTTTTAAAACGTGTTGATATTGATAAAGAAGTGGAAAATGTTCGTAAAGAACTAGAAAATGCCACAAGTCAAAAAAGAATTCGTTTAGTAAAAAGATTGGATGCCTTAGTTGCATTCCAAGAATCAGGTAATAAACCTGAATGGATGGTTTTAACTGTTTTACCAGTTATTCCTCCTGAACTTAGGCCAATGATTCAACTTGATGGTGGCAGATTTGCAACAAGTGATTTAAATGATTTATATCGAAGAATTATTAATAGAAATAATCGTTTAAAGAAATTACTTGAACTTGGAGCACCAACAATCATTGTTCAAAATGAAAAAAGAATGCTTCAAGAAGCTGTTGACTCATTATTTGATAATGGTAGAAGAGGAAGAAGTATTACCGCAGCATCTAATAGACCTTTAAAAAGTTTATCTAGTATGTTAAAAGGTAAACAAGGAAGATTCCGTCAAAACTTACTTGGTAAAAGAGTTGACTATTCTGGCCGTTCTGTTATCGTTGTTGGACCAAATCTTAAAATGTATCAATGTGGTTTACCTAAAGAAATGGCTATTGAATTATTTAAACCACATGTTATTCATGGTTTAGTAGAACGGGGTCTAGCGCATAATATTAAGGGTGCTAAAAAGTTAATTGAATCTAGAGATGAATGTGTATGGGATATTGTTGAAGATGTTATTACAGAATATCCAGTTATGCTTAACCGTGCACCAACGCTTCACCGTCTTGGTATTCAAGCTTTTGAACCAAAACTTGTTGGTGGTAAAGCAATTAGACTTCACCCTCTAGTTTGTACAGCATTTAATGCCGATTTCGATGGTGACCAAATGGCTGTTCACGTTCCTCTATCTGAAGAAGCTAAAGCTGAAGCCAGAATTTTAATGCTTGGTGCTAATAACATCTTAAATCCAAAAGATGGAAAACCTATTGTTACCCCAAGCCAAGATATGGTACTTGGTAATTGCTACCTTACTATGGAAGTTGCTGGTGGTAAAAATGAAGGTAAAGCTTATAAAGATTGTAATGAAGCTCTAATGGCTTATGAAAGAAGAGAAATTGATTTACATACAAGAATTGCGATTCCTGTTAAATCATTTAAACATAAATTATTTACCGAAGAACAACAAGATAAATATTTAGTAACTACGGTCGGAAAAATTAAATTTAATGAAATTTTAGCTGATTCATTCCCTTATTTAAATGAAGGTACTAAAGAAAATATTGAAGGTATTACTCCAAATAAATATTTCCTTCCAAGGGGAACAAATCTAGAAGAAGCAATTAAAGCTATGCCTTTAGTTAGTCCATTTGTTCAAAAAACTTTAGGACAAATTATTGCGCAAGTATTTAAAAGATATAAAACTACTGAAACATCTGTTATGCTTGATAAATTAAAAGATCAAGGCTTTAAATATTCAACAATTGCAGGTATTACGGTATCTGCTGCTGATGTTGTAAGAAGTGATGCTAAAGAAGAAATTATTAAAGAAGCAAAAGGCAGAGTAGATAAGATTAATAAACAATATCAAAAAGGTCTTATTACGGAACAAGAAAGATATAATGGTGTTATCCAAATTTGGTCTGAAGCCACTGATAAAGTTAAAGATGCTCTTGCGGAAATTGCTAAAGATAATTTCACTAATCCAATTTTCATGATGATGAACAGTGGTGCCCGTGGTAAAATTTCAAACTTTACCCAACTTGCTGGTATGCGTGGCTTAATGGCTAAACCAGATGGTACAACAGTTGAAATTCCAATTACTTCATGTTTTATGGAAGGTTTATCAGTATCAGAATTCTTCTTATCAACCCATGGTTCAAGAAAAGGTTCTGCTGATACGGCTCTACGTACTGCTGACTCTGGTTACTTAACAAGAAGACTTGTTGATGTTGCGCAAGATATAATCGTTAAAGAACATGATTGTGGTTCAATGCAAGGTGTTGTGGTATACGATTTAATTAATGATAAAGATGGTTCAGTTATTGAATCTCTTGAAGAAAGAATTTTAGGAAGATATGCTTCTAAGAAAATTGTTAATCCAGAAACTAAAGAAACAATTCTAGAAGCTGGCGAAATGATTACCGAAAATATCGTTGCTAAAATTAAAAAAGCTGGTATTAAAAAAGTTGAAATTAGAAGTGTTCTTACTTGTAAGACTCTAAATGGTGTTTGTCAAAAATGTTATGGACGTAACCTTGCCACTGGTAACTTAGTTGAAACTGGGGAAGCAGTTGGTATTATGGCTGCTCAATCTATTGGTGAACCTGGTACTCAACTTACCATGCGTACATTCCATACTGGTGGTGTTGCTGGTGGAGATGATATTACTCAAGGTCTTCCAAGAGTTGAAGAGTTATTTGAAGCACGTATTCCTAAATTTAAAGCTACCATTGCGGAAATTACTGGTAAAGTAATCAGTATTGAAGAACAAAATGGTAAACATGCAATTGTTATTGAAAATGCTTCTGGTGTTAAAGAACATATTACTAATTACAATATGAAGTTAAGAGTAGAAGTTGGCGATGAAGTTAAAGCTGGTGATAAACTTACTGAAGGTGTTATTTCACCTAAAGAATTACTTGCAGTTACTGATCCACTTACTGCTCAAGAATATATCTTAAAAGAAATTCAAAATGTTTATAAATTACAAGGTGTTGATATCAACGATAAACATATTGAAATAATTGTTAAGAGAATGATTAATAAGGTAAGAATAATTGATGCTGGCGATACAGATTTTGTTGAAGGATTAACTGTAAGTTTAAGAGAATTTGCTGATGGTAATAAACCGGTTATCTTAAATGGTGGTATTCCTGCTAAAGGTAATCCAATTATGCTTGGTATTACAAAATCATCACTAGAAACTGATTCATTCTTATCTGCCGCTTCATTCCAAGAAACAACAAGAGTTTTAACTGATGCCGCTATGCGTGGTAAAACTGATACTTTACAAGGTTTAAAAGAAAATGTTATTATTGGTAAATTAATTCCTGCAGGTACAGGAGCTAAACAATATAGTGATATTGAACTTGAACTTGAAAAAGAATTACTAGATGACGATGCTAGTGAAGTATTAGAAGAAAAATTTTTAGCTAAAGGTAATGAAGAAGTAGCGTAAAAATACAAAAGACTTCAAACGAAGTCTTTTTTCATGTTTTATTTTTTAATAATTTTTATTTCGATGTCAAACATATTGGCTATTTTTAAAAGGTCTTCAAAATAATATCTTGTAACATCTTGTTCATTAGATTTAACCCAATTTTTAGATTTATTGACTCTTTTTGCTAGCTCTTCTTGAGTAAGACCTGTACATTGTCTTATAAATTTAAAAGTTTCACTAGGCTTATAATTGTTTGCTTTGAATTCCATAATAACACCTACTTTTTCATTATAAGGTAAATTGTATTTTTATTCGCAAAAAGACCATTGACAATGTTCTTTTAAAATTATACAATTATATTGTATAGACTATTCGCAATGGTCTTTTAGGTGAGGAATATCTATGAAGAATAAAAAGAATACAATAATGTTAATAATGATAATAACAATATCGATGATATTGTTATCATGGAATAAGAGTTATTCATATAAAATGAATGATAATGAAATAGAAGAAAAAGAAGTAGAAAGAAAAGAATTTGGGATATATTTAGAAAAGAATCAAGGCTCAAGTAAACAAGATAATGATTATACTGAAACAAATACTTTTCCAACTCAAGGGTATCTATTAAATACAACAAAAACAGAATGCCACGAATATGGAACTAATAATGTAATACCTCAAGCGGTAGAACAAAGTTTAACAAATGGGGTAATAGATGGAAGTATAATAGTACAAAGCACAAAGAGTATGTATTGTAAAATATATTTTGATAAAGATGATATATTACCAACAGTAAATGGATTTTCAATAACAGGAAAAGGTGCACAAAATGAAGAGTTATGGAATGGATATAGTCATTATTCAGAATTAACATATAAAATAGATTGGCAAGATAATGATGTAGCTCAAATATGTTATGGAACAGATGGAAATAGATGTATTGGAGCTTGGTTAGAAGTAAGTAATACTAAAACAATAACAATACCGAATGATATAACATGGACACAAAATGAAGGAACATATACAATATATGCATATATAAAAGATAAAGCGAATAATATATCTAAACCAATATCTCAAACAATAACAATAGATAGGACACCACCAGTAATAAATATTAATTCACTGACAGGAACACAAGCGTCATGGTTTGGTGTAAATCCTGGA
>CANQZQ010000053.1 GCA_947628375.1 uncultured Bacilli bacterium
AATAAATTGCCTTTAAACCCTTCAAGGGTTTACGTGCTTAAGCACGTGGCCTGAACCTTTTTTTCGAAACGGTCAATAAGTTTATTTTTTATCGATTATTTTACTTATAGCGCTCATTATGGCAATTTTACCATAAGGATATGTTAATGAGCCTTGTTGGTAAGCAATAAACGGCTCTCTTATTGGGCCATCACAAGATATTTCTATAGATGAACCTTGTGTAAATGATCCTGAAGCCATAATAATATCTTCCTTATATCCAGGCATAGGAGATGGTTCTACTTCGCTATTGGCATCAATTGGTGAAGCACTTTGAATACCTTTGCAATAATTAATTAAATCATTTTTATTACCAAAGAAAATATTTTGAACAATATCTGCTCTTACATCGTTATATTTAGGTTCAACTAAATAACCTAACTTATCTAAAATATAACTTGACAATATTGCAGTTTTTAAAGAACTAGAGACAGCTTTAGGAGCATTATATAAGCCCATTAATATTTCTCTATTCATGCCAAGACTAGGGCCAACTTCACTACCTTCCCCGGGAACATTTAATCTCTCAGCACAAAGATTAATTAAATCTTTTTTGCCTGCGATATAACCGCCATTACGAGCAATACCACCCCCTAAATTTTTAATTAAAGAGCCAACACAAATGTCGGCACCAACTTCAATTGGGCTCAATTTTTCCACAAATTCACAATAGCAATTATCAACCATAATAATTATATCTTGATTAATTTCTTTAATAAATTTAATAACTTTAGCTAATTTATCTATTGTAATACTCTTTCTTTTAGAATATCCTTTACTTCTTTGAATTTCGATTAATTTTATTTTCTTTGTTTTTAAAACTTCTTCTATTTTTTCATAATCAAAATCATCTTCTATTAAATCTATTTGTTCATAATTAATATTATATGATTTAAGAGAACTAGCATTTTCTTTAATACCAATTACTTCATGAAGGGTATCATAAGGAAGACCTGTAATACTAAGAAGGGTATCACCGGGTCTTAACATGGCAAAAAGAGCCACCGTTAAAGCATGAGTACCAGAGATAAATTGGCTTCTTACTAATGATGATTCACTTTCTAAGACGGAAGCAAAAATATTTTCTATTTTATCTCTTCCTATATCACCATAACCATAACCGGTAGTACTTTGAAAATCGCTTTCAGCTAAATTAAATTTTTTAAAAGAGGATAAAACTTTTAAACTAAAATATTCTTCATTTTCATCTATTTTTTGAAAAATATCTTGTAAATTTTTTTCGGCATCAGTGACTAAAGCAAATACTTTCTTATTAATGTTAAAATATTCTAAATCTTTATTCATTACTATCATCCATTCTAACTATACTACCGCTTACATAATCATCATTAATTATTAATTCAATGATTTTTAAAGCTACTTCTTCTTTTGTTAATAATTTTTTTTGACCAATTCTTGCTAGCTCTTGTTTTAAATATTCAGGATCCATTTCTCTTATACTTTCTGTATCGACCCAATTAGGGGCTAAAGCACAAATTTTAAGACTGGGGAATCTTAAGGCTAAAGTTTTAGTTAAATTATTTAATCCTGCTTTACTTGCAGCATAATCCATTCCATAAGTATTATAAGTATCTATCGCATCAGTTGAAGAAATATTAATAATTATTCCTCTTTCCAATAAAAGTGATGCATATTTACACATTAAAAAAGTTCCTACTAAATTGACTTCTAAAACTTCCATAAATTCCCTTTTAGATTTTTCATAAATATCATTATCAATTGTTAAAGCCGCACAATTTACTAAACAATCTAACTTACCATATTTTTCTTTAATAAAATTAAATAGCTTTTTAATATCATTTTCTTTTTTTAAATCACATTTAAAAGTATCAAAATGGGCTTTAAATTTAGTTTTATTATAAACACCAATTACTTGGGCATTATACTTAAATAAAATATTAGCTAAAGTATTTCCTATCCCTTTACTTGCTCCCGTTATTAAAAATACTTTATCACTGAAATCCATTTAATCACAACTTTCTTAAAATATTATATAATTATTTTAAGAAAGTTGCAATTATATCACTACTAAAGGTAATAGTTATTAAAGCTAATAAATTTTTTAAGAATCTTTTATCTATTTTTTTAATTAATTTGTTTATTAAAGGATAGATTAAATAAATTATTAATAAACCCCCTATTCCAAAACAGAAAGCACTTAAAAAACAGACTAGACCGTCAATATTTAAAAACATTCCTGTATAATCCCAAAGACGCATTTTGAAGATTTTTATAAGAATTAAACCACTTGTATATTCGACTAAACCAGTTAAAAAGAAAGATAAGATAAAAATAATAATGGGATGATTTTTATAATTATCTAAAAGAGCTAAAATAACGGCACCCGTTCCATAAACAGGAAGCCAAGGGCCATTTAAAAAACCATGACTAAATATTTTATGGGTTTTTAAATAATTTAAAATTAACTCATAAAAATAGCCTAAGATACTACATATATAAAATAAAACGCTTAATTTTATTAATTTATCATTTTCCATAACCATCATTTATATTATTAGTTAAGTAATTATTTATATAATACCAATTAATGTTAATAAAGAAAGAGTATAAAAATAATAAATTGGGACAATTTAATAATGGTGATGAGTGATGAAAGAAAATTATAGTAAAGCTCCCGATATTTTAACTTGTAAAGACTTAGATTATTTAAAAGATATGTTTGGTTGGAATCATACTTATTATAAAGAAGCAATCAATAATTTAGATTATATTGAAGATAAGAGCGTCTTTGATATGATAAATGAATGTGCTAAATTATTTAAAGAAAATATGGATTTAATTATAAAAATAGTAAAGGATGGTCAAAATGGCAAATAAAAAAATAGCAAACCCTAAAAAGGAAGTACCAAACGGAATACTTTTAAATGATCAAGATTATATGACAATTCTTTTAAGTAATTTAAAAAGTTTAACTAAAAATATGGCAACTAGTTTAACAGAATGCTCTAATAGTAATTTATATAAAGAATATAAAACAATGTTTGATAATATTATTAAGCATCAAAGAGCAGCTTATGAATTAATGTTTAAATTTGGTTGGTATACATTAGAAGAAGCAGAGAAAAAGAAAGTAGAAACATTAGCAAGCGATTTAAAAAAAGATCTTAGTTCCTTAAATTAGCGAGCTAAGACTCTTTTTTTATCTTCTTCTAATGGCTTTTTTACTAATTCTGTTAATTTAAAAAATTTAGTTAAAATGATATAAACATTTTCTTTATTAATATTTAATTCATCTAATATTTCTTTTAAAGTTTTTTGTTTTAAAAGAAGGAAATAAATTATTTCTGTTTCATCATCATTAAAATATTTTTGAAGCAAAGTTAAATCAAGAAAACTTAATATTGTTTGATCAAGGGAATCATCTATAATACTTAAAACTTGTTCATCATATTCATCTAAATTAGCAATATATTTTCTAGCATCATTTAATATTTCTAACATTTTATAATATAAATGATTATATAAATGATTTTGTTCTAATAAAGATAATTTAGATATATTATTTTCATTTAAATTATCACCATAAACTTTATGAATAAATCTTACATCATCTAAAGAAAGATTAGTTAAAATTATTTTAATTTCTAAAGGATGAGCATTAAGTAATTTTTCTAAACTAGAAAAGTCTTTAAAATAAGGATCACATAAACAATTAATAGGAGTTGAAGGACCCCGATAGTTTGTACTTCGGGCATCACTTATTAGTTCTAAGCCAAAGTCTGGGGAGTCAAGATATTCAGTTAAAGAAGGACTAGCATTACATCTTAAAAGACGCCATGAAACTCTAGAAAATAATTGAGCTATTCTCGAATGCGAAATTTGGAGTTCTTTTTTCATATCTTTTAAAGAAGCATTTTGAAAATATTTTAAATATATAACTTGTTTTTCCTTAGGACTTAAATCAAGGTTATTTAAAATTTTTAAAATATTAGGATTGTTCACTACTTCTTCTTCAAAAGATGGACTACTTAATGAAGTTAGATCATAAGGTAATTCACTACTATTTACTAAATCATCATAGTTTAGCATATCATAGCTAAAAGAAAGAGCTTTTTCTACTTCTTCTTTAGATAAATGAGTTTTTTTAGCTAAAATGTTTAAATCATAATTAATACCATGCATTTCAAAATCATTAATAATCTTTCTTAACTCGGA
Source organism: uncultured Bacilli bacterium (assembly GCA_947628375.1). GTDB lineage: Bacteria > Bacillota_I > Bacilli_A > RF39 > UBA660 > SIG200. Next base: position 4,237 of record CANQZQ010000053.1, read on the forward strand.
AATTTTTAATAAAATATTATGAGGAATATCATAATATTTTCCGTTAGATAGAACATACTTTAAAAACTCTCCATTAATAATTTGGGAAGCATAAACTTTAAAAGGAATTTTTTTACTAGAATCATATGATGAAATTGCTTCCATTAAATAAATACTTCCCTCTTCTACTAAATCATTAAAAGATTCTTTATCTTTGGCATAAAACTTTGCTTCTTCTAATACTAAAGGAAAAAAACGTCCAAATAATTGATTTGTTTCTTCTTCTTTTGATTTTTCAAGATGAGAACTTATATAATTATCATTATCATAATCTTGATATTCATCTAAATTAAATTCTATTAATCCTTTATGCATAGCATAAGAATTTAATAATAAAACTAATATTTCATTATCAAAAGTATCTTCTATTTTTGTAATATCTAAGAAATTATTTATAATTATTTCTAATAAATGAGCTAATTTTTGATTATCTACTACTATGTCCAAAAGTAATGAATGAGAAAAAGAAGATAAATTTTCTTCAATGAATTGAACTAATTTTAAAACTTCATTTAAGGCTATATCATAATAGATAGTATCATTTAAATAATCATTAATAAAATTACTTAATTTTTTAAAATCAATATTATCATAAGGAATTATAACTTTATTATTCCTTTTCATTTCCAAAACCCCTAACCGAGGATATATAATAGCACTTTAAAATATAAATTACAAGTTTTTATATAATTTATTTAAATAAAAAACTGCATTTTTATAATACAGTCTTTAAATCTCTAACTTCCATAAATTCATCTAAGTTAGTCTCTATTAAACCTTTTTGCATCGCATAAGCTCTTATAAATAGAATAGAAGTTTCACTATCAAAAAGGCCTTCTAGATTATCAAAACTTTCTAAGTTATTAGCAATAATTCCTATAATATTATTCAATAATATATTATCTTCAACTAGTTCATAAAGTAAATAACGTTTAAAATAGTTTTTATTTTCATCAATAAAATATGATAATTTTAATAATTCTTCTATAGCTTCTTCATAGCTTGTTACATCTTTTAATTTATTATTTATATAATCTGTTAATAATTTAAATTCTGAATTGACCATATTAATATCTTATCTCCTCTAATATACTATCTATTTCGTCACTAACATCATTAGTACCTTTAATAACTATCAAAGTATTTTTAACTCTTGAAATAACTATATATTCTTTCTCAGAAACAGAAACTATTTTAGTAAATACAGCACCCGTAGTTTCTTTATTTTGAGCTTGGGAAGTTATATAATTACCAATATTTTCTTTAAAACTTTGATAAGCTTTTTTAGCATCAACTTCATCTTCAAATTCATAATATTCTATATTATAAGTTTGATCATCTTTACTAGCAACATAATATGTTTCATAATTAAAATCTTTATTTTCACTAGATGTAACAGTATAGCCTAATTCTTCAAAATGACTTTTAAATTCAGAAGCATCAACTAAATTATAAAAAATACAGCCTGTTGTCACAAGACAAATTAATATAACCCCAATTATTCCTATAATAATACTATTCTTTTTCATCAAATTCTCCTTTATGTTTTGCAACGAATTCTAACATTACTTCGTCATATTCATGATTATCATCTAATTTAGTAATAGCTTCTTTACCATTATCCATTACTACTTTTCTTACAGCATATTCATTATTATCTTTAGCAAAAATTAAATATTTATTACTATTTATTACAATAGTATCGATAATATAATAATCTTTGCCATCTTCAAGTGTCATTACATATGCATCCATTAGATACCTCGTTCTTTAGAAGCTTTTTCTTCTAATTCATCAATTTGCTCTTTTCCCAAAGTTACTAATAAGCCTTGAGCTTTAGAGACTAATATAGAAATAGTATTCTTGTCATTTTCATTTAAAGCATTATAACCAACTACTTTATATTTAGCAATAACTTCTAGGATTTGCTGATATTCTTGATCACTATAATTTATTAAATTTCTTTTTAAACAAATATTTAAGGCATAATCTAAAAAACTCGTACAAATTTCGGCTTTACTTTGCAATGGACTATCAGGACTAGAAGCTAAAATGTTTATTTTTAAATGCTCCATTATTTTATCCATGTTATCTAATCTATTATAATTTAAATTAAAATAAGTATCTAATATACATAAATCAAATAAATTAGGATTATTACTAGTAACTTTTATAATATCTAGAGCAATATTTGGCAAATTATAAATAATGGCATTATTCATATCACCCTCTTTAGTATAGGTATTCTGAGCAACAATATTTCTTTTATGTAAATAATCTTCCGTATTACTATCGCTAGCTAACATACCAATATACTTAGAAACATCATCTTGAACTTTTTCATTATCTTTTAAAGATTTACTATGAATACTAACTATAGAAACAATTGAGGCTCCCGCTAAAGTAGTTAAAATTAGTCTTTTAAAAAAAGTAGGACTTATTTTCTCTTTTTTAGTCTTAATAGGTAAACATTTTCTTTCTTCTTCTTGCTTTTTAATAGATCTGTATCTGGCTTCTTCGGCTTTAATAAAACCTTCTATATCTAGATCAGCTTTACCATTTAAAATTTCTTCATCTGTAAATTTTCTTGTCTGTTTTAGAGTATTAGTATATAAAACTAATTTTTCAGCACTAAAAAGAGCAGGGCTTTTACTTTTAATATATTTGACAACATCATAATTATCAAATAAATCCCAAACCACATCATTAGCAAGTTCTTTAGTATTTGCCATAATATCACCTACTATTATAAATATAACTTATTTAGCTTTATTTAGTCAAATTTCTATAAGATTAAATTGACATATCTTTACTACTAAATATTCTATACTTAATTTAAATTTTTATAGATTTTTTCATAAAAAAATTATTAACAAAATTATTTGTTAACAATCTTTTTTATTAATCAATAACTTAATATTTAATATCTTTTAATATTTCATCAATTTCTTCACTATTTTTTGGTGTACCTAAAATAAAGATGACCGTATTTTTTACTCTTGATATTACTATATATTCATTTTCTGATTTAGTCACAATTTTAGCAAATGAATTACCAGTTGTTTCATTATTATCAGCTTTAGCAGTTATAAAATCAGTAATATTTGTTTTATAATCTTGATAAGCTTTTTTAGCGTCTGTTTCATTTTTAAAATTATAATATTCTACTTCAAAAGGAACGTCTTCTTTTCTAGCTATATAATAAGTTTCAGCTTCATATCTAGCATTATCACCTTCAATTACACTATAATTTAAATCTTCAAAATGACTTTTGAATTCATCTTTATCTAGTGGCTTTCTAAATAAACAACCTGTTGTTATCAAACACACTAATAATACTCCAATTAAACCTACAATTATACTTTTATTTTTCATCATTTAACCTCCTTAAATATTTATTATCAAAAAAATATGGGTAACTTTTTTATAATAATAATTATTTATATCACATATTTTTATCCCATGAGTTAAATATACAATATTTACTATCTTGTGTCAAATAACAATGAAAAAAATTGACGAAATTTAACAAGTCCCATACCTTTAGTATGAGACATCTTTTAAGAATTTATGACATAAGTTACATCATAACCATAAAATGATAATATCCTAACAGCTTGTTTACTTTTATGCCCTTTATCACATATGATGTAATATTTTTTATTTTTATCTAATATATTTTTATGATTCATTAATAATTTATCATAATATATATTTATACTATACGGATTATGTTTTTCTTTATATGTAATGGGATCTTTAACATCTATTAAAATACCCATATTAGGATTATATTCATTTTCATAGATTGATTTCATTAATTACCACCATTATATTTTATGAGTAATTTTTATTAGTAAATAATTAGATAAACTAAAAAGGAAGAGATTGCTCTCTTCCCAAGGATTAAGTCTATGAAGGTTTTAACGAGTTTTCCTTCTCGGTTATTTATGCTGTGATTATAAAAGGATCTATCGATGTACCAGTTCCACTACCTATTATGATACTAGAATTAAGAAAGAAGACCGGGCGAACCGAATTGGCGTTCTCTAAATCGCTGTACCACAAGAGCCCAGTCGCGTCAACACTCCAGGAACGGCAAAACCCGCCGCTAGTGTGACCATCGTGAGTCATCGTCCATTCATATTGGTCATCAGTACTTTTTCCATTATTACTTATATGCATCCAACTATTTTTACAAGACGTATTTGAATAACAATTTGTTTTTGATGAATCTGATCCATCTGTTGCGTATGAATAGTAATAATCACTTACGTACATAAGTCCCACGGTAGCTCGTGTTTTCGAAGTCCATAAGGTTTCACTTTCATTACGGTTTTGTTGTACTGCTTGTTTTCCTGATTCTATTTTATATATTTCATCAGCTGATTTATTTAAATTATTGTCATAAATTCCTCCATATAACCACTCATGGTTACTATCTATTTTGTTATACCAAGTAGTTTCACCAGTTGTTTTTATATATTGTACATTACTTGTTGTACTATTTACGAATAAATTGGTATTTCCGTCATATCCTTGTGTATTTCCTGATCCTTGTCCATTTAATCTCTTAAATATATCAGAATTTGGCCATGCTATATCCACCGTAGGACGATGCCACCTGAAGAAATATGATCCTTCTCTTATGGCCGTATTTTTAATTAGTTTCATTTGACCATCTTGTGTTATTCCTATTATTCTGTACATATAGTCATCTGTCTCCGTACACTTAGTCCCCGATCCAAAGCATATATAGTTATTTACATTCCCTTTGGTCCCTACAAATCGGTACATGTTTCCTAATAAGGTGTCGCTTAAGCCTTTTGGCTTTAAACTTTTTACATA
>CANQZQ010000054.1 GCA_947628375.1 uncultured Bacilli bacterium
TTATGACAATACCTTATTATGAAGATCCAATTACTTGGACAGAAGAAAGAAACAACCGACCTTATGCTGGCTATTTTTCACCAGATGGCAAAATTGTTGGCTTTAATACGGTGATTGGAGGAGGATTTCACGATGCTTGGGTTAATCCCGTTACTCAAATATATCTTTCCTATGTAAGTTATATAATTAAGGGAACTTCCATAAAAAAATTAAAAAAAAGATATATTGAAGGAATATTATGTCCCCCAGAAATGCAAGAATATCCTGGCTTAGATGAATATGTTATGCGCGGATATAAACGTCCTTTTTTTCTGAATGATTTAACGCTGGAAGAATTTCTTGAAAATCTAGATGATTATTTTATTAATTATCAAAAGCATTTAAAAGAATTAGGTGAATATGTTGGTAAATCATATGGATCACAAATAAATGAATATGATAAATTTTCTTATGCTTTATTAGAGTTTTTTAAACATGCTTATCAAAACCAAAGATTTTTTGAATCTATTCAAAGAAAAATTGCCATTGATAGTGATGAGGCGCTTGAAAGAAAATATAAAAAACTTTTTAAATCAGCTGATATTGATGACATAAGAAATCTAATGCGAAAAGAAAAATTACGCCAAATTTTATCTTTTGTTAAAGACATTTATGTGGAATATCTAGGTTATGACTCCCTAGAAAGATTTAATCCAGAAGGGGAATTTTTAAAGATTCCAAAATATGGGGAGGATTATCATCAAAACTTTGATTTTTCTAAATGGCCAAGAGTTATTACTAGCACATACCAAAATACCAATGAAAGATATTATAATTATTTATTAATGGATTGGGTTATCCATAAAGTACCAAGATATATTTTTAATGAACAAAAAGGCATTTATGAAATAGATGAATTTATAAATAATTATCAAAGTGAGAAAGAAGAAATTCTAGGTAAAGAAATTGCAAGTATTAGAAGACTTGTTCCTTTAAAAGAAAGACCTAAATATTTTAGATAAATTTATATTGTTTAATCAAATTCTTTATTGTATAATTATGAGTGTAAGGTTGACGGTGATACTTAGTGTTTAGAGAATTTGATTATGACAATAAACCTATTGTAGATATAGTTAATGAAATGATTATTGATGCCGTTAAGCATGGAGCATCTGATATTCATTTTGATCCAACTGAAACAGATTTATTAGTAAGAATCAGAATCGATGGTTCTCTTTTAGAATACGCTAAAGTACCCGCCACTGTTAAAAAGAATTTAATAACTAGAATAAAAATTATTTCTGGGATGAATATAACGGAAGCAAGACTTCCTCAAGATGGGGCTATTAAAGGTAATTTAGGAGATTTGGATGTTGATTTAAGAGTTTCTAGTTTACCAATTATTGATGGTGAGAAAATAGTTATTCGTATATTAAACTATAAAATGAGTTTAAATGGCCTTGAAGCTTTAGGATTATCTAAAAATAATTTAGAAAAAATTCAAAAATTAATAAAGAAACCAAATGGAATTATATTAGTAACAGGAGCAACTGGTTCTGGTAAATCAACAACTGTTTATTCAATGCTTCAAGTATTAAATACTACTGATAGAAATATTATTACTGTTGAAGATCCGGTTGAAATGAAAATTGCGGGTATTAATCAAGTTCAAGTTATGAGTGAAATAGGTTTATCTTTTGGTAAGACATTAAGAAGTATATTAAGACAAGACCCCGATATAATTATGATTGGTGAAATTAGAGATGATGAGACGGCGAGAATTGCTGTAAGAGCCGCAATAACAGGACATTTAGTTTTATCAACAATTCACACTAATAACTCTTTAAATACGATTGAAAGACTTTTAGATATGGATATTGAAAGATATTTATTAGGTAGTGCTTTATCCGGAATTATCTCCCAAAGACTTGTTAAAAAATTATGTCCTAAATGTCGTAGTTCCAGAGCCACTAATGCTTATGAAAAAAATATTATTAAAAAAGTATTAGGTATGGATGTAAATGAAATATATACTCCAGTAGGATGTGATGAGTGTATAAATGGCTATAAAGGAAGAGTTGCCCTTCATGAAGTCTTAGAAATTAATCAAAATATTAAAGATGCTATTATAAATAACACAAGGAAAGAAGATTTAAGAAGGCTTGTTTATGGCAATGATACAACTACTCTTTTAAAAGATGGGCTTATTAAAGTAATTGAAGGAAAAACTTCAATGGATGAGATATTAAGAGTTATTGATGTTAATGATGATTTAGGTAACGATGATGAAGAATTAAAAAATATGGTGATGGGTAAAACTAATCAAAATAAAATCGAAACATTATAAAGGAGAACTTAATTGTTCTCCATATTTTTTTCGCCTTCTTCTAACATCTTAGTAATAAATAAACCATAACCAGAAGTTGGATTATCCACTATTACATGGGTAACTACCCCAATAATTTTATTGTTTTGCATAATTGGGGAACCGCTCATTCCTTGAATTACGCCACCAGTTTTTTCAAGCAGCTTTTGATCAGTTATTTGAAAGGTAATATTTTTAGTATCAACTTTATCATTTATTTTAGTAATATTTATTTTAAATTCTTCTATTTTTTCATTTTCTAAAACGGTATATAGTGAAGCCTCACCTAATTTTATCTCGCTGGGATTTCCTACTTCTACTAATTTTAAATTATTTAATCCTTTATTATAAGTACCAAAAATACCATGACTCGTGTTTTTATCAATTGTTCCATAAACATCATTATAATAATACTTAGCGTTTTTACTACCAGCTTCACCTACTTTTGAACGATCGATAGAAACTACTTCGTTTCTAAATATTAAACCATCTTTTATTTCTACTAATTTTTTACTATTACTTTCAATTACTTCATGGCCTAAAGCACCATAAATATTAGTACCAGGATCAATATAGGTAAGAGTTCCTATACCTGTAATACTATCTTTAACATATAAACCTGTTTTATAAATACCATCATCTTCTACTAAAGAAAGATTTGTTTGATAAGTTTTATTATTTCTTTTATAAGTAATTGTTACTTCACCAATACTAGTATATTTTTCTATTTCTGAAGTTAAATCATTTAAAGTACTAACAGATTCTCCATTAACTTGTGTTATATAATCACCCATTTTTAAATTAGGATTACCTTTATTATATTTACCATCTATTTGGTAAAAACCCACAACTAATATTCCGTCACAATCAAGTTCTATTCCTAAAGTATTACCACCTAAATATATTTCTTTAGAATAAGCAAATACTTCTAAAGGCATAAATAGTAAACATATTATTAATAATAACTTTTTCATTAAAATCACCTTACAATTATATTGTGGCATAAATTATGGAAAATAAAAAACCAATTAATGGTTAATACCAATAATTGGTTAAAATAAATATTTTATAAAGTCCTTAATGCGAGCTAATACTTCTCTTATATCTCTTATAAATTGACCATGATAACGGACATTTTTTGCAGATACGCCAATTACATCGATATCTTTTATGATTGCTATATATAATGAACGGTACATATGATATTTTTGAGTAATAATAATTAAACTTTTATCTTTATAAAGACTAACATAATTTTCAATACTATTACTAGTATTATAACCTTTATTATCTTTTAAAATTATTTCACTAGGAATATTATTTTCAAGTAAGTAATTAATCATAACTTCTACTTCATTATAGTTTTCATGTTCATCGCCACTGACTAAAATATTTTTTATTAAGCCAGCATTATATAGTTCAATGGCTTTATTAAGACGATCTTTAAGCATTAAACTTGGTTCATTATTTTTAATACCACAACCTAAAACCATCGCTATATCATATTTTTTATCTAGATCTTCAATATTTATTATTTTATCTTTAGTTTTAAAAATAACTAAAACATTAACTATAAATGGAATAATTAATAATATTAAAAAGATAATTATTAAAATTTTTAGAGTTTTCATATATAATCACTATTTAAAGTATAACATAACTTGCCATTTAATAAATATTATTAAGAGGTTTTTTAAATGATTTTACATAATTTTTTATATGGTTTAATTATTGGTATTGGTTTTATTATTCCTGGAGTTTCTGGTGGAGTTTTAGCTACTATTTTAGGAATATATAATGAATTAATTGAAAGATTACTTAATTTTAAAAAAGATATAAAAAATAATCTTCTATATATAAGTCCTATAGTAATAGGCATATTAATAAGTATCTTTTTATTTAGTAAAATTATTTTATATCTTTTAAATAATAAATATTTATTTATATCTTATGTCTTTATTGGTTTAATTTTAGGATGTGTTCCTTATTTAATTAAAGAAATTAAATTAAAAACTAAGAAAAATATTTCTTTACCTTTCTTTTTAATTACTTTTATTTTAGGGATTATTTTATATCTATTTCAAGAAATGAGTAAAGTGATTGTAAGTACTCCCAATGTTATCAGAATGAGTTTAGCAGGTGTATTTTATGCTTTAGGAAAAATTGTCCCAGGTATAAGCGGGGCATCTTTATTAATGCTTTTAGGGGTTTATAAATATTTTCTTAGTATTATTGCTAATCCTTTTATTATTAATTTAAAAATAATAATTATTTTTATTCCTTTTATAATTACTTTTCTTATCAGTGCTTATTTTATTTTAAAAGTTATAGATTATTTACTTAAAAATCATTTTCGTTATACTTATAGCGCTATTATTGGTTTTATTATCTCATCTATCTTATTTATATATCCTCATGATTTTAACATACAAAGTCTTATTATAGCTATATTAAGTTTTATTATTTCTTATTATTTAAGTAATTAACCTAATTTTCTACTTCTAGATATGAAATCTTTTGGATTAACATCAAAACTTAAAGTATCAGATATTTTACCTATTAAAACACTCGCTTCAGTAGATGTAGAATTCCTTCGTGGTTGATAATTTCTAAATTTTATATTTTCTCCAAAGATTTTATAGTATAAAGCTTCTAAATTTGATTGAGATCTCATATCTTGATTACCAATACTTATAAATGAATAATAAATTATTTTTTTATGTTCTTTTAATTTTTTTATTATCTCTGCCTCTTCACCTAATTCATTATATTTAATTTTAATTAGTAAATTAATAAGTGGAAAACATAAACCATTATTATATAAACTATCATTATGAATTAATATAGATATAAATTTAAGAATATAAATATCATTCTTATTTAATAAGTATTTAGCAGTTTTTAAAGCATCTTCGGTTGTTGGAAAATTAGTGCAAGCTAAAATAGAATATATCCAAATAGCTATTGGTCTTTTTTCAATTTGAGTTATAAAATCATAAGCTTCATAATTGGTTTTTTCACTTATATATCTTTTGCTTGTTAATAAATTGTATCCTAAATCTAAATTAAAATTACTACCAACCTTTAAAATATAATCTTTTCTTTCTTGGGCTTCTTTTCTCTCTTCTTTTTTAACATCAAGGATATTTGCAACTAAATATTTAAATTGTTGTTCATCTTCTTTTAATGATGCTACATTATCCATTATTTCATCAATATAGCTTTCCTCTAAATTATTTTTACTTATTAAAAGATGAGTTAAAATTTCAAAATCAGGAGTAGTTTTTAATTTTTTAATATATTTTATGGCATTACCGGCTTTAACAACCGTAAGACAATTGAGAATATTCTCCATACATTCGATTAATTGAGGATTAGTTTCTTCACTTATAATTTTAATTGCTTCAAGACAAGTATAATAATCAATAATTTGATTTAACACTAAATATGAATTTAATATTCTTCCAATAGCTAGAGCCCCAGCAAAAGTTTTAGCGTTGCTTGCAATTATGGCTCCTTCTTTAGCAAGTCCTAATTTATCTAATGCCTCATTAGTTAAAATTTTTTCAACAATACATCTTCTATCTAAAAATTGAAGTTCATTAAATAATCTTGCATAGTCTAAAGATTTACCTTCACTTAATAAATATGGATTAGTAAGTATTTTATAAATATGCTCTTGAGCATAGTCTTTATAAGTAGCACTTTCATCTAAAGGATGATTTATAATTAATCTTGCTCCCTCCATAGCAATATTTTTATCAATTAAATCTTTATTTATTAAAGCAAATGAAGCATTAGAACAGTTTTCTTTATTCGTGGCTTCGTCAAGTAATTTAGCTCCTTCTATTGCAATACCTGCATTTATAGCATTTTCATTATTTAATACCCTTATTTTAGCCATGCCAATATCATCTGATGCGGATTTTAAAATTAGTTTTGCCCCTTCTAATGCAATACCCGCTAAAATAGCATTTGGTTTACCATTTAAAGGATCACAGTAAAACAATTGACTTGCTTCATTGGCCCTAATTTCATTATTTGCTTTTAGGATTATTTTTGCAGCATCTAAAGCAATTCCGGTTTTAATTGCATATTCGCTTGTTAAAACGGAATATGCTCCCGAAACAGCATTACGATTTTTAGTATTAATTAATAGTTTAGCCCCTTCAAGTGCGATTCCGGCTTTAGCGGCTTCTTCACATTTTAAGACCTTAACTGGTGCCCAAAGATCATATATATTTAAATTATGATTAGGGGCACTTAATAAAAGTTCAAGGGCATCTTTTACTAATTCATATTTTATTAATACATCGTCCTTATTTATAAATTTCACCTTTGGTGTGATATTTTTTATATCACTACTATTTGGTCCATCATAAAATTTATAAAAAATATCACCGACAATATCTTGAGCTAGTTTATTATCAGGAAATTTTAGAAAAACATCTAAAATATCTTTAAGTTCATTTATACTAAATATATCCTCATCATAAAGACGAAAAATAACTAGTGTTAAACTATACTGCCAAGCTTCATCCTTAATGCGAGAAACTTTAGTTAAAAATTCTTCATCTAAAGATAATACAACGTCATAATGCCAATTACGTTCTTTAATGTTTTCTAACTTATTAAGTAAGTTTATTAAATCTTTTTTCTCCATTACATACTCCTTAATTAATTATTTATTATAAAGCATATTAAAGTTCTTGTAAACAATTATTTTATCTTAAACTATTTGATAACAATTCCCTTATCTCTATCTTTTTCTAAAACTATTTTAGCTTGTTTATAAAAATTAATTTCTAATTTAAAAATGGCATTTCTAGCACTGTTATGCTTAACATTTTGAATAAACTGACTTCCTATCGCTTCGTCATTATAAAATTCTATATATTCTAATAGATTTTTATACTCCTCTTCATCTATCTCTATTTCTGTTAAATTTTGATCAAAAATAGTATCAGTATTACTTTGCGTATCACGAAATACCACTTCCTTAAAATTGCTTTTTAAGTAATATTTGCCATTTCTTTTTGATAAATCATTAAATTGAATAAGTAATTGAAAAAGCCAATGACCACCTACACGATAAGATTCTAACCATTCTTTATCATTTCGATATAAATAAGCATAACTATCACAAATATCATTTATAATAAGTTTCTTTAAAGCTTTAGGATTAAATTTGCAATCATAAAAAGAATTTATTGAAGATGGCACTTCTAAAAAAGAAAATTTGTCTTTACGAAAATCAATATTGGTTAAAGTTTGAAAACCATTATTTAAAGATATACCATTTTCTTTATTTATACCTTTTATATTTTGCTCTAAAGGAATAGATTTATCAATAAAAGAGCGATTAAAAGTTAAACCTTCTAAGCTAGATGGAAACATTAAAATTTTTCCTTTACTTTTTTTATCTATATCTAACATCATTCTTTTATCCCAATCGGGATTTGCTGAAAAATATGTATTAACACTTGCTAAACCATCAGGCAAATAATATAATTCAGAAGTATCTAAGTTTTTATAAAAATAGTAAAAATCGCTTAAACTATTACTAATATTGTAAATTTCATCATTATGGTGAAGATTTATCGATTCATCTCTTTTAAAATGTTTAATATATAAGAATGTTTTTAGAGGAATAAAATCATCCCATTTAAAACAAGAGTCAAAATCTTTAATTGCATCATATCTATGTTCTTGATTCATAATATTTAAAAAAACATCCAAATTATTATTATAAAAAGTTATTAAAAAATTCAAAAGATAATAATTATTTAATATTGTATCAGGTTCAATTGCTTTTTTATCATTTTTTAAAACCAGCAAAAATAAATTAATAAGTTCACTATAATTAATACCAAACAATTTTTTTAAATCTTTATTGGTGCCTTTTAAAATGCTTTCAATCATTTTTAAAAGGATTCTTTGATAATTTTCTTTAGCTACTCTATCTGGAACATCATTAATAAATACCTCTGTTAAACTTTTACCATCATTAGTTAAAAGTTTAAATTTGTAATTATAAAATTCAACAGTATCTTCATCAGTAATAGTATTATAACCAAATTCATTAAATACTAAAAATTTTCTCTCTAATTCGTTTATTTGATTCAAATCATTTAAACCACTATTTTGTAAATTATAAAAAATTTCTTTTAATTTTAACCCTTCGCCCTTATGTTTGTAGGCATAAACAGCTAAATTTTTTCTTAACAAACTTATATCAGATAATAAAAAATTAGCGTTTTTTCTAATATTTACTTGTTCTTCAATAGGTAATATTTGTTTCAAATATTCTAATCTTTTTATTTCTTCATCTAATAAAGTATATTCTTTATTTTTCTCTTCATCATTAGGATTATAATTATATTTACTTTGATTTTGATAATTATTTATACTAGCTTTGATAGCGTATTCTTGGTTAGATAAAGTATATAATGATATATATAAAGTATTGGCTTCTCTTTCAATAATTCTCTTTTTGTTTCTTCCTAAAAACTTATTTTCTTTTCTTATTTCATTTAAGGCAATTAATCTAGCTGTAGCTTCAGTTTGCATTTTTTCAATATTTTTTATCTATGTTAGACCGGATTGATTAAACAAATAAAAAATGATATTATAATAAAGAGATGATAGAAATGAATGAATTA
>CANQZQ010000055.1 GCA_947628375.1 uncultured Bacilli bacterium
TCATCAATGGCCATATGTAAAGAAAACTTATTATTATTTTGAAACCAATCATGAGGAGTACCATCAACCATAATAAGAATGCCTCTTCTAGGAGATGGATCTCTTAAAGAGTGAATTTTTTTATCTGATGTAAAATATTTATGTTTAATAGGAGATTTCCATCCTTCTTTTCTAAACAACTGTTGAAAGAAAGATTTGCTTCTAACTTTAAGATTATATTTTTTAACATCATCTGTTTTCTTTTTATTCCAGATAATATCTTCATGGTAAACATCCATAAATTGTGATATAGTAATAACCGGATATTTTTTCTTAAAGTTCTTAATATATTCTAATTCTTTGGTGGGGATAGAATTATTAGAAGGTTTATTAGATAAACCGTGAACTAATAATGAAGAAATATCCTTTTTTTCTATTTCTTTAGATAATCTTATTAATTGTCTTTTGCAGTAATTAGTTTTCTTTTCAATTTCAATGTAAGTAATTTTAATTTCACCATTTATTTTTTGTTTTAAAAGATTAAGAGCTTTTTCTTTATCTTTTTTCATATAAATATAAAAATATACCTCCTTTCTGAAGATATATTTTAGCATATATGATAGTGACATTTTAAAAAAATCTATTGGTGACATTTTAAAAAAGGTTTAACAAAAGGCGATACTATACTTGAAAATATCAAAATAATGTTATATAATTTTATTTGTTAGCTGTCCCCGTAGCTCAGCTGGATAGAGCAATCGCCTTCTAAGCGATCGGTCAGGCGTTCGAATCGCCTCGGAGACACCATTTAAAAATAACTTAGGTTTTATCCTAAGTTTTTTTGTATCTGACCGATCTTTTACTACAATTAATAAAATTTCATTTATTTTTTACTACTCTATTTAATTTTGCTTTTTTTGTTGGAGTTTTTTCTCTACTTCTATTTTCTCTATTTCTGCTAATCCAATAATTTGAACACCTAGCCAAGCAATTTCTTCAAATTCCCTATTCACTATTATTCCATGAACCCCAAAACGTTTTTCTAGTTCTTCAAAAAGCCGTTCTTTTTTAGCCACGGGCAAAACAGTTTTATGTAAATAAATTAATCCGGCAAGGATCATACTACCATTTTCATATTTCATGATATTTTCTAAGACATAACTTGAAAAGGCTATTTTTTTAGCGTCATCAGAAGAGCAATATTCACTTAAAAAAGTTTGCGTGTTATATTCTTTATAAAAGGAAGCAATTTCTTCCGTTTTAGTATCTAATTCTTTTTGGTTATCGCTTAAACCATTAGAATAAGGACCCGTATAATTCCAGACAAATCCATAATCATTTCCTAAATAACTATTAAGGCTTTCTATTAAATAACAAACATTTTGCATTTCGATATGCCTTTTAAAATAGCCATTACCAGCATTTATTTTTCTATCATCATGGCAATCATATTCTTTGCCAAAATACTCTAAGTAAATGGCTAATAAACATTTTTCACTATATGTTAATTCCATGCCATTACCTCCTATAAAAATTATAGCACAAATACAAAAATATTGAAAAGTAAATACTTTATATTATATAATAGCATCTTAAGGAGAAAGAAAATGTTAACAGAGCAATATAGAGAGCTAAATAAAGAAAATAGTACTAATCTTCTAGATAGATATTTAAACACATCTACCTTGCAAAGATTAAAAGGGCGAGGTATGTTTTGTGGCATGGACTATGTTAATATAGCCAAACTAAAACCAATTGAATATTATTCACGCTTCGATCACTCTCAAAATGTAGCATATACGGCTTATAAGTTATCAGAAGATTTGAAAATTGCTTTAGCAGGAGCTTTTCATGATATTGGTACTTTATCATTTTCTCATGTCAATTCTTTTAAGAAAGGTGAAGCTTTAACTCAAGCAAATGATGAACTTGATGTTAAAAAAATTATAAGTCTTGATGAAAAATTGTTAACTTATTTAAATGAAGATAAAATTGCAATTGATGAGGTAGTGGATGCCTCCAAATATCATTTAATTGATAAGCCTACTCCTACTCTTTGTCTTGACCGCTCCGATGGCATTCTTTCAACTTGTCTAATTTGGCAACATACCCATACTTTTGAGGAAATAAAAGAGCTTTATTATATGCTCGGTTATTTAGAAAATCTTCAAGGAATAACTATAGATACTTCAAGCGAAAGATGTTTAAATTTTGATGGTGAAATGGTAATGAGTGAAGCATTTGAAGGCCCTTATTATGAAGATTTCTTTAAAGCCATAAATGTTTATAGTCGTATTCTTCTTTCTAAAGAAAGTCGTTATATGATGGAAGTTTTAGGAATGACTTTAAATTATTATGAAGATATTGGAGTTATAACTAATGATGATTTATTTAAATTAAGTGAAAAAGAAATAATAGCCAAAATATTAGCAAGTAAGTATGCTGATGTTTGGAAAGATGTAACAACTTTTGACAAAGTTTATTATCAAAAGGAAGAAGATGATCCATTAGCAATCATTTCTCAACCTAAAATAAGGCAAGCTAATCCTCTATGCTTATCTTATTCCTATCTTTGTGAAATTGATGGCATATCGGGAGAATTTTATCAAGAATTAAATTCTTTAAGTGAAGATATTGCTTTAACTTATAAACCAATATCAGGAAATTTAAGCAATAATACTAAAAGAATTTTAGCCAAATATAAAAAATAATTGTATATAAAAAATAAATATGCTAAAATATAAATAGGAAGACGCAAATAAGCGTTACCTAGTAGATGTTAACTAACCCACGGGGTTAGTTATTTTTATAATTAAGATTAGCAACGCTAAAACTAACATAAAAACAATAAATAATTGTATCGTTTCACGATATTTCTTATTCATTGTCACCCACCCGCCTTTCTATCCAAAACCCACCTGAGTTTTTTCAAAAAAGTTTAGGTAACAACCTATCTACATCTTCCTAAGTTTCTATTTAATCAATAAAAATAATTTTTGTAAATAGAAATTTTTAATAAATTTTAAAAAAATAGCAATTTATATGCGAAATCTCTAGAGATTACGCAAGTATTATTAAAGAGAAAAACTTATTAGATAGTATTTCGCTTTTTATTTTTATATGCTATAATCTTTTATAAGGAGAATGATAATGAGATTAAAAAAGGGCGTTAAAAAAATTATTATTATTAGTACTATTGTAATTTTGTTTTTAGGTTTAGGAATTTATTCTTATGTTAAAATTAGTCAAAAAATTGCTTATGAAAAAACATATGAATATAAGCTTACTACTATAGGTTATTCTCTTGATGATGCTAAAGAAATGGCTACTAAGTATCAAGATAAAGAATTAGAATACATTTTAAAACAAGATCAAAATACAGTTTTTAACAATATTATAAAAGAAGAATATTTTATTTATGATAAATTTTATAATTATTTAGATTATTACAATCAAAACAAAGATGAGAATCTAACTAGTATTGTTGAAAAAGTTAATGCTGGTGTTGATAAAGAATATTATACAGAAACTGTTGAAACAGATTTATCTAAAGGTAATTTAATTTTAGTTAATAAATATTACTACTTACCTGATAATTATGTCCCAGAGAATTTAGTTTCTATTTCTCTTGATTATGCATATGGTGAGTATGGCAGTCAAAAGATGACGGAAGAAGCCTACGATGCTTTCTTAAATTTATGGAATGCCTCTCATAATGCTGGCTATTATTTAATGGTTAATTCATCATATAGAACTCATACTGAACAAAAAGAAACTTATGATGAATATGCCAATTCTAGTGGGAGTAAATATGCCGATACCATTGCAGCACGTCCGGGACATTCTGAACATCAAACAGGCCTTACCATTGATGTTTTCGAAAAAGGGACTGGTCAAAAAGATTTTGCTGATTCTGACTCTTATAAATGGTTAAAAGAAAACGCTCATAAATATGGTTTTATTGAAAGATATCCAAGTGATAAAGTCGATATTACTGGTTATGCTTATGAATCATGGCATTATCGCTATGTAGGAATTGAAGCTGCTACTTATATTTATGAACACCATATAACATTTGATGAATACTATGCTTACTTTGTCAAGTAAGCATTTTCTTTAATATAGAGGTTTATAAATAAATAAAAATTTGTTATAATTAAAGATAGGTGAAATATGTGAATTACCCTAACAAAATAAAAAAAGAATATCATCGAAATATTAATTATGCTAATAGAGGGATGGATTTAGAAAATATTATTAATGAAGCAAATCTTTATTACTTAGAAAAAGATATTGCCTTAATCTATAAAAAACCAACTCCTATTGGTGTTGTTAAAGTTAGTTATGAAAATAATAAACAAGTTATTAATAAAGCATATTTTGCTACTCAATCAACATTAGATTATAATGGATTATATAAAGGAAAATACATTGAATTTGATGCTAAAAATACCGAATCAAAAACATCATTTCCTTTAAATAATATTCATCCTCATCAAATTAAGCATATTAGAAATGTCATAAGACATGGAGGAATAGTTTTTTTAATTATTGGAATGAACAATATGTTTTATTTATTAAATGGACCTGATTTAATAAATTTTATTGATAGCAATCAAAGAAAAAGTATTCCTTACGAATTTATTCAAAAAAATGCTTATTTACTAGAATATAATTATAATAAAGGAATTAATTATTTAACATATGTTGATTTAATTGGAGGTTTTAATAATGAAAGAAAATAATAAAAAGGGAAATAATAATAAATTAAAATTAAAAAAGAAATTACCAATAAAAAGTCATACTAAAGAGAAAGTAAAAGTTAAAAAAGATAAACCTAAAAAAGTACTATGGAAAAGTATTTTAAATGTCTTATTAATTATTGCTATTAGTCTAATTAGTCTTGGCTTAGTATTTGCTTTATATATAGTCATATCATCACCAGATTTTGAAAAAGATAAACTATATCAAAAAGAACCAACTATTCTCTATGATAAAAATGGCAAAGAATTTGCAAGAGTTGGTGCTGCGAATGCAACTGTAGTTACTTATGATGAAATACCTGATGTATTAGTTGATGCCCTAGTCGCCACTGAAGATTCCAGATTTTTCCAACATAATGGTATTGATTTATTTAGATTTTTAAAAGCATCTGTTTTACAATTATTAGGTCAAGATGATGCCGGCGGCGCATCTACTCTAGATATGCAACTTATGAAAAATAGATATACGCAAACTGACACTAACACGGGAGCAAATGCTAATCCTATTGAAGAAATTATTAGAAAATTTCAAGATGTTTATATGTCAGTCTTTAAATTAGAGGCTAATTATACTAAAGAAGAAATAATTGAATTTTATTTAAATACTTTCCAATTTGGTGGGGGAAATATTAACTTAGGTGGTACCTTTGGAATTGAACAAGCTTGCCAATATTTCTTTGGTAAATCAAGTAAAGATATTAATTTAGCCGAAGCTACGATTATTGCAGGAATGTTCCAAGCCCCTTCAAGATATAATCCATATAAAAATCCCGAAGGATGTAAAAATAGGCAAAAAATTGTCTTAAATTTAATGGTTCGTCACGGTTATATTACCCAAGAACAAATGGATGATGTTATGGCTATTCCTGTTGAATCTTTGGTTATCAATCATGAAGATGAAAATAATATGGAAGTTGAAAGTAATCAAGCATTTATTGATTATGTTTTAGATGAAGTATCAGAAGATCTAGGTATTGATGCTCGTAAAGCTTCTTTAGAAATTTATACAACATTTGATCCATCTGTTCAAGCTGTTTTAGAAAAAGCCGAAAATGGAACTTTCTTTAAATTCATAAATGAAAAAGATGATGAAGGAATTGCTGTTACCTCTTCAGTAGACGGTTCAATTGTTGCTTTATCAGGAGGAAGAAATTATGTAGCCCAAGGCGATAGCAACGCAACAGATATTAAACGTCAACCAGGATCAACAGCTAAGCCAATAACCGAATATGCTATGTATATTCAAAATATTTCTAAAAGCACTTATGCTATGTTCTTAGATGAAGCTATAACTTATTCTAATAGTAGTCAAGTTGTTAACAATTATGATAACAAACATGATGGTTTAATTACGATGCGTTGGGCCGTTCAAGATTCAAGAAATATTCCTGCAGTCCTTGCTTTTAGAGCCTTAGCTGATATGGATAAAACAATTATGTTAGATTTCTTAGATAAACTTAATATTCATCCTGAAGATGAAGGAGAATTGTATGAACCTGATGCAATTGGTGGTTGGAAAAATGGTATATCACCTTTATTATTATCTGCAGCCTATGGTACTTTTGCAAGAGGTGGTTATTATATTGAACCTTATGCTTATACCAAAGTAGTAGATCCCGCTAATAATAACCGTGAATATCCAAAAAGCTATACTAAAGAAAAAGTTATGGAAGAATGGGCAGCTTATTTAATGACTGATTTACTTATTTCTGCTAATTCAGCATTTAGAAAACCATCTGGAGCTCAAGTTGGTGGTAAAACAGGAACAACAAATTATAATAGAAATGATTTTAATTTTAAAGTACCTTCTACAGCGGTTAGCGATATATGGATGGCTACCATTTCGCCTAAATACTCGATTGCCTTATGGTATGGATATGATAAAATAACTGAAGAATATGTTGAAAATGGATGGTATTTAAAAAACTCAGATGGTATTAAAGCAAGATCAAATATTATGGGTGGCTTATCAACAAACATTCATAAAAATGCTGGTAACTTCAAAGTACCTAAAAATATTATCGAAGTAAAAATAGAAAAAGAAACATTCCCTGCTCAACTTTGTAGTGCATATACACCTACAGATATGTGTTTAACCGAATTATTCTTAAAAGGAACTGAACCAACAAATACTTCAAATAGATATGATACTTTAAGTACTCCAACTAATGGTTCTTATACTTATAGTGGTAATACTATTACAATTAAATGGGATGAAATTGCTACACCTGATGCTATAAATCCAACTTATCTTCAAGAACATTTCAATAAATATTATGATAGTAAATATTCTCAAAAGTATTATGATGCTAGAATAACTTATAATAATAAGACTCTTGGTACTTTAGGATATCGCATATATTTAGTAGATAGCAATGGTGAAGAAACAGAAATTGGTTATACTAATAGTAATACTTATAGTTATAATGTTACTGAAGGCGGTGAATATACCTTTAAAGTTAAAGCTTCTTATTCATTATTTAAAAATAATATGAGTAATAGCTTAACAATTAACACTAAAACCATTGATAGTAATGTTGAAAATTGGGTTGATGATCAAAATAACAATAATGAAAATAATGATCAAGATACGGGCTTAAATTAAGAAGAAAAGAAATTATTTTCTTCTTTTTTTATTTAACAAAAAAACATCTTTTAAAAGATGCTAATTTATTTTTTCAAATTTATCTTTGCCTACCCCACATACTGGACAAACCCAATCATCTGGTAATTCAGAAAAAGGTATTTTTTCATAACCATCATCATAAATATGACCACATATAAGACAACGATATTTATTAGTTATTGTTTTACTTATGACTGGCTCAATATAAGTTGGAGCATTTTTAGGTGAAGTACCTTTCATTTTATTTTGATATTCTTGATAAGTTAATGCTTCATCATCATTTAACATTTGACTATTTCTTACTCTTATTAAAAAGATATCATGAGTTTCAGCATCAACTATATTAACTACATCACCTATTATATAACCACAAGCATCCTCTGTTACAACAGCCACATCATTAATAATTTTATATTGGGTATCTTTAAATTTATCTATATCTTTGGATGAAGCAAACCCAAACCTATTAATAAGTTCTTTTTTAGTTTGAGCTCCCAAAATAGAAATAGATAACTTTTTGCTTTTTTTAACTATTTCATTAGTATAGTTATTTTTATTTATAGAAACCGCAATTAAAGGGTTAGCTGAAGTAATTTGACTAACTGTATTAACAACACAGCCACTTAAAATATTATCAATATTACTAGAAACTATATATAAACCATAACTAATCTTTTTAAAGATATTCTTATCCATATTACCTCATTGAACTTAAATTAATTATCTTTTCAACTTCTTCTCTAACATTTTCAAAAGTAAAAGGTTTAGCTAAAACATCAACTATATCATAATTAAATGCCCGATCAATCCTTTCTTTTTGAACATCACCAGTTATAATGCATACTGGTATTCTTTTAAATAAATTATTTTCTTTAAAATAATCTAAAACTGCAAAGCCATCAACCTCAGGCATATTTAAGTCAAGAAGCATACCAACAATGTCACCATTAACATCATTTTTAACTATATCTATAGCTTCTCTTCCATTAAAAGCCACTAAAATCTCATATTCATCTCTAAAGGCACGATCAACAATATTACTAATTATTTTAGAATCATCTGCTACTATTATTTTCTTCATTTTACTCTCCCTCTTTTAAATATTTTTTAGAAAGTTCCGTATATTTATCGATTTCTTCCATTAATTTAGCAAATTTATTTTTAACTTCATCAATGTTATTAGCTTTACTAGCCATTTCATGTTCATAGGCAATATCAAATAATGACATAAAACCTAAATATTTAGAATCACTTTTAATAGCATGAACTAAAATAGCATAATCTTCCATATTTTGTTCATCTAAATACTTTTTAATATTAGGTACTCTTTCTTCATTTTCCTCTAAAAAGGTTTCTAAAGTTTCATCATAAAAGCTTAGATCACCTAAATACTCTAAAGCTTTATCTAAGTCAACTCCATTATCTGTTAAAATACTTACATCTTTCATATAAATCTCCTATTCTTACCTAAATTATACCATACTTTTTACTATTTAGCATTTAAATATGTTTTTAGTATTGATTATTGTTAGAAATTCCCGATATATATACTGATGGGAAATAAGTCGTTGAAAAATAAATAAAATAATCATT
>CANQZQ010000056.1 GCA_947628375.1 uncultured Bacilli bacterium
TTAAACAAAAAATCAGAAAAAGTTTTCAACATTTTTCTGATTTTTTTATTTTCTTTATTTTTTATGGAAACTCAAAAAAATAATTAGTTTTTTTCTAATTATTTTCTTTTTTCTTTTCTTCTACTTAATATACTTTCTCTTTTAGATTCCATATCTTCAATTATTCTCTTTTTATCTTCTTCTTTATCAAAAGATTCTTCTGGCCCAATTAAAATATGACTTTCTAAATTTTCTAAATATTCACTTGGTATTGAATAATCTAAAAAGTAAGTTTTATCATATTCCCATCCATGTTTTAATAAAGCTCTACAATATTTATCAATAAGACCATAAACAAATTTCTCATCTTCTAATATTTTTTTGTTTTCTTGATAATTAAATCCACCTAACCAACTATCAAGGAAAATAATATTATTGGGATTTTTAAAAAACATATAACCTATAATATCATCGTCATTTAAATATTTAGATGGTATATTATTCATAATTCTATCAAAATCAAAAAGACATTTTTCTAAAAGATTATCAAGTAATTCTAACATAAAATCTTTATCATTAATTAAGCCTTCGGATGCTGATTTAAATAATTTATAGTAACCTCTTTTAGATAATTCTAATAACTCATCTTTAGAAGTAATAATTAATTTTTCACATGCTCCTTTTTCTTTACTTAAATATTTAAACATTAATATTTTATTTTCAAATGAAAAATTATTATAATCTTGTTGATAATCTCTAACTCCTGTTATTTTCTTTGCTTTATCAAAACCTTGATAAGCCATATAATATAAGAATATTAATTCATATTCAGTAAAGTCATCTTTATTACATAATTTATCTAATTTTTTAATATTTGTATATAATTGATTTATTTCCGGAACATATTTATTTGCCAATTCTTCATTAAGTACTTCTTTTAATTTATTAGCTATTAAAGGATAATAATCAACATTAATTTCACTTGTAATAATATTATCATTACCATTAAATTCTACAGCCAAACGTTTAACTTTTAAATAAAATTCTGGTGTTATCTTTTTCCCTTTAGCAATATAATAAACATATATATCACCAGCTCTGATTCCTTCGGCTGGAAATTGTTCACCACAAAGTTCTGTTTCACATTTTTCAAGGTCATCAAATAAACATTTCCACCATTTTTTATTATTTTTGGTATCTTCATATAATTCTTTAATTGACTCATAAGATACAGGTAGTCCCACATTATTTTTTCTCATTGTTTTAGAATATTTTTTCCAAATACCATCTCTATTATCCATAAAACCTCCTAAAAATACTTATATGTTTATTATATAATCTTCTGTTTCTTAAATCAATAATAAAATACTTGCATAAAGGTTTATAGTATGCTATTATATTCCACTATGAAGGAGGGGAATAAAATGGCTGAAGCTAATTTAACAAACTCTTTAAGCAATAAAACAGCTAAAATTTTGGAAAAGATGAAGACTATTTTTAATAGTGATAAAGACTTAATCTTTGATTTTTTCATGACTAGTGAAGAGTTTGATAATTTTTTAAATTTATTTGCACCGGAAGAAATTTTAAAAGCTGGGATTGAAGGATGTGAAGAAGATATTGGATATGTTCTTAATCCAACGCCAAATAATCCGGTTTGTACTTACTATTTTTTATTAACTGACACTGGAAAGTTAATATTAATAGATGCCTGGTATTTTTCTAATATTGACTGTGGATACAAGGACTGTGGATATAAGGTTGGTATAGGAAATACTAACACTAACACCGATTTTAAAATTAAAATTGAAGATAGAAAATATTTTAATATTATGGATTTAGATGGCTATTGTCATTTTAGAGTACTAGCTTTTCCTGAGGTACTTAGATTACGAGGAAAAATGTTAAGAAATGTATTAACACCAATTAATATGGATGTAATCTTAAAAAGAGCTCAAGAAGAATCTTTGAATCAAGGCAGTCACTTAAAAAGAGCTAGATAAAATTTTATAAAAAAAGTTAGAATTAATTTTCTAACTATTTTTTATATTGAAATTTTTTGCCGTTTACGGCACTTTTTTTCAATGATTAGTTTAATATATTTTTATTAAGTAAAAATTCTTTTAAGCCAATTATTTCTATTCCTTCTTCATTAACCCATGGTTTTATATCATCCTTAACAACAATTATCTTTTTAAAATTATCGTTTATATTAATTAAAGATTTTTCCTCTTGAATTGTTTTTTCTCTTGTCTCCAGCCCTAAACAAACTTGAATATAATATTTTTTATCCCCTTCATTACAAATAAAATCAACTTCTAATTGTTTTCTTTTATCGCCTTCTCTTATTTCAACTACCCCAACATCAACATTATATCCTCTTACTAAAAGTTCATTATAAACTATGTTTTCTATTAAATGGTTTTCTTCCATTTGTCTAAAATTAAGTCTGGCATTTCGAAGACCTAAATCAGCAAAATAATATTTATAAGGAGAATTAATATATTTTTTACCTTTAACATCATATCTTTGAACTTTCTCTACTATAAAAGCATTTAATAAATAATTAATATAAGAATCAATGGTATTTATAGAAACATCTTTAATACCATTACTTATATATGTATTTGTAATTTTATTTGCATTAGTGTAAGAGCCAATTGAAGAAGCTAAAACATTAATTAAAGAATCTAAAACGTCTTTCCTTTGAATATTATTTCTTTCTATTATATCTTTAATATAAGTAGTTTCAAATAAATCAGTTAAATACTTTCTTTTTTGCTTTTCGGTTTTTAAAATTACCATATATGGTAATCCACCATACATTAAGTAATCTTGAAAAGCATTAGTTTTATCTTCTTTATAAACTTCATAAAATTCACTAAAAGTTAAAGGAAATAGCTTAATCTCATCGCCTCTTCCCCTAAATTCAGTAACAATATCTGACGATAAAAATTTTGAATTAGAGCCAGTTACATAAACATCTAAATTTCTAACATGTAAAAATCCATTTAAAACACTTTCAAAATCATTCACTTTTTGAATTTCATCTAAAATAACATAATAAGTTTCCTTATCTTTAATTTGATCTAGTATATATTTTTCTAATTCGTCAGGATCTAAAAATGCTTTGTTTTGGCGATCTTCTAAATCTAATTTTATTATATGGTCTTCCTTTATACCAGTTGTTAACAAATAATTTTTAAATATGGGATCTAATAAATATGACTTACCACATCTTCTTATGCCAGTAACTATTTTAATTAATCCGTTTTCTTTTCTATCAATTAATTCTTTTAAATATTGTTTCCTTTTAATTTCTTTCATATGCCCTCCATTGAAAATTTTTGCCGTTTACGGCACTTTTTTTCAATGAATATTATATTATAGAATTGCAAATTTAGCAATGCCTCATTGAAAATTTTTGCCGTTTACGGCATTTTTTTTCAATGAACATTCTTTTTTAAAATTCTGGTTGTATTTAATATTGTCAATAATGTTACACCCGTATCAGCAAAAACCGCTTCCCACATTGTAGCAATACCAAAAGCACTAAGGAGTAATACTAATACTTTAATGCCAATCGCAAAAATTAAATTTTGTTTAATTATTTGATTAGTTTTTTTAGATATTTTAATTAATTTGGTTATACTATCTAAGTTATCATTCATAATAACAATATCACTTGCTTCAATGGCTGAAGCACTTCCAATACTACCCATAGAGATACCTATTTTAGCTAAAGCAAGACTAGGGGCATCATTAATTCCATCACCAACAAAAGCTACATTATTATCATATTTTTCTAATTCTTTAGTTAGCAAATCAAATTTATCTTGAGGCATAAGTTCATAATGACATTCATTAATGCCTAATTCTTCACTAGTACTTAAAGCAATATCTTTTTTATCACCTGTAAACATCATTGTATTAATACCTAATTTTTGTAAATTATTAATAACATCATAAGCATTTTCTTTAATACCATCATAAACATTTATTTTAGCAGCTACAATATTATCAATAGTCATATAAGTTCCATCAATAAAACCTTCTTTTTTCAAAAATTCTCTAGTTCCAATTTTAATTTTTTTCTTACCTATATTATAACTGATACCCTCACCTGGATATTCTTTAAAATTAGTTATCTTAATTTTTTTAGCATCTTTTAATTCTTTGACAATCGCCTTAGCAATTGGATGGTTAGAATACTCTTCGCCACTAACTAAATAAGTATTTATATCATCAATATATCTTTCTAAATCTAAATATTCTATTTTAATACTTTTACTTTTTTCGTTTGTTAGGGTGCCTGTTTTATCAAAAATAATTTCTTTTATTTTTGATGATGCTTCTAAATAATCACTACCTTTTATTAAGATACCTTCTTTAGATGATGCACCAATACCAGAAAAATATGATAAAGGAACAGATATTGCAATCGCACAAGGACAAGAAACAACTAGAAAAACTAAAGAACGATAAATAGCTTTATTAAAAGGCATTTTAAAAATAAGAGTTAAAATAAGAGTTAAAAAAATGGCTAAACCTAAAATAATGGGTGTATATATTTTAGCGGCTTTTGAAACAAAATTTTCCGTTTTAGCTTTTCGATCTGTGGCATTTTCTACTAAAGATAAGATATTTGCAACTGTGCTATTTTCATAAGTTTTAGTAACTTTAAGTGTTAAAATATCATCTATATTAATACCTCCAGATAAAACTTCTGCTCCTTCTTTAACACTAACAAGTTCACTTTCGCCCGTTAAGGCTTTATTATCTAATTTACTTGATCCTTTAACAACAATCCCATCTAAAGGAATTTTTTCACCCTTTTTTATTAAAATTAGATCATCTATTTTTACAGTTTCAGGATTTACTACTTTTATTTCATTATTTATTAATAAATTAGCATAATCTGGTTTAATATCCATTAATTCACTTATTGATTTACGAGAATTATTAACAGCCATACTTTCTAAAATTTTTCCTATTTCATATAAAATGATAACCATTAATCCTTCATGAATATTATTAGTAAGATAAGCACCAATGCAAGAAATACTTACAAGTAAATTTTCATCTATACTAAAACTTTTAATTAACATTAAAATTGCTTTTTTAAGTACTCTAAATAATAAAATTAAATAAGCTAATATTATAAAAATTTCTTTGATTAAATTATTTTTTATAAATAATGAGATTACAAATAATACTATTCCTAAAATAAGTCTTGTAATATCAAATATTAATTTTTTGTTATCTTTGCTATTTAAATCCAAGACTTTTACATCTGAATCAGTGGCTTTAACGACTTTTTCCACAATTTTTTTAACACCATTTTTAAGAGGTGTTTCAACATTTATTTCAAGCTTAGCAAAATTAACACTAGCATTAGTTATATCTTTACACTTATTTAAAGCAACCTCTATTTTTCTTGCACAATTAGGGCAATCTAGATTACTTAATTTATATTTATACTTATAGTTCATTTATATGCTCACATCCTAACTTAAATATTTTTTCGACATGTTCATCTGCTAAAGAATAATATATACAATTACCATTCTTTTTATATTTGACTAATTTTGAAGCTTTTAAAATTCTTAATTGATGGGACACCGCTGATTGACTAACATTAATAATGCTTGCAATTTCACATACACATAATTCATTATCTATCAAGGCATTAATTATTTTTACTCTGGTAGAATCCCCAAATATTTTAAATAATTCTGATATATCAATTATTTTATCTTCATCAATTAATTGCATATTTTTACTCCTAACTATATGAATATCTGTTCATATATAAATATATTATCACACTATTTATTATATGTAAATAATATAAATTATGTTTTTATTTAAAACTATTGAATAATAATTTTATTTATGTTATATTCTATTTGACAGGTACTTAATGTATGCTGATGCTGCCAGTGCGTCCGGTAGTGATCCAAACTGATGGACAATAATATTCAGGCGCCGATACCGGTTGTTATCTAAAATACAATCCAGGACCAATTTAGTCATTTAGAGAAGTATATTATTTTATGTACTTCTCTTTTTTATTTCAGAGAGTTTTATGAAGAAAGAATTTAAATAAAATTATTAAAAAAATTGATATTAAAGATTATTCTTTAAAAGAAATTGCAACTTATTTTGAAAAATTCAATAATTCAACAATTACCTCATATGTTAGGACTGCACCACATAATAACTTCAAAAAATAAGAATGAATATATTGGCGAAAGGGGTTTTAGAAAGATTAAAAACGGAATTATAACTTATAGTTTTTTAAAAAGTAACTATAAAAATCTTAAAAAATTTGTAATATCTTGGGATTTGTTAAAAAGAAGAATTGAATATTTGCCAATGTTTTTTAATACGTTAGAAAAATGTAAAGCAATTAAAATAATGGACAAAAATAAATTTATTAGAAATTCTAAATTAAAATGAAATTATGCTTTATATAAAATTGTTAAAGATAATAATAAAATCATTTATCCTATATTAACTTTAAAAAAAATAAACACTAATACTTCCGTTATTGAAACTTTTATAATTGAAAAAGATATTAGTTTAATTGGTGCATTAGAGACAGAAAAAATAAAAGAAATAAAATTACTTTCTTCAAGCAAAAAAAATATATATAATTAAAAAAAGAAGTAAATTTCTTCAATTAACTTCTCTAATTTAACGTTATAATAAAAGCTCATTATTTATATAAAATAAAAGTATACTTTTCGTACAAAAATTACATATTTTTTATTAATTTTCGTGCATTTTGTACGAAAATTAATATTTTTCTATATAATTATTGACATAATTAACGACATCATCAATCTTTATTTCGGTAAAATCGCTATTAGTTCTTTCTTTAACTTCAACAATATTATCAGTTATTTTTTTACCAACTGTTATTCTTAATGGTATTCCTATTAAATCCATATCTTTAAATTTAACACCAGGTCTTTCATCACGATCATCAAGGACAACATCAATACTCTTATTTTTTAAATCATCATATAACTTATTAGCTATTTTAACTTGTTCTTCACATTTAGGATCAATTAAAACAATACATACTTCATAAGGGGCAATACACATTGGTAAAATCATTCCTTGATCATCATGATTTTGTTCAATAATACTAGCAAGGATTCTTCCTACACCTAGTCCATAACAACCCATGACTACTGGGATAGCTTTATTATATTCATCTAAATAAGTAAGTCCTAATTTAGATGAATATTTAGTTCCAAGTTTAAATAAATTACCTATTTCAATGCCTTTTTTAAAATATAATTTACCACCACAAGCAGGACATATATCGCCTTCCATAACATTAGAGATATCACCAACAAAATCATATTTAATATCTTTAGGATTAGCATTTAGATAATGATATCCTTTTTTGTTTGCCCCACAACAGAAATTATGCATTGAAAGAATTTCTCTATCGATTACTATTTTACTATTTAGATTAATTGGACCCGTATAACCAGGGACAGCATTACTTGTACTAATTAACTCATCAGTTGCAAAAGTTATTTCACTAACATTTAAAAGTTTACAGGCTTTATTTAAATTTAATTCTCTATCCCCTCTAATAAAGAAAGTAACAAGTTCATTATTAACATTCATAAGCATAGCTTTAACACATTTACTTTCAGGAATATTTAAATATTTACTTACTTCTTCAATAGTCTCTTGATTTTTAGTTTCCACTAATTCTAAGGCTTTTTCTTCTTCTTTTACTTCTTTAGAAATAACTTCGGCAATTTCTAGATTAGAAGCATAATCACAATTATCACAAAGAACTAAAACATCTTCTCCAATATCGGTAATTGCTTGATATTCTTCTGATAAACTACCACCCATTACCCCTGTATCAGCTTTAACTATTTTATAATTTATTTTTAAACGTTTATAAATATTATTATAAGCTTCTTTCATTTTATTATAAGAGATATCTAAACCAGCTTCATCTTTATCAAAAGAATAAGCATCTTTCATAATAAATTCTCTTACTCTAATAAGTCCATATCTAGGTCTTGGTTCATCACGAAATTTATCAGCTTGTTGATAGATAGTAAAAGGTAAATCTTTATAACTATTTACTTTTGATTTGGCCGCAATGGTAAATAATTCTTCATGCGTTGGTCCTAAAACAAAGGGTTTTTGAAAACGATCATTAAGATGAAACATACTACTACCTAAAGAAGCAATTCTTCCACAAGCCTCATAATATTCACTCGGAATTAAACTAGGCATTAATAATTCTTCAGCACCTGAAGCATCCATTTCTTCTTTAACTATTTTTCTTATCTTATCTAAAACTTTTAGGCCATTAGGTAAATACATATAAATGCCCGCTCCAACTTTTTTAATCATGCCAGAGCGAACTAATAAATTGCCACTTACACTTTCTTCATCTTTAGCATCTTCTCTTAAAGTATAAAAAAAACTATTTTTTAATTTCATAGATGAACCTTCTTTCTTTAATTAATTATATACTATAAGTAAAAAAAAAGAAAGATTGCATTTATTTCTTTCTTCTTAAAGCATTTATATCAGTTTCACCAGGTAGTAATACTTTTCTATCTATATCATATTCTTCTTGTAAGTCTTCAATAATTTCTTTTGCCTCATAATCCATTCTTTGCCACTCACTATAAAAAGCATC
Organism: uncultured Bacilli bacterium; assembly: GCA_947628375.1. Classification (GTDB taxonomy): domain Bacteria; phylum Bacillota_I; class Bacilli_A; order RF39; family UBA660; genus SIG200. The sequence continues at coordinate 8,672 of CANQZQ010000056.1, forward strand.
TATTAATTGATATAATGGAGCATTTATATTGAAACGTACACAATCGTA
>CANQZQ010000057.1 GCA_947628375.1 uncultured Bacilli bacterium
ATCCATAAGTATTTTCAAGAAAGAGGATATGTTTACTTCCATGCCCCATTAATTACGGCAAGTGATTGTGAAGGCGCTGGCGAAATGTTTCAAGTTACCACTATTCCTTTAGATAAAATTAAAGGTGAAGTTGATTATAGTAAAGACTTTTTTGGTAAATTAACTGGTTTAACTGTAAGTGGCCAACTTGAAGCTGAAACATTTGCTATGGCTTATAAAAAAACTTATACTTTTGGGCCAACTTTTAGAGCGGAAAATTCTAATACTAAAACTCATGCTGCTGAATTTTGGATGATTGAGCCCGAAATTGCTTTCTGTGATTTAGAAGGTGATATGGATATTATGGAAGATATGCTTAAATATATCGTTAAATATGTCTTAGATAATGCCAAAGATGAAATTGATTTCTTTGACTCATTTGTTGAAAATGGTTTAAAAGAAAAACTTAATAAACTTATTAATAGTCATTTTACAAGAATTGATCATAAAGATGTCATTAAATTATTAAAAGAAGCTCCAGTAAAATGGGAATTTGAACCCGTTTATGGTGGCGATATTGCGAAAGAACATGAAAAATATATTACAGAATATTTTAATGGCCCAGTATTCATTAAAAACTGGCCTAAAGATATTAAAGCTTTCTATATGAAACTTAATCCTGATAATGAAACCGTCGCTGCTGTTGACTTAGAAGTACCTGGTGCTGGTGAATTAATTGGTGGTAGTCAAAGAGAAGAAGATTACGATAAACTTATTAAAAGAATGCAAGAATTAAATATGAGTGATGAAGGATTAAAATGGTATCTAAATTTAAGACGTTATGGTGGATGTGTTCATTCTGGATTTGGGATGGGCTTTGAAAGATTATTAATCTATTTAACTGGCGTTGATAATATAAGAGATGTTATTCCTTATCCAAGAACTCCTAAATCATGTGATTATTAAGAGGTAATTATGAAAAAATTTACAAGTGAAATGGTTGAAGATTATGCTAATAAACTTTTAATTGGTTTATCAGAGGAAGAAAATGCTATGGTTTTAAAAGAATTTGATATTATAGATCATAATATGGAATTAATTACTAAAATTCCAGGTATTGAAAAAATAGAACCAATGACTCACACTTTAGATGATTTTGTATATGAACTAAGAGATGATGTAGCAACTGAAAGTCCCGATATTGAAGAATTACTTCAAAACTGTGATTCTTATGAAGGAAGAGAAATCGTAATGCCAAAAGTAGTAGGAGGGGATAATTAATGGCTATTATAAATAATATTGAAAAATTACATGAAATGCTTGTTAATAAAGAAATAACCCCTTTAGAATTAGTTAATGAATCACTAGAAAAAAGCAAAAGTGTTCAAGATAAATGTAATGCTTTTGTAACTATTATTGAAAATCCTAAAATTACTAATGTTACAGAAAATATGCTTTCAGGAATTCCTTTTGGAATTAAAGATAATTATTCAACTAAAGGCATTTTATCTACTGGATCATCTAATACACTAAAAGATTATATTCCAATATTTAGCGCTACGGCTGTATTAAATTTAGAGAAAGCTGGGGCTATAGGGGTTAATAAAACAGCGATGGATGAATTTGGGATGGGAGGCACTGGTACAACTTGTCATACTGGTCCCGTTAGAAATCCCTGGGATTTAAAAAGAATGGCTGGCGGATCATCTGCTGGTAGTGCTGCTGCCGTTGCAAGTGGCGTCTATCCCTTTGCTCTTGGTAGTGATACAGGAGACTCTATTAGAAAACCGGCTGCTTACTGTGGAATTGTTGGCTATAAACCTACTTATGGCATGATTAGTCGTTATGGCTTATTTCCTTTTGCTTCTAGTCTTGATCATTGTGGTTGTCTTACTCGTTCTGTAAAAGATGCTGCAATCGTTGTAGATGCTATGAAAGGAATTGATCCCAAAGACCAAACAACATGGGATTCCCAAAATATTCATCTATATGATGCCTTAAATGGCAATATTAAAGGTAAAAAATTATTTTATATTAAAGAAATTGCTAATATTGAAAGCTATCAAAATAAAAGTGAGATGTTAAAAAAACACTTAGCTAATTTTCATCAAACTTTAGATATCTTAAAAAGATTAGGTGTTACTATCGATGAAGTGTCAATTGACAAAAGTATTCTTGCTTCTTTACCAAGTGTTTACGTTTGCATTTCGTGTGCGGAAGCGACAAGTAATATGTCAAATTTGACAGGAATTATTTTTGGCCCAAGAGGAGAAGGAAATAATTACGAAGAAATAATTAAAGACCACCGAACTAAAGGATTTTCACCGCTTATCAAAAGAAGGTTTGTAATTGGTTCATATATTTTGCAAAAAGAAAATCAAGAAAGATACTTTGTTAATGCTCAAAGAGTAAGAAGATTAATTGTTGATCAAATGAAAGATTTATTTAAAAATTATGATGCCTTAATAATGCCTGTTGGAAGTGGAATTGCTCCTTACTTAGAAGATGATAATAATATGATTGATAATGAAGAGACTAGAATCTTAGAAGAACATTTACAAATTGGCAATTTTGGTGGTTTTCCATCTATTACTATTCCTAATGGTTTTATCGATAATATGCCTGTTGGTATCAATATTACGGGTAATTGCTATGATGATGAAAACGTCTTAAATATTGCTTATGCTTTAGAAAAAGAAATGCCTTACCAAGGCCAAATAGCAAAGGAGGGGGAAAATGAGTAAATATAAAGCTGTAATAGGACTGGAAATGCACTGTGAACTTCAAAGTAATTCTAAAGTCTTTTCCAGTGCTAAAAATAGCTATAGTGAAATAGCTAACTCTAATGTTTCCCCAGTCGATATGGCATTTCCTGGAATTTTACCAACTATTAATAAAGAATCGGTTAGAGAGGCTCTTTTAATGTCTTTAGTCCTAAATTGCACCCAACCGGAATACATGTATTTTGATCGTAAAAACTATTATTATCCTGATTTACCTAAAGGATATCAAATAACTCAAATGCATGCTCCTGTTGGGGTGAATGGAAAAGTTACTATTGATATGGGTACTTATCAAAAAGAAGTCTTAATTCATGATATCCATTTAGAAGAAGATTCTGCTAGTCTTGATCATTATTCTGATGCCTCCCTTATTGACTATAATAGAGCAGGGGTACCTCTTTTAGAGCTTGTAACAGAACCATGCTTAAATACAGCAGATGAAGCAGTTGCCTTTTTAGAATATATGCGAAGATGTTATCAATATTGTGGCGTCTCTTTAGCGGATACTAAAATGGGCCAAATAAGATGTGATGTTAACGTTTCCATTATGGATGAAGACTCTACTACTTTAGGAACTAAAGTCGAAATCAAAAATGTTAATTCTTTTTCTAATGTTTATGAAACAATTAATTATGAAATAAAAAGACAATCAGAATTAAAAGATACTGGTAGATATAATGAAGTAGAGCAAGAAACAAGAAGATTTGATGAAGAAACTGGTACTACTATTAGAATGCGGAGCAAAGTTGATGCCATTGATTATAAGTATTTTGTTGAACCTAATATTCCTAAATATAAAATTACTAAAGAATGGTTAGAAAGTATTAGAAAAACCATTCCTCTTCTTCCAAATGAAAGAAAAGAAAAATATATGAAAGAATATGGTTTATCAGAATATGATGCCAATATCATTATTAAAGAAAAAGATTATGCTGATTATTTTGAAGAATGTTTAAGTCTTGGTATGGATGCTAAAACTTCTGCCAATTATTTAATAGTTCAAATTATTGCTTATTTAAACAAAGAAGATATTACATTAAAAGATTTTTATCTAACTCCTTCATTATTAAATCAAATTATCTCCGAGCTTAATAAAGGTACTATTTCTTCAAAACAAGCTAAAGAAATATTTAATAAATCTTTAGAAGAGAAAAAAGAACCTAAAAATTATATAACTAAAGATAATGCTCAAATGTCTAATCAAGATGAACTTACAAAAATTATTACCAATATTTTAAATAATAACCCTAGTCAAATAGAAGATTATCATCAAGGTAAAACTAATCTTTTTGATTATTTTGTTGGTCAAGTAATGAAAGAAACTAAAGGTAAAGCTAATCCAACTATCGTAAAAGAAATATTAAATAAAAAATTAAATTAAAATTTATTTCTAAAAGATAAACTAATAAAATAGTTTATTTTTTTTGCCTTTCGACACCCTTTGACAAATATTTTTATTACTCTATGTTAATATTAATTTGGTGATGTTATGAAGAAAAATATTATCTTAGTTTTATCATCTATTATCTTAGGAATATTATTTACTTTTTTCATTTTAAATAAAGAAAATATTTATGCTAAAGAAGAGTATACAGTCTATGCTTTTCAAGTAGGGGCTTATTCTACCTATGATAAAGCTTATCAAAATACAAATGAAACATCTGCCATTATTATAAATGAAAATAATTTATATAAAATATATTGTGCTATATACAAAGATATAGATCTAGTCAATAAAATGCTTCTATACTACCATAATAAAAACATTAATGTTTATTTAAAACAAATTAAAGTCCCAGCTAATTTTTACCATGCTTTAGAAAAATATGAAGAGCTTTTAAAAAAAGTCACTGATAATAATAATTATGAACAAATTAACCAAAGTATTTTAAATTTATATTTAGAAAGTATTGGTGCTTAATGAAAATATTTAAATTTATTTGGAAATATAATTTATTTTTAATCTTATTTTTAATTTTAATTATTATAGAACCTATCTATAAACTTTTAAAAATAGATGAAGATGTTTATACTCCTATGCGTTGTCAATTTTTAGAAGACGATTATAATAAATTACTAGAATTTAGTGAAATAAATCTTATTTATGAAAGTGATTATTTAAATACCTATATTATTTATAAAGACATCTATGATTATATGAATGAAATAACTATAAGAGGAGGTTTAGATGAAGGATTAAATAATAATCCGGTAATTTATGATAATACTTTAGTAGGATTTGTTTCTAAAGTAAGTAAAACTAGTAGTATAGTCAAATTAATAACGAGTAAAGATAGCAAAGTATCGGTAAAAATAAATAATGAAATTGGGGTTTTAGAATATAAAGATAATGAACTTATCGTCAGTAATATTTCTAATTATAGTAATATAAATATTGGTGATAATATTTATACATCTGGTTTAGGTAATACTAAAGAAAACATATATATTGGAACAGTTAAAGATATATCATTAGATAAAAAGGGTATTGAAAAAGTGATTAAAGTAAATTATAAACTTAATATTAAAGATATTAATTATGTTAATATTTTAAAGGAGAACTTATGATTTATGTTCTTTTAATTATCGATATCTTAATTAATAATTATACTAAGTATACATCTTACTTTTTTATTACTTATTTATATAATAAACCATATAAATATTATTTAATAACAGCCTTAATTTTAGATTTAGTTATTTTTAAAGGCTTATATAATACCATTATTTTAACATTTATGTATTTATGTAATAAAATATTTAAACCTTTAAATAAAAATAATCTTTTTAGTTATTTATTTATTACTATTTTTAATTATATTTTTTATATCTTATTTAGTAATTTATTACTTTTTAATAATATAACTATTATCTTAATAAAAATAGGCAAAAATTTAATTTTTAATTTAATATTCTATTTATTAAGTTTTAATTTAGCGAGAAAGGAAAAATATGAATAGTGTTTCTAAAGATATTAATGCCGTAAAATATTTAATTAATTATACTTTAATAAATGGTATAGAGCCCTCAAGTAATACACCATTTTCTAAATATTCAAGAGGGTATTTTTGTACTAATGAAAATATTAAAAAATATTTAGAATTAGTTAAAGTAGAACAAGATACTAAAGCATTAAGTGTCTTAGCAAGTGGAGATCATGTCTTTAATTTAATAACCAAAGGAATTACTAATATTGATACCTTTGATATTAACCGCCTCTCTTTATATATTGCCTTAGGTTTAAAAAGAGCTATGATAATTAAATATAACTATTTAAAATATTTGGAAGTTTGTCAGAAACTTACCAACCCATTTCTTAGTTTAAATGATTTAGGAGATATCATTAATGAGTTATTACCTCTAATGGATAAAAAGATCAGAAAATTTTGGCAAGAAATAATAAGTTTCAATTACGAAAGACAAAAAAATTATCAAAATAGTACTAATTTATTTTATTTATTATCTCAAAATACATATGGCTTTAAAAAAAGTATTCGAGGTAACATCTTTTTAGAAAATGCAGATGAGTATAATAAACTTCAAAATAAAATAGCTAGCGTTAATATCAATTTTCAAAATAATGATATTATGAATTTACCACACCAAAAATATAATATTATTCTCTTATCTAATATTTTAACTTATTATGAATCCCAGTATCAAAAAAACTTTAATAAAGAAGAAAGAAAAATAGTTTTACAAAAATTAGAAAATTTATTAAAAGATGAAGGAATCATTTTTTTAAACTATTTCTTTGAAAATGAAGCTTTAAAACAAAAAGAAAAATGGCAAAATATCAAAGATGAAGGGTATACATATCTTTCTATACCGCCATTATCTTATTTATATGAGGAAGATAATGTTGTATATAAGAGAATTAAATAAATTTTTCTGAATATAATTTAGTGGTGAAAAAGATGAATATAGATGATTATACTAAAATAAGTCACAAAAGATATAGTAGTATTAATAATAATCAAGATAAAAAAGTAAAATATTTAAAAACTATCATAACTAAAACCCTTTTAAGCATTATTTTAGTTATTATTATTGCCACTTATATTAAAATTGATGATGATAATGCCTCTTTAGTAAATAAATATTTATTCCAAGATAGTCTTAAATTTACTAAAATAAATAAATGGTATCAAAATAAATTTGGTTCTATTATTCCCACTATTAAAGATGATTCATCTTTAGTTTTTAGTGAAAATATTAAAGAAAATACTTATACTACCTATAAAGATGGTGTGCAAATAAACTATGAAAACAATAAAGAAGTAGCTCTGCTTAATGGAGGAATAGTAGTATTCACTGGTGAAAAAGAAGATTATGGAAATGTAGTTATTATTCAAGGCAATGATGGCATTGATTATACATATGGTAATCTTACCAATATCTCAGTTAATTTATATGATTATTTAGAAAAAGATACCATCATTGGAAGTGCTAAAGATAATTATATTTATTTAATATTAGAAAAAGATGGTAAATTTATAAAATATGATGAATATCTTCAAGAAAATTAAGATTAGCAATTATACTTATTTTTTTATTATTATTTGTATATTATGTGGTTATATAAAAAATATTAGTATTATCTTTTTTATTTGTCTTTTTCATGAATTTGGCCATATCATATTTATTAAATTATTTCATTATGAAATAAATGCCATTGAAATTCTTCCTTTTGGAGGTTATACCGATATAAATAAAAAAATTAATACCAGTATCAATAAAGATTTAATTATTGCCCTTGCAGGTATTATAAATCAAATTATCTTAGGAATAATTATATTTATATTTAAAAATTATTTTAATAATATTACTTATACGCTAATTACTAAATACAATTTAATTCTTATTGTTTTTAATTTAATCCCTATTATTCCTTTAGATGGTAATAATATTATGCATTTATTATTAGAAAAAATGTTTTCCTATAATCTTTCTTATAAGTTAAATTTAGGAATATCTTGTCTTTTTTTACTAATATTTATTTATATTAATTATAAATTTCATATTGATAATTATCTTATAGCATCGTTTTTGTTATATAAAATAATCATGGCTTTTAAAAATTATAAATATTATAAAAATCGTTTTTTATTAGAAAGATATTTATATGATTTTCCTTATCAAAAAATAGATAATCATACTAAAGATATTAGTAATTTAAGAAAAAATGTTTTACATTTTTTTAAAGAGGGAAATCATTATGTTAAAGAAAAAGATAAAATAAAAAGAATATTTAGTGAAGAAAGCTAATTTTATATAACAAATATTAAGTAAAAAGGCCTTAAAAAATTTGACAACTAGGCATATTTTTGGTAAAATTGTTTTGTTTAAGTCATTTCGTAAAAAACCGCACTAAAAAGGTTATAAGAACTAGTTAGTCACCTTAAGGGCGCGACTTAAAAATTTTAAATAGGAGGTAATGAAATGAAAGCTATTTTTACTACAGGTGGAAAACAATATTATGTTTCTGAAGGCGACGTTATTTATGTAGAAAAATTAGACGTTGAAGAAGGAAAAACAATAACATTTGATGAAGTATTATTTGTTGATGGCGTAGTTGGTAATCCAACCGTTAAAGGAGCTAAAGTTGAATGTTTAGCTGAAAAACATGGCAAAAATAAAAAAATAATTGTTTTCAAATATAGACCTAAAAAGAAATATCGTAAAAAACAAGGTCATAGACAACCATATACTAAA
>CANQZQ010000058.1 GCA_947628375.1 uncultured Bacilli bacterium
GTAAAAGAAGCTACTTATACAGTTGAACTAACTGCAAGAGATTTAGGAGCTGGTTTAGGAGCAGTACAATATGACTTTGTTGTTAAAAAAGATGGCGTAGCGATGACTTCTAAAGATTACTCATCATTTACAATTAATGATACAAAAGTTATGGCTACTCAAGGTAGTGCTCCAGCAAGTGCTGTAGCTGGTAATCCAAAAACTGCTTCAATCAGATTAGCTGATGGAACAAAAGTAACAGCAAATGTAACTATAAAATAAATGAAAGGAATATAGAAAGAAAAAATGAAAAATAAATATAAATTATTATTCGTTTTTGCTCTTGTCGGACTTTTATTTACTACATCTGTAAGTGCTAAAGAAATTACTCTAGACACTTTAGATGCTGTAATTTCTGAAAAATATGCTGATGCAAAAGATAGTGCTGCATATTTATATGTAATTGGTGATTATGCTTTTTCTTCAGAACATACTTTAACTTTACAAGATGTTATTTATGCATCTACACATTCAAAACATAATATTTCAGAAGAATTATCAAACATTACTATTTACTATTTACAACGTACAAGTGATGAAAACGATAAATGGACTGGATGGACTGAAGCTTCTGCTGTTATAGGTAAGGGAACTTTAGTTGGTTCAAATAAAAAATTTAATTTAACTTATATTGATTATAATGATCTAGAAGATAGAACCCTAGTTAATTCAGATACAAATATTAAAAATTTTGTTAAAGGATTAACTGGCCAAAAAACTTCTGATGATTATAAATTATATTATACTAAAGAATATGATAATGAAACAGGCACATTATATGTTGATTTATCTTTATTTACTTTAAATGCAATTATAAATGGTACTCCTGATGAAGTTGCTGGTACAGGTATTACATATGGAATTTATAAATTATTAAACATCGATGGATATGAGTCAATAGAACTATCTTATGGTGATACTAAAGTCACTTTAACAAAGGCTGACGCTAAAGAAAATACTTCTTATCAAGCAGAAGGAGCTATTACTAAAGGATTTGCAGACATTTTGAAAGCGATTCAAACTAAAGGTGTAATTGCTGATGTAACAATTGACGTTAAATTCAATTTAGGAGAAATGTACAAAGAAAGTGGTACTAATAATTCTCATTATAGTATTAATTTCACATCTATTGTAGATTTAGATGAAAATGTTAGAAACTTAGTAGCTGATTCTTCTAAAGGCCTAAGTAATAATGGCATGACTTTTAAATTAAATAACAATACTATTGAAATAATGGTTGATAAATCTAAAGAAGTTTCCACTATTGAGGGTACAGGGTTAATTAATTTCTTAACGGCCTTGATTATAGATCCTAGAGTCAAACAAATTGATGTTGCTGATGTTGTTGTTTCTAGTACTACTAGTGATAAAAATGCAGTTGCTGCGCAACTTAAAAAAGCACTTGGTGACCCTACAAAATTAGAAAATTTAGTTGGAAAAACTTATAATGTAAAAGTTGAACTTAAAGATGGCCTTGGTGTTTTAGATGCAAAGGCTTCTAACACGACTGTTTCATCTAGGACTTATACGATTAAATTTTTGGGTAAAGTAGCTCAATCTACTCAAGATTCACTAGAGAAAACTATTACTGCTTTATCAAGTGATTGTGATAAGACATTAGATATAAAATCTGGAAAAAATGTATATGTTATTGATGTTAAAAATAAATCAAATCTAAACAAAACTGTTCAAACATCTGGCTTAAGTGATTTATTTACTAATGCTAAAGAATTATTTAAATCTATTATAGTAAAAATTGATGGAGCTACATATACAATTCAAAACGGATCTGATGACAGTGGTTTGATTACTGCTTTAAATAAAAAACTTAGTGATTTAATTGGTAAAGATATTATTGTTCGATATAATTTGAAGGATAACGAAGTTGATGCTGTTGACAGCAAAAATGTATTAACAAATAACGGTTATACTGAATACACATTAAAGGTCAGATTTGTAGTAGATACAAATTCTAATGTAAGTAAAGCAATAGATAACGCTAATTACGGCAATAAATTAAAAACTAGTAATTATGAAGAAGCTGCTATTGATATGTCTTTTGATGAAAAGACTAAGGAAATTACATTTGAATTAGTTCATCCAAACGTTTCTGTTACAGATTTAACTTCTATTATTAAAGGTGATTTTGATACTAAATTAAAATCTTTATTAGATCTAGGACAATATTCAAGTATAGTAGTTAATTATAATGGCAATGATTATACTATTAAATTAACTGGAACAGATGATGTAACTTTATCAAATGAATTAAATAATTTATTAGAAAAAATAGCTAGTTCAACACTTAACCAAATTAAAGGTTCTGATATTAAAGTAACATTTAATCTAAATAATGGTGTTATGGATAGTAAATATGGAGATGTAAAAAATATTACATATACTATTAAGTTATCTAATAAAATGAGTATTAAAGACATGATTGCTGAAAATTTAGCATTCTCTGACGAAAGCAACTTAGGTGCTAAGATGATTTTCAATGAAAAAGAAAATAATTTTTATATTCTTTACTGGAAAGATGCATCAGACGTAGCTGCTTTTGAATCAAATGTTGGAAATTTAATATTTACAAAACTTAAAGCTTTAGTCTCTGATGAAAGAGTAGATGAAATTGTTTTGACAATTGGTTCTAAAACAATTACTATTGTTAGTACATCTGACGAAACAAGTTTAAAAACTGAGTTAGAAAATGCTTTAAAAATTTTAGTTAATGATGCTAAAGTCCCATCTCTAACAATTGATGATGGCAAAGATGTAACTTTTGCTAATTTACAAAAAGCTATTAATATAAACAACTTATTAAGTATTAAAGTTGCACTTAAAAATGGATATGCAGTTGCTGCCGAGAATGATGATTTAAACTATGAATATAATGTTAAACTATCTAAATATATCAATACTAACATTTTAATGAATAGTACTTATGTTGATGATCAAAAATTAAGTTTTGATATTAAACATAAAGTTGAATATAAGGTAGATAAAGCTACATATACTTCATCTGATAAAAAAATTGTATTTAAATCTGAATCAACTAATTCGATTTATTCTGGATTAGCAGATGGAGCAATTTTATCTGTTAAAGTTTCTGGAAAAAAAGCTGATGCGGAAAATTATACTAATTTAATAACTTTAACTAAGGAAAGTGTTAAAAATAATAATGGTATTTTTGCTGATTCTAATAAGCAATTGAAATATTCTATTAAAGATTTAATAGGTATTGGAAAAGATGCTTATAATCTTGCTGATTTAATTGGATATAATTTTGAAATTACTATAGAATTAGCTGATGGCTTACGTTCAGAAAACGGTAATAAAGTAGAAACTTATACAATTAATTTTGTTGCTAATGAATAGTTAATATTCAAGCTAAAAAATTGTTGAGGTTATTCTCAACAATTTTTTTATCTAACAAACATATGAAAGGATAAATTATTATGAAAAAATTAATTTTAATTATTGGTTTATTATTTTTATTAACTGGTTGTAAAGTTAGTTTAAAAGATGATTATAAAGTAGAAATTACTAATAATAAATCTTGCAATAATGAAATAAAAGAATATTATAGTACCAATGATCAAAAAATATATACTGTTTGTATTAATAAAATTATTTTAAAAGACGATAAGCATAAAATATCTTTAAGTAAATATCTAAAACAAAATGATGTTAATTTAAATAATACCATGCATGAATTAATAGATAAAATTGTTGGAGAAACATCAATTGTTGACGGATCAGCAACAATATATTTAGATGGTGGCACAACTAAATACACCAATAACGGTTATTCTATTATAACTTGTAATACAAGCGATGGTAATAAAGACATTTATATTGCAACAGATAAATTACAAATGAAAGATAATTCTGTTTCAGGTTTTTGTGGTAATAATTAAAATATAAGAAAAATTAATTAACCAAAAATATTTTATAATATAAAAATATCGGAAACCTGAACTGAACCCCAAAAGTTGGATAATTTAATTATTTAAGGATTGTAGCCTAAATTGAACGGATACAGTTCTTTTAATTTTGCTTTAATTCATCATAATTATAATAATAAAATATAGTTATCTATTGTTTTATTAAATTATCTAACGTTATATATATTCTTTATTATAAAACATTTATGTCTAAAATGCCAAAGAAATTTTCCATCATTCCATTATCTATACTTTTTCCTTTTCTTGACATACTTTGTTTTATTCCTTATTTTTAATCTTTTGGATTTAGTTTTCGTGGCCAGAAACATCAGATTTAGTTTAATATCTACTTTATCTACTATAACAATAGAAAAAGGAATGTTAGAAAATAAATAATTTATTTTTCTTAACATCCTCTTTTTTGTTTCTTATTAGTTTTTATTTAACTAAATTCCTATTTTTCTTGAATGAAACTAATAGTAATTATTTCTGATGTTTTCGCATTTTCTGATAAAATACCACTTACCATATTAACTTTTATTGTAATTGTCTTACCGATCAATTCTTCTGCTGTAACTGCTTCTTTCGTTTCAGTTATACCAAGTATCTTATTGATAGCATTATTTAATCTTGCAAGTAATTTTTCAGTATCGCCATTTGCATTAGCTTTAGCATCAGCATATTCATCAGCAGTCACATAAACACCATTTATTTCAATAGATGAAATATTTTTAGTAAATAATGACTCAAGACTGCTTAACTTAACTGTAACAGATTGAGCTTTATTAGTATCATTTACAGTAATGTCTAACTTACCATCTTTCCAATCGCTTTGAGCACTAGAATTAACTTCGACAGTTGTTATTCCAGTTACAGAACTAACAATACTATCATATTCACTAAATCTTAATTCGTAAGTGATAGAAGTAGTACCATTTTCTTCAAACACAGCTCTTCCATTTTTCAAATTTAATGTTAAAGTAATTTTATTTGATCCTAATTCTTTAACAAATTCTGAAATAGTAGCTTTTTTATAATCAAATCCTTCAGAATGATTTTTAAATACCATTCCTAATGCAGCATCAATTTCAGTAGTAGCAACAGTTGTTTTACCCGTGACTAATGTTATAGAATCAGCATTTCCAATGTTTAGAACAATAGATTCAAACCTTACATCACTTAGGATTTTAGCTAATTCTGTGTACATACTAGCATTCTTTAAGAAATTATATGCATTACCAGTTGTATCAGCAGCTTTTAAATATAATGCATTAATCATATCATTTTCATCAAATTTTGGAACGAAACCAGAAGCTACCTTTTCAGAAGTTAGCGAATTACCTAAAGTTTCTTTAGCACTTACTTTTTTAGATAAAATAATATCATAAATTAATTTAGTTTCATCATTATTCTCAGTATTTGAAATTTGATTAGTAACACCATTAGCAAGAACAAATTCAATTTGTAGAGATCTAGTATCATCAGCCACTGCACCGATTTGTTTATCAACACCACCAAGTGCTTCAATTAACTTATCAACACCTTTAACACTAGTTGCAACACATGTACCGGAAGTAGATTTATCACAAGTGATATCAATTCTTGTACCATTATAGATAAACGCTATAGATTCATACCAATCTTGTGCGAAGAACTTAGCCAATTCCGCAGTTAAACCTAATTTTAAATTTTCAACCGTAGTAGTGGACAACTTAACATCGAATATTATTTCATTTTTATCATTAATATAGTTGTTACCATCACTTGTAACAAGTTTTGGCACTAAAGCATTACTTCCAGTTTTAGCAGTAGTTACAGTTGTTTTTATAGTATTAATAGCATCATTTAATGCAGATTTTGTATTTCTTAATACAGTATATTTTATAGTATAAATTTCTCCATTTTCAGATGTATTAACTCTATCACTTAATAAATTATATTGAACTTTAATAAGTTGACCTTTAAATATAGTTTTTTCAACTTCTAATGCGGCTTTTAAATCTTTTAAATCACCGTAAGATGTGATATTTTCTTCGTCTCCATCATTTTTTGCAATTGTATAATCTTTGTTATTAAATGTTACAACTATTGAAGCATATTTATTTGCTTGTTTACGCATTTCTGTAGCAAATTCTGTAGCATCTAAATTATTTTTTAAATCTATTGAGTTTAAATCTATTATATTATCCTTTGCAACTTTTTCAGGAGCAGATCCTAAGCCTAATTTATCAATTAAACTATTTAAATCATTATCTGTATTAACACTGCCAGTAAATAAAATTGTATATTTATTTAAACCAGCATTTTTAACGCCTGATTTAGTTTTTAATTCTACTGTTATAGTCTTATTAACTAAATCGTCTAATTTTACTCCATTTGTTTTAGGAGTACTTATACCCATAGCTTCTAAGAAAGTAAATATATCTTTACCAGAAGACATTAAATCAATTGATTCAGAACCATATTTAAGATTAATACTTTCATAAAGTCCTGAAGAAACTAAGCTTAAAACAGGACTTAAAAGACCAGTTTCATATCCAACTTTTAATACTGTGTCATTTTTTATGACAGCCATAGTTATAATACCATTTTCATACGATAATTTAAATGAATCTTTAACGCTTTCCTTTTGTGATTGATCATTTTTACTATAAGATTCAATTGTAGTATTTATATTTTTAACATTATCTTCTACTAATTTATTAGTGTTAGTTTCAGCTACTACATTAATTGTATAAACCTCAGTATTGTTGTTATTTTCAGAAACAACATTATCAATTAAATTAATTTTAATAGTAATAGATTGAGAAATTAAATCACCCAAAGTTAAAGCATCAACACTTGTTTTTCCCATAGCAGCAAGTTGAACAGAAATGATATTTTCAATTCCTTCAGATTTTGTGATTTCTGATGAGCCAACTACAATGCTTTTAACTTTTGAACTTACACTTGGCAAAGCACTACTAAGTTTAGTTGATAAGATTTTGCCAAAATCTGTAGAATTTTTTACTGCATTAGTACTAGCAACAAGAACATTTAATTTGCATGTATTACCATCACAAGTTAATTCATATCCAGCAGTTGGATTGTCTTTAGTAGTTAATAATCCTTTGATTACATTGTCAAATACTTTATATTCAGATACAAAATTTACAGAATATTTATTATATTTACCAGTATTAACGACACCATCTATAACTTTAAATTCTATTGTAAAGGATTTTTTAGCTGTTACAAATGCAGTAAGAGCACTAGCAACATCATATTCATCATCAATAATTTCGGTTTCAGCAGTTGTAGATACATCAGTAGCTAAAATTTCAGTTAATTTGATAAACTCATAATTACCACTTTTAATTTCATTAACAAGTAATTCAGATAAAGTATCAAATTTATTTAGTGTCACTGAACTTTTTTCTTTAACTGTTATAGTTCCATCACTATAAGAAACAGTTAAATTATTTTTTAGAGAACTATTTTTTAAAATAGCAGCATTTAATTCAGTAACTGCATCACTAATTATATCATCAGTATCAACAGATACACCCTCATATTTTAAATCAACGTAATCGATGTTAGTTTTAGCATCTAACTTATCACCTAAAATAGGAGCTTCAACAGACCAAGCAGAGAAATTACCTTGTGCATCTCTAGATCTAGAAATAATGTTA
Organism: uncultured Bacilli bacterium; assembly: GCA_947628375.1. GTDB lineage: Bacteria > Bacillota_I > Bacilli_A > RF39 > UBA660 > SIG200. The sequence continues at coordinate 7,655 of CANQZQ010000058.1, forward strand.
ATAGCCATAGCATCGATAATGTTGTTGTAGCCCGTAGTATCAATCGTAGTAGAAGCAGCCATAAACTCAGCAGTAGTAATAATATGACTACTAGAGAAAGCATGAGTACCAACCACGATAGCATAACTAGCGTTAGGTTCAGCTTCGGCAATGGCAGCTCCAATTTCTTCAACAGTCATTTCTTTGGCAGAAACAACTGATAAAGAGGCAAAAAGGCTGATTAATGTAAGGGCTAAAAGTTTATATTTGCCTTTCATTATATTTTTATTTTCCTTTCTTTTTATAAATATAAATTTTAATAAATTAAATTTCTCTTTCAGCGTATTTAATAGCAGCTGAAACAGTAGAGCCATCAGTTAAAGTAATAGTAGCACTAGTGATACTTTCTTTAACATTTCTAGCTAAAATAGTTTTGTCGCCAGACCAATAAGTAGTGCCATTATAAGAGAAATTCTTAAATGAAGCATCTTTACCATTGTTGGTAACAGAAGAAATTTCGTATTGTAAAACAGTGCCTGAGCCAACTTGAACAAGTTTGGTAAGCGTAATAGTATAACTACT